>DATNIT010000326.1:0-26437 GCA_035604335.1 Allostellaceae bacterium | reverse complement strand
CATCTCCCAGACGCCCGGCCGGCCCGAGTACCGCCACTCCTGCGAGCCGCCCTTCTGGTAGAAACGCTGATAGCTCTTCGCGTGGACCACGGGCGCGTGATATCCCTCGCGCGAATTCTCCAGCCAGAGCTTCCAGTTCGCCTCGATCGACGTCACGAACTTCTTCGTCACCACCATCTCCTCGAAGCGATACGGCCTCAGCCGCTCGGCCAATTCCCCGAAGCCGTCGAGCAGAGGCGCACAGTCGCGATCGAAATTGACGAAGACGAAGCCGCCCCAGATCTCGCTGCGAATCCGGGCGAGCGAGTAGTCCTCCAGGCGAAAATTGCGCGCCTCCCGCATGCCGGGAACGCTGACCAATTCGCCGGTCAGCCCGTAGGTCCAGCCGTGATAGGGGCAGGAGAGATATTTGTCGTTGCCATCGCCCGTCCTGACCAGGCACCCGCGATGACGGCAGACCGCGGAGAACACCCGAACGGCATCATCCTCGGCGCGCACCATGATGAGCGGCTCGCCCAGCAGCTCGATGCAATGATAATCGCCGGGCTTCGAGACTTCCTCGACCCGGCCGGCGAGCAACCAGCTGTGGCGCCACATGCGCTCGACTTCGGCGTCGTACCAGTCCTGTCCCGTGTAGCAATGCGGCGGAAGTGTCGATGCCTCCGTGACTTGCTTTCGAACGTCGGCGTAGGTTCGCGCAGAGAGCAAGTCGCTTCGGGTCATCGTCCTGATCTCTCGTCCAGTCGGGTTCCGCTCCGCCGTCACCAGAACACGTGAGGCACCGGCGTGATCTCCTTCACGCCATCCTTGGTGACGATGTAGTTCGTCTCGAAGACGGCCGTGCCGACGCCGGGTGCCGTGAAGAAGCCCTCGACGCTGGCCACCATGTTCTCCTGGAAAAGGTCGCTGTCCGAGCACAGGCGCGGCTCGATGTAGGGCTTCTCCCACATGCAGCCGTTGCTGTGTCCGTAGTAAGGCCAGGCGGTCTTCAGTACCTCGTTCCGATACCCCGATGCGGTCGACAGCTCGTCCCCCAGCAGGCCCACATCCTTGACCTTCACGCCCGGTCGGATCTCCGCCATGAGTTTCCGCATCACGTCGACGAGGGATTCGATCAAGTGGCGCTGCTGCGCGCTCGGTTTTCCGCCGCACACGGCCGTGCGGCCGGGATCGAGCCAATACCCCTTGAGGATCGGGCCGTAGATGAAGCCGTGGACGATGTCGCCCGGCTTCGGCGCCACCACGCTGAACCCCGTGACCGGATCGCTCTCGAGGAACTGGCTGCGCTCGCCGTGCGAGATCGCGATGCGATGCCAGGCGCCGCCCGCCTCGAGCAGGATCTTGCCGCCGGCCGCCGCGGCATCCGCCTCGGTCTTGCCCGCGATCAGCGCCTGCATCAACGCGGTCTCGGCGCGCGTCACCAGCGCACCGGCCTCCTCGAACAGCGCGAGCTCGCGCGGGCTCTTGATCAGCCGAACGTCGCGAATCAGGTCGTCCTCGAAGACCCATTGGATCCCGGGCGTGGCCTTCTCGAGCTGGAGCCAATATTTCAGCGGCAGCGTGTCGGATCCGATGAAGGCGACCTTGCCGGCCGTCTTGCGAGACTTGAGAGCAGAGGCGACGCCCTCGATGGGGTCGTACGACCCCTGAAACCGGTCGGTGGCCACGACGTCGAGCCGCGCTTCGCCCTCGTCCGTGATCAGCTCGGGCAGCTGGCCGAGCTGCATGATCACCGCATTGTAGGACCGCCCATTCCAGAGCACCGTATCGGGCTCTTGGCCCGAGTGGGTCGAGAAGAAGTTCGTGAGATAAAGGGTGTCGCCGGCGCGCTCGTAGACGCCCGATGTCTTGCCCCAGATCACCGCGACGTCGTAGCCGAGCAGCTTCATGCGCTCGTGCACGCGAACCCAGCGATCCTGATACTCCTCGACCGGGAACGGCCGCAGCGCCGAGACGCGCTCGACCCCGTCAGGCACCAGGCTCGCAGCCGCCGATGTGGCCATGCTTGATCCTCGTCCAACGGCGGTCCACGCCGCTCACCCGCGCCGCGGAAAAACAAGCCGCGCCGCAGCCGGCGAAGGAGGGTTCCGGGACTTGAGCGGAACCCTCCCCTCTCGCACCAGTTCCAGGCCTAGGGCCAGATCTTCTTCGGGTTCACGCCGATCTTGAACGACTTCGGATCGGCGTTCGTGAACTGATACACGGCGGGCTTGAACTGCGCGCATTCGCCGTAGGGATCGCAGGCGATCGGCCCGCTGATGCCGTCGAACTTGACCGCAAAGGCCGCATCGCGGAGCGCTTTGCGCCCGATGTAGAGGTCGCCCTTGCTGTCCTTCACGGCGACTTTCTGGATCGCCATGAAGACGAGGGTCGCGGCGTCGTACGCGTTCGAATGGAAGCCAGAAACCGGCCCTTCGCCATAGGCCTTCGTATATTTCTCGACGAAGGCAGTATAGCCCTTGCCCTGCGCATCAGCGGAGACATCGGGATAGGTGAAATCGAAGCCCACTGCGGCCTCCTTGGCCGCTTCGATGAAGTCAGCCGCCATGAGCCCGGAACCGCCAAGCAGCGTCGTCTTCTCGAGGCCCGGAGTCGTCTTGCCCTGGCGTAGAATCTGGGCGCCCGCAGCAACGAAGACCGGGAAGTAGATGACATCCGGGTGCTCGGTCGCGATGCGCGTCAGCACCGGATGCATGTCGACATCGGTGGGCGCCACCGCTTCCTCAGACAGCACCTTGCCGCCCAACGCCGTGAAGTTCTTGCCCATGACGGCCGCGAGCTGCTGCGCGAAGGGGCTGCCGTCGTGGATCGTCACGACGGTCTTTGCCTTGAGCACCTCGTACGCATACTTGGCGTCATAGCGACCCTGATCGCTGTCGCTGTAAATGGTCCTCAGAAATCCGGCATACTCGGGCTTCCGGTCGGGCGCGGTGAGCGAGGGTGCGGTGCAGGAGGTACAGACGTTGATCATGCCCGCCTTCCACAGGATCGGGGCGCCCGGCGTCGCCTCGCTCGAGCAGGCCGGACCAACGACAGCCACCATCTCGGGATGGGACGCAAGCTTGGTTGCCGCGGTCTGTCCACCCTCCGCGTTGCATCCCGAATCTTCCGCGATGAGCTTGAGGGGATGGCCGAGGAACGAACTGCCGTGATGCTTGATCGCGAGCTCGACCCCGCGCTTCTGATCGATGCCGAGCGCCTGATCCGCGCCCGACAAGACCCAGTAGCCGCCGAGCACGATCGGCGCGCCCTTGGGGATCATCACGACGCCGATCTCGTCGGTCACCGGCCCTTTGGTGACCGCCTGAGCGGCCGACATCATGAACAAGCCGGCCGCGAACGCTCCGACCACCGCTCGACCGTAAAGTCTTGTGCGATTGCTCATACTGCGCTCCCTATCGATGCTGATGATTATGGCCGCGCCTATGATGATCTTCCGATGGGGTAAGTGATGAGTCAAGGCGACGATTGCGAATATTTGCTTCGGGCGGTTCAATTCATTATTGCTATCGGTGATTGTGGTGAATGACTGAGCAATCCCGCGGCGCATTCTGCTAGAAGTTGGGCGAACCGTCGTCTTCCCTTTGAGGAGTGTCCGGTCATGCGCTTGGGCGCCTTGTTTCCTCAGTTCGAGATCGGAGCCGACCCCGCGGCGATCCGCGACTTTGCCGAGGCGGCGGAGGCGCTCGGATACGCGCACATCACGGCCTTCGATCAAGTCATCGGCCTCAACAAGGAAAGCCGCCCCAACTGGAAATACGTGCACGACGCGGAGGACATGTTCCACGAGCTCTTCGTGCTGTTCGGCTTCCTCGCCGCGCTCACCAGCAGGGTCGAGCTCGTGACCGGCGTTCTCCTGCTGCCGATGCGCGGCACCGCGGTGGTGGCGAAGCAGGCGGCCGAGGTCGACGTCTTGAGCCGCGGGCGGCTGCGGCTCGGCATCGGCGTGGGGATCAAGCCGGAGGAGTTCGAGGCCTGCGGCGAGAATTTCAAAAACCGCGGCCGGCGCGCCGACGAGCAGATCGAGGTGCTGCGCCGGTTGTGGACCGCCCCACTCATTACTTACGAGGGCCGGTATCACCGCATCGGGGACGGCGGGCTCAATCCGCTGCCGGTGCAGCGGCCGATCCCGATCTGGATCGGTGGCATCACCGACGCCGCCATCGAGCGCGTCGCGCGGCTCGGCGACGGCTGGCTGCCGAACTTTCAGCCTGATGACGTCGGCCGACGAGCGATCGAGACGATGCGAGCGTCGGCGCGGCGCTACGGGCGCGATCCCGCCGCCATCGGCATCGAGGCGACCATGACGATCATCGACCGCACGCCGGATCAGCTCCGCGCCGAAGTCGAGGCCTGGCGTAAGCTGGGCGCGAGCCACATCACCGTCAACACCATGCCCGAGCGCTGGGTCGAGGCCGAGCAACGCTGGAACAAGGCCAGCATCGGGCACCTGACAAATCCGACTGCGCACATCGAGGCCATCCGCAAATTCCGGGACGCGCTGCCGGAGCTGTTCTGAGCGGGCCGCCGTCGTGCCCGCCTTTCCCGCCACGGAGTATCGCGATCGGATCGCGCGCGTGAAGCGCCGCATGGAGGCGGCCGGCGTCGACGTGCTGCTGTGCGCCGAGCCCGCGAGCCTCAACTATCTCAGCGGTTACGACGGCTGGTCATTCTATGTGCACCAGTTCCTGGTCCTCGCGCTATCGATGGACGAGCCGGTCTGGGTCGGCCGAGCCATGGACGCGCCGGGCGCGCGGCTCACGACGTTTCTGAGGCCGGAAAATATCGAGCCCTATCCCGAGGACTATGTCGACGCGCCCGATCGGCACCCCGCCCGCTTCGTGGCCGAGCTCATGAAGGCGCGGGGCTATGGCAGCGCCCGCATCGGCCTTGAGCTCGACGCCTTTCATTTCACGGGACGCAGCTTCGCCGAGCTGACGAAAGCGCTGCCCGACGCCCGGCTCGTCGACATCTATCCGCTCGTCAACTGGGCCCGCATCGTCAAGTCGGACTTAGAGATAGAAATGATGCGCGGCGCCGCGGCGATCGTGTCCCACGCCATGGAAGTCGGCATCGCCGTGGTCGCGCCCGGTGTCCGCGAGTGCGACGCCGTGGCCGAGATTTGCGCGGCGCAGCTTCGCGGCACCGGGCCCTATTGGGGCGATTACCCCTCCGCGATGCCGTCGGTGCCGAGCGGAGCCAAGACGGCAGCGCCGCATCTCACCTGGTCGGGCGACCGCTATCCCGCGAATGCCGTCGCCTATCTCGAGCTCGGCGGCTGCAGCCATCGCTATCACGCGGCCCTCGCCCGGACCCTCTATCTCGGTCAGCCGCCGCGGCATCTCGTGGATCTCGCCAAGGTGGTCTCCGATGGGCTTGATCGGGCGCTCGACGGCGCGCGCGCCGGACGGACGTGCCACGAGGTCGAGGCGGCGTGGCGGGCGGTCATCGAGCACGCCGGCTACACCAAGAGCTCGCGCATCGGCTATTCGATCGGGCTCAGCTACCCGCCGGACTGGGGCGAGCGGACGGCGAGCCTCCGCCAGGGCGATCAGACCGTGCTCGAGCCGAACATGTGTTTTCACATGATCCTCGGCATGTGGCGGGAGGATTGGGGATTCGAGCTCAGCGAGACCTTCCGCGTCACGGCCGAGGGCCCGCCGGAAATCCTGACGAGCTTTCCCCGGGACATGGTCGTGAAGACCTGAGGAGGACCCGCGATGATCAAGAACCCGCCGCCCTGGCCCAATGGGGCGCGCTGCGCCGTCGGTTTCAGCTTCGACGTGGACGCCGACAGCGTCGTGCACGCGACCCACCGCGAGCGGGCGCTCGACGAGCAGCACGCTCTCGCGCACATGCGCTACGACCCGCTGGTCGGCCTGCCGCGGATCGTCGATCTCTTCGGCGGGTACAAGATTCCGCTGACGTGCTTCGTGCCCGGCTGGGTCATCGAGGCCTATCCGAAAGCGGTCGAGCACATCCTCTCCCACGACAACGAGGTCGCGCACCACGGCCATTTCCATGAATGGCCGAGCAAGCAGAGCGCGGACGAGGAGCGCCGCGCGCTCGACCAAGGGATCGCGCTCATCGAGCGGCTGACCGGGAAACGGCCGCGCGGCTATCGCGCTCCCTATTACGGCCTGTCGCGCCGCAGCTTCGATCTCCTGATCGAGGCCGGCATGGCCTACGATTCGTCGCTGTTCGCCGACGACATCCCGATCCTGCTCGAGAACGGCAAGGGCAGTCTGGTCGAGCTGCCGGTACCGGCGTCGGTCGACGACTACAACCAATACGTCTCGAGCCGCGCGTTCGATTATCTGATGAAGATCTCGCCGCCCCGCCATGCGATCGAGGTCTATCGGGCCGAGTTCGACGCCATGTGGGAGCTGGGCGGCCTATGGATCTCGGTCTGGCATCCCGCGGTGAGCGGGCGTCCGGCGCCGGCGCTCGCGCTCCGCGAGCTCATCGAGTACATGCAGCGCAAAGGCGGCGTATGGTTCGCGAAGCTCGAGGACATCGCGGCGCACGCGCGGAGCCTCATGGCGGACGGCCGCTGGAGCCCCCGCATCGAGCGCGTGCCCTTCTACGACCGGCCGGTGCTGTGAGCAACGCTGGGACGGCGAAGCCATTCGAGCCATCAAGAGACGTGAATGCATGCGCCGCGGCAGGTAGGATGCGGACCGCATTTCCTGTCCCAGGGGGTCACCAATGCGGGTATCGCCGCTTCATCCCGATTTCGGGGTCGAGATCCACGGTGTCGATCTTCGCGAGGTTACGGCGGCCGTCGGCTATCCGGAGATCCGCGCCGCCTTCGAGGACCGGTCGCTGCTGCTGTTCCGCGAGCAGCGGCTCGATGACGCGGCCCATCTCGCGCTGGGCGCTCTCTTCGGCCCGATCGAGGACCGCTCCATGGGCCGGAACGGCCCGAAGCCGCGCATGGACAACGTCACGAACCGGCTCTCCGACGACAACCCTCGCCGCGGCGGACAGCTTCCATACCTTGAATCTCGTCGCGAACCAGCTCTGGCACACCGACAGCACGTTCCTGCCGGTTCCGGCGCTCGCCAACATTCTCGCCGCGCGGGTGCTGAGCTCGACCGGCGGCGAGACCGAGTTCGCCTCGACCCGCGCCGCCTGGCGCCGGATGCCGGAGTCGCTCAAGGCGCGGCTACGCGAGGCCGTGCTGGTCCACCGTAACGCGCACTCGCGCGCCAAGATCTCGTTGGAGCTATCCCACCAGGAGCGCAGCACCCGCTGGGCGGACCAGCGCTGGCGCGCGCTGTGGCGCAATCCCATCAACGGCCAGGACGCGCTCTACATCGCTTCCCATGCGTGCGCCGCGGTGGGCATACCCGACGCCGAGGGACAAGCGCTGATCGACGAGGCCATCGATTTCGCGACCAGGCCGGGTACCGTCTATACGCATGCGTGGCGGCCGGGCGACGTGCTCATCTGGGACGAGCGCGCGATGCTGCACCGCGGCCGGCCCTGGCCCTACGCCGAGGAGCGCACGCTCGCCAGCATCTGCGTGTCGGCGCGCGATGTCGACGGCCTGGACGAGATGCGACCTTGAGCGCGTACCCTTCTACGATCGGCCGATACTGTGAGCGACGCGGGGACGACGAGCGGCGCGCGATGTCGGTCTAGGAACCGAGATTGTTCGAGGGCGACGGAACACTGCGGCCCGATGCCCTGCCGCGATTTCAGCCGGGCAAGGACGGAGGCGCAGCCGGAACTGGCAGCGAGCCGACGATGGATTGAAGACGCTCAGGGGCTCGGCGCGCCGGGCCGGACCGCCCGCAGTCCCGTCTGGATTCTTCGCCAAGACGATGCAAAACTTTGGGGTCCAAGTCTAGAAATCCGACGGAGGGGAAATCGATGCGTAGCATGCCGATAGCTCTCGCAGTCGCAGCGGCAATTCTGTTCGCGGCGATACCGATGTCGAACACGGATGCCGCGGTTTGGCAAGGCACCGGAGCGGCCGCGCCGACGACGGACGCTGGCCCCGTCCAGCCGGCCGCCTGCCGTGGGAAGGACGTCCATTGCCCGCCCGGCAGTCACTGGGTCTGCGGTCCCGCGGGCCAGCATTGCTGGTGCGCTCCCTGCTAGAACCCTGAGGCGGAATTCGCCGTCGCCGCCAGCCGCGAGGTACGGCTGGCGTCGCGGCGGGGGCCCCGGCTCAAGTCATTCGTTCTTGAGATAAACCGGCGTGCGCCACTCCGCGTGGTCGGCGGTCTCGCCGCGCACGATGGAAAAGTACTTCTGCTGCAGCGCGCGGGTGAGCTCGCCGGGCTTGCCAGTGCCGACGGGCTGGCGGTCGATCGTGAGGATCGGCTGGATCTCGTAGCCGGAGCCGCAGAAGAACGTCTCCTCGGCGGCGTAGAGCTCGGTGCGGTCGATTTCGCGCTCCGCGGTCTCGCGACCGAGATACTCCTTGAAGATGCGCATCACGGTGGCGCGCGTGACGCTCTCGAGGATGTCGCTGGTGACGCCCGGCGTCACCGGCATGCCGTCGCGGATCATGAAGAAGCACGAGCCCGGCGATTCCGAGACGCGCCCCTGTTGGGTCAGGATGATCGCGTTGTCGTACCCGTCGACCCGGGCCTGCAGGGTCGCGAGCCTTCCGTTGTTGTAGTTTGCGGTCGCCTTGACGCGCGCGGGCATGGCGTTGTCGTTGATGCGGCGCCAGGACGAGACCGCGCAGTGGACGCCCTCGCTCACGGCCTTGCTGGGCGGCCGCGGCAGAGCCGCAAGCGACCAGCCGATCGGCCCGGTCGCGTTCATGTCGCCCTCGCCGTCGACCCAGACCAGGAGCCGGATGTGGATGTCCTCGCGGATCTCGTTGGCCTTGATGAGGTCGATGAGCGCCCGCGTCATCTGGCGGTTCTCGAGCCGATGGTCGAAGCGCATCACCTTCATCGAGAAGTGCAGGCGGTTCAGATGCTCTTCCAGGCGGAAGAGATACATGTCCTTGCGCCGCTCGTTCCAATACCCGCGGATGCCCTCGAAGACGGCGGTGCCGTATTTGACGCCCGGCGTCAGCGTGTGGATCTTCGCCTCGGCGAAGGGCACGATCTCGCCGTTCATCGAGAGATATTTTGGATTTTCCATCGGGGCTCCTCGCGGGTGTCGGTGACCTCAGCCATTCCAGCCATGGTCGCGGGATCGGAGCAAGACCGGACCCTTACCGTCCTGGGATGCGTTTTGCGCAGGGATCGCGGGACGAGCGCTCGCGAGTCGGCCGTGCCCGGCGGGTCGGCGGGCCCGCTAAAGCCCGGAGATCGGGGAAGCCGGTAGCACGGTCCCTACGCCTGCTCCACCCAGGCGCGCGCGTCGCTCTCCTCGGCCTCGATCAGCGCCAGCTCGCTTCGTGCCCGCGCCAGCAGATGCTCGAACATCCTGCGCGCCTTCGGCCCGAGACTGGTCCGCAACAGCCATTCATATTGCTTGATATCGAGATTGAGACGCGTGATCTCGGACCCGGGCGCGATCAGCTCGGATCCGCCAAGACCGGGTTTCTCTGTGCCCATGTGAGCCCCGCCGCTTCTTTGTGCCCCGTGTGCCACCCCAGCTCAATCCACCCGACCTGGAACGGCACTCGTCCGATAAGAAGCAATTTTCGTAAAAATTTCGTAAAAGCTTCGTTAATTGACTTAGCCCTAATGGGGGAAGAGTGCCTTGGGAGCCCACGCGCGGGCGGCGCGTGCCAGCGGGTTGGCCCGCCGGCCCGGCGAGTACCCGCGCGATTACGAGGCGGGTCTGCGCTCGCCCATCCTCAAGCGCGCGAGCTGCGATGGCTCAGAAATCGTCCTTGGGTTCGGGCGAAGGCACGGTGGCGTAGGGCCAGCCGGGCGGCGTCAGCGGGAACTGGCCCTCGGGGCCTTTGATCCAGATCGCGATCCAGATGGCGCCGCTTCCGGTCGCGCCCGGCGGAAAGGCGAAATTCGCGGAGAAGCCGAAGCGACCCGGACCGAGCAAGTGCAGCGGCCCGTAAAAATTCTTCGGCGGCCACCGATTCAGAATGTCCAGTGTCTTGTCATTGGTGCCGCCGGTGAGGTCCTTGGAGACCACCATGCAGCCGAGGGCGCCGTTGACTTCCGGTCGGGCGGATTTGGTGTCGCCGTTTCCCCAGGGCGCCGCGGTCAGGGGTCCGGCATTGGGAACCGTCACGCTCCAGCTCTGGTCGGGCGGCGCATAGAGCTCCAGGAACCACCAGTCCGGCACCAAGTGCTGGGAGTAGACGTGGTCCTTCTGGCAGGGCACGCGCTTCCAATAGATGCCCTTGCTGACCATCGGGTCGTCGGCCCGCAAGATCGCGGGTGCGGCGACGGTTCCAACGGCGGCAAGCGTGCTCCCGATCAGCCGCCGGCGCGTCATCAAAGCCATGCCTCACCCCCTGGCAAGTCCTCCCGCCAGGGTGCTTAGCACATCCGGACTTCGCGAACGAGTGGGAGGACCCTCGCGCCTCGGGAGTCGCGAGCGGCGTTCAGGCAACCATCGCGAGCGGCAGCTGGCGGCCGATGGTGTCGGCGACGCGCTCGACCGATTCCAAGAAGCGCAAACCGGCCACGCTGTCCTGCATCCAGACCACCTCGGCCTGGAAGGTGCCGAAGCGGCTGACGGCGATCGCCATCGGCCCTTGCGGCAGCGCACCCTCGTCGAGCCGCACCCGGACACCCTGAAGCGAGACATCGAGGACGGCGCAGCTGATGAGCCGCTCTTCGGCTTCGACCTGAGCCGACCACAGCACGCGCTTGCGCAGCGCGCGACGCCGCTCCGGCGGTCGCTGTGGGCCCGCGACGATCTTGGATTTTGCTCTCGCCATGAACGTGGCCCTCTCGCTTCTTGCCCGCGCTCGGGCGGATCCGAATGGTCGCCGGTGATGGTTAACAGACGGCTAATTTTATCCAGAGAAATCTAGCGCTTACCGGCCAGTTAGGGAACTCCCGTTTTGCACTCACGACCTCGTTACGCCGCCGCGATCTTGATCCGATACGACGCTGTCCAAGGTCTAGGTTCATCGAAACTCCTTAAGCGAATCTGCCATGACGTGCGCGGTTCTCTGCCTGTCGATCGTCGGGCTCTCCGCGCTCGCTGGCTGCAACGAGCCGCCGCCCTCGGCCCAGACCATCGCGGAACGGCATCGCTTCGAAACAGGCTGCTCAGGCCGAGGGCGCCCATGGCTACGAGCGGAACATGCCCTACTGCGGCCACAGCGGCGGGCACTGAGCCGGCACGGCTAGAGCGTCGGCAGGTCGCCGATGTCCTCGCCGAGCCAGGTGCGGTGCAGCCGCTGGAGCTCGCCGTTCCCTTTGATGAAGAAGATGTAGGTGTCGAGCCAGTGCAGGAGCTGGAAGTCGCCCTGGCGCATGGCCATGTGCGCGGGCGAATTGCGCAGCTTGAATTTGAGCTCGGTGTTCCGCGCCGGGTTCTTCTTGGAGAGATCGATCGCGATGGTGTTGAGCGTGGCCCAAAGATCGGTCTGCCCGGAGAGATAGGCGGTGTTCGAGGTGGTGTCGTCCTCGAAGCGCACGATGTTGGCGGTGGGCGCCATGGCCGTGAGCGACGTGTCCTGCGTGGTGCCCTTGGTCGCCGCGATCCTGAGCGAGCCGAGATCGCCGGGGCCGGCGATCTTCTGGTCCTTGGGCCCGTAGACGCCGAGATAGAGCGCCGCGTAGGGCGTGGTGAACATCACCTGCACTGCGCGCTCGGGCGTCGCCCCCATGGCGGAGATCACGAGATCGATCTTGTTGGTGAGGAGATAGGGGATCCGGTTGGCGCCGATGATCTGCTCGACCTCGACCTTGACGCCGAGCGCCTTGCCGATCATCTGTCCGAGCTCGATGTCGAAGCCGGTGGGCTTGCCGTTGGCATCGACGTAGCCGAAGGGCGGGTCGTCCATCTGGGTCCCGATGCGGATGGTGCCGCGGTCCAGAATCTCCTTGAGATCCGCCCACGCCGCGGTGGGTGCGAGCGCGCAGGCGGCGACGAGCGCGGCGCAAATGCCGATGAGGCGTCTCATGATTTCCCCCGTTTCCCCGACAGTGTTTGTCTCACCTAATCAGCCCGCGTGCCCCAGAGCAAGAGCCAAGGATCAGCGCGCCACCGCGCGCCGCGCCTCGAGCGCGCGACTCCAGGAGGTCAGCGGGAAGCACAGCGCGAAATACAAGACCGAGGTGCAGCCATAGACCACGAACGGTGCGAAGGTGGCGCCGTTGACCAGCTGCGCCTCGCGGCTGAGCTCGATCAGTCCGATGATCGAGGCGAGCGAGGTGTTCTTGATGAGCTGAACCAGGAAGCCGACGGTCGGCGGGATCGCGATGGTGAGCGCCTGCGGCAGGATCACTTTGCGCAGCTGCAGAAGCCGCGGCAGGCCCAGCGCCGCCGAGGCCTCCCATTGACCCTTCGGTACGCCCTCGACGGCGCCGCGCCAGATCTCCGAGAGAAAGGCGCTACCGTAGACCGAGAGCGCCACCGTGGCGGCTACCCAGCGCGAGACCTCGAAGCCCATGAGCGGCAGGCCGAAGAAGATCAGAAAGAGATGCCCGAGGAGCGGCGTGCCCTGGATCGCCTGGATCCAGAGCATGGCAAGGAGCCGCAGCGGCCGCGCCGGGCTCACCCGCAGCACGAGTACCAGGAGGCCGAGCAAGCCGCTGCCGGCAAAGGCGAGCGCGGTCAACGCCACGGTCCAGCGCAATCCGCTCGCCAGCAGCAGCAGCTCACCGGGGCCGAAGTTCCGGAACATCAGGGCGGCACCACGGCGGCGGGCGGCGCGGGCCGCACCCGCTCCGAAAAGACCAGGCGATAGATCAGAGCGAAGACCGCGCGGAAGCCGAGCGCCGTCAGCAAGTAGAACCCGCAGGCGACGGCGTAGACCTCGAAGCTCCGGTACGTCGCGGAGTCGATCAGGCTTGCCATATGGAAGAGGTCCTCGACGCCGATCTGGCTCAGGATGCTGGTCGCCAGCATGAGGAGCGTGAACTGGCTCGCGAGCGCCGGGAACATCACCTTGAGCGCGGGCTTGAGCACGATCAGGAGCAAGACCTGGCGCCGCGTGAGGCCGAGCGCGATGCCGGCGTCGGTCTGCCCCTTCGGCACCGCCTCGATGCCGCCGCGCACGATCTCGATCGTGTAGGCGCCGAGGTTGACGACCAGCGCAATCATCGCGGCGGGCACCGCGTCGAGCCGAATGCCGAGGCCCGGCAAGCCGAAGTAGATGAAGAACAACTGTGCGAGCAGCGGCGTGTTGCGGATCGCCTCGACATAGCCGCGCACCAGGAAGCGCAGCGGCTTGAGGTGCGAACGCGAGGCGAAGGCGCCGCCGAGGCCGACCAGAAAGCCGAGCGCGATCACCGCTGCGCTGATCCAGAGCGTTTCTGCCAGGCCCGCCAGCAGCTGGTCCGCGCGGCTCAGCACCGGCGAGAAGCGGAACGTGTAGTTCATGGGCGGAGGGGCTGGTTCTATGGGCTCGGGCGGACCCCGCCGGTATAGTGCAGCCCGCCGCAACAGTCACGGGGACCGCCCGATGCAACCGCTCGAATTCTCCAGCCTGACCGCGCCCGCGCTCAACAAGATGGCGGAGCGCAACGCTATCGTCGTGGTGCCCATCGGCTCGACCGAGCAGCACGGGCCGCATCTCCCGGTCATGGTGGACTATCGGCTGGCGACCGAGGTCGCGATGCGCGGCGCCCGCAAGCTCGCCGAGCGCGGCCATCCGATCCTGGTGACGCCCACGATCTGGACCGGCTTTGCCGAGCATCACATGGAGCTCGGCGGCACCATCACCATCGACTATTCGGTGTTCTTCGGACTGGTGCGCGGCATCGTGCGCTCATTGGTGCGCGACGGGTTCCGGCGCATCTGTCTCTTGAACGGCCACGGCGGCAACATCGCGCCCTTGGTCGTGGCGGCGAGCGAGCTCACGGTCGAATTCAAGATCCCGCTGGTGGCCTTCGCCTATTGGGACATCGCGGTGCCACAGACCAAGGCGATCCTGGAGTTCCAGGAGAAGCTGCTGCACGCCTGCGAGGCTGAGACCTCCATGATGATGGCGGTGGTGCCGCATCTGATCGACCGCGAGCAGCTCGCCGCCGCCCGCGGACCCGACCAGGACCGGCCCGAGATCGAGAACCTGGTGGGACCCGGCGTCTTCCGCTGGCAGGCGCTCAACGCCCGGAGCCGCCGCGGCGTGATCGGCAACGGCGCCGCCGGCACGCCCGAGAAAGGCGAGCGGCTCCTCGATGCGATGAGCGAGCGCATGGCCGAGGTGCTGGGTACGCCCGAGCTCTGGACCGCGAAGGCGTCGGAGCGGTGGTAGGACGCGGAGGCTCGCCTTAACTCCACAGCTGCTTGGTGGCGATCCGCGCGCCGTCGCGCAGAGCCTCGAACTTCGCCCAGATCACGGTCGGGTGCACCTCGGTCGTGTAAGTCGCCTGCGAGGAAAAGCCGCAGTCGACGCCGGCCTGGACATTCTCGCGCCCGACCCGCGCGGCGAAGCGCACCAGGCGCTCGGCGATGAGCTCGGGATGCTCGACGATGTTGCTGGCGTGGGTGATGACGCCGGGGATCAGGACTTTGCCCGACGGCAGCTTGACCGTCTCCCAGAGGTGATACTCGTGCTCGTGGCGCGGATTCGCGGCCTCGAAGCTGTAGGCGCCGGCGTTCACCTTCAGCATGTGGCCAACGACGTCTGCGAGCGCGGCCTCGTGAATGCACGGTCCGTGATTGATGCCGTAACAGGTGTGGTAGCGCACCCGCTCCGGCGGAATGCCACCCAGGCTCGCATTGACGGCTTCCACGTACATCGCCGCCCGTGCGCGGCGCTGCTCCGTCGAGAGAGCGGGGTCGCCGAAGATGTCGGTGAGGAAGGGGTCGTCGATCTGCAGCAGGAAGCCCGCATCGACGATCGTCCGGTATTCCCGCGCGAGCGCCGCGCCGACCGCGTGGAAGAACTCCTCCTCCGTCCGATAGTACTCGTTCACGCCGACGCCGCTCGGCGCCACCGCCGGCATGAAGACGGCGTGGTGCGGTACGCCGGCCGCGGCTGCCTCGAGATTGTCGATGTCGCGCCGTAGCGCCGCCTCGCCCTTGTATGTGACGGGGCCGGTGCAGGCCATCTGCACGACCGGCGCGATGGCGCCGCCGGTCATGGCCTGCTTGAAATACTGCTCGTAGTACTCCGGGAACGCCGCGACCTCCGCCGCGAACAGATGCGTCGTTCGCCGCGGCCGCGCCTCGAAGCCGCCCAGGCGCTCGCGGACATAGGTGTAGAAGCCGGGCTTGGACTGCTCGCCGTCGGTCAGGATGTCGATGCCGGTCTCCGCCTGCTTGCGCACGCAGTCGGCAACCGCGCTTCGCACCCGCGTCTCGTAGGCGTCGCGGTCATAGGCGCCGCCCGCGAGCCTCGCCTTCATGAGATCGAGCAGGTCCCTGGGGCGCGGCAGGCTGCCCACGTGGGTCGTGAGAATGCGGCTCGTGCTGTTCTGGATGCTCACCGAGGCCCATCTCCTCTCGAGATTGCGCAGACGTATCCGTGGCTCTCGACGGCGCGGGCGCGAAACTCGCGGCCGGATCCTCGCACGGTCTTGCATAATACGTCCTATTTACCGGATCCGACGCGGAAGCAGCTCACTCCCGATCTCCCGCCAACAGCCTCAAAGTTTATCTATTCAAAGTGGAGTTTGGTTCATTTCGTTCCTATACCGTTTTCACGGTGCACCCGGTTGCGCCGGTGTGGGAGGGACTGCCTCACGAACAGGAGGTGTCATGGCCGACGTCACGATCGAGATCGACATCAACGCGCAGGGCAATGTCACGGTCACGCCGAATCCCGCCTTCGCGCAGAGCGGCGACAGAGTGACGTGGCACATCCGCAGCAACGTCAAGACCGGCGGCAAGATTACGCTCACCCTGCCGGGCGGACCGAAGAGTCCCTTCGGCAACGAGGCCGATTCGGTGACCGAGATCAATAAGCCCGCTCACTGCAACACGATGGGACAGGCCGATCCCATAAATTGGCCCCCGGGCACAACGAGCTACGGTTACAGCGTCGGATTTTCCGGGAGCCCGCTGCTCTCCCTCTTCCGCGGTACGTTGGCGAAAGGCCAGCCTGCATCCTCATCGCGCGACGCCGCCTCGGTGGTCGAAAGCGAGTTCGTGTTCGAGGGCGGCCAGAGGCCGGCGCACGTGATCAATAAGTATTTCTTCGGAGCGGGCCCAGGCGGCAACGTCGCCTTGACTCGACAACGCGTTCATCTCGAACACTGCGTCGCGTCCCGCGCTTGGCGCAATCAGAGCGGTGCCGCGCAAAACCGGACCGTCGGTGCCTATCCCTCGTCGGGAGACTTTCCGACCGGTTCGACGGTCACAATATTCGTCGCGCCAGACGGGCACACGGGAGCGCCAACGGCCGCAATGGCACCGACCACCGTTGGCAGCGGAGGAGATTCGGTCGGCAAGAATGTTCCAAACGGCAGTGCGGTATTCGTCCATTACGACCAAGGAACCGCCAAACCCACGCGCGTCGATGCCGACATCACCGAAGAGCCATAGGTTCTGAGGCGCTCAAACCCGCCGGTGAGGCGGCGCCGGCGGTGAACTGCGGCGGACCGAGGCGGCCGGCCTCAGTCGGCGGCGCGCATGGCCTCGGCGCGGCCGGGCAGCGGTCGCGCAACGCCGCGCGCGGCGAGCGTGCGGCCTCTGGCCATACGCGATAGACCACCGCATAGAGCGCCATGGACGCCCAATCCAGCAGGTTCATCTGAGCGTGGGTCGGCATCTGCGAATGAGCGCGAGCCGCTATGCCTCGGCACCCTCGAGCACGCGGAGGTCGTCGCGGGCGAAGCTCACCGTGACGGGCTCGCCGCGGCGGGGTGGAGACTTGCCGGGGCTGTTGAAAGTGTCGAGGGAGATCGCGTGCTCGCGGAACCGGACGCGGATCCGCACCACCGAGCCCAGAAAACTCACCTCCTCGATGGTGCCCCGCATGCGGTTGCCCTCGGCTCCGGCATCCGAAAGAGACACCGCCTCGGGCCTGAGCGCCACCGAGCGCAGCTCGCCGGCGCGGGCATTGGGGATGCCGCGGGCCGTCACGATCTCCTGGTCGTCGACCGCGAGCGTGCCGTTGGCGCTGTCGGTGACGCGGCCCTTCAGGATGTTGAGCGTGCCGACGAAGGAGGCCACGAAGCGCGTGCGCGGATAGTTGTAGACCTCGAAGGGCGTGCCGACCTGCTCGACCCGGCCCTCGCTCATCACCACGATGCGGTCGGACATCGAGAGGGCTTCTTCCTGGTCGTGGGTCACGTAGATGGTGGTGATGCCGAGCTCGCGCTGAACGTTCCGGATCTCCTCGCGGAGCGAGACGCGGATCTTGGCGTCGAGCGCCGAGAGCGGCTCGTCCAGCAGCAGCAACTGCGGCTCGATGGCAAGGGCGCGGGCGAGCGCCACCCTCTGCTGCTGCCCGCCTGAGAGCTGATAGGGGTACCGGCCCGCGAGCTGCGGCAGCTTGATGAGGTGCAGCATCTTCTCGACCCTGGGGCCGATCTCGGACGCCGGCCGCTTCGCCACCTTGAGGCCGAAGGCGACGTTGTCCGCCACCGTCATGTTGGGGAAGAGCGCGTAGGACTGGAACACCATGCCGACATGGCGCTGGTTCGGGCGAAGTCCGATCACGTCCTGACCGTTGATCCGGATGGCGCCGGAGGTCGGCGTCTCGAAGCCCGCGACCATGCGCAGGATCGTGGTCTTGCCGCAGCCGCTCGGACCCAGGAACGAGACGAACTCGCCGTGCTCCACCGCGAGGTCGAACTTCTCCACCGCCGTGCTCTGGGCGAAGACTTTGCGGACCTTTTCGATCTCGAGAAACGCCATGCCTCTATCTCCGCCGTTGCTAGCGCGCCGCCTGGCGCGCGCCGCGCCCGAAGACCTGGATCAGGCCCATACAGGCCCAGGTCACGATGAAGGCGATGATGGCGAGCGCCGAGGGCTCGTAGGCGCGGTTGGCGCCCATCAGCTGGAGGTACGGCCCGAAGGCCGGCCGGTCCAGCAGGCTCGCCATAGTGAACTCGCCGATCACGATCGCGAAGGTGAGGAACGCGCCGCTCAGGATGGCGACGCGCACATTGGGAAAGATCACGCGGAACAGGATGGTGAACCAGCTCGCGCCGAGGCTCTCCGCGGCCTCCGTGAGCGTGCGCACGTCGATCGCCCGCAGGCCCGTGTCGACCGCGCGGTACATGTAGGGAAGCGCCAGCGTCACATAGCTGCACATCAGCAGCACGTCGGTCGCGCGCTGGCTCGAGGTCATCGGCAGCAGCGAGGAGCTGTTGTAGATGCGGAGATAGCCGAACACGAGGACGATGGCGGGGATCACCAGGGGCAAGAGCGTGATGAACTCCACCACCGGCCGAAGCCGAGGCAGGCGGAGCTGAATCCAGTAGGCGGTCGGCACCACCAGCAGCACGCCCACCACGATGGTGGCGAGCGCCAGCACGGTCGAGTAGCCGAAGGTAGCCTGGAAACGCGGGTCCGACAGCACGATCCAGTAGGCATCGAAGCTGTACTCGCCACGGCGCATGCGGAGCGAGAACTCGAACGTGCCGATGAGCGGCACCAGGAAATAGAGCGCGCCGAGCGCGATCGCGAGCCAAGGGCCGAGGCGCGCGCGACTCATCGCAGCCACCTCTGACTGCGGGTGCCGAGCCAGATATAGGCGCCGTTGGAGAGGCCGGTGATCAGGATCATGCCGAGCGCCAGCGCGTATCCGAGGTTCTGGTCGTGCAGCACGTCGCCGCGGATCTGCGCGTAGAGCAGGATGGTGACGATGTTGAGGGAGCTGCCCGTCAAGCCGTAGGCGGTGGCCACCGCGCCGAAGGAGTTGGCGAACAACAGCAAGGTGGTGCCGAGCAGGCTCGGCCACAGCACGGGGAGCGCCACGTAGCGCCAATACTGGCCGGCGGTGGCGCCCAGGATCGCCGAGGCTTCACGCCACTCGCGCTTCAAGCCGTCGAGCGCCGGCGTCAGGATCAGCACCATCAGCGGGATCTGAAAATAGAGATAGGTAAGCGCCAGGCCCCAGAAGCTCAGCAGATTGAAGCCCGTGCTGTAGATGTTGAAGCCGAAATACTGGACCAGCAGCACGGTCACCAGCCCGGTGCGGCCGAGGGTCGCGAGGAAGGCGAAGGCCAGCGGAATGCCCGCGAAATTCGAGGCAACGCCGCAGAAGGTCATCAAGGTCGGCCGAAGCCAGCGCGGCAGGCCGCCGAGCACCACCGCGTAGGCGAGGAAAAAACCGATGACCGCGCCGCCCAGCGCCGAGGCCGCGCTGATCTCGAGGCTGATCCAGTAGGCGCTGAGGATGTTCGGGCGGAACAGCCGCGCGATGTTGTCGAGGGTGAAATTCCCGTCCGCGTCCTGAAACCCGCCCACCACCAGGAACCCCGTGGGCAGGATCAAGAACATGAGCGCAAACAGGAAGAACGGCGCGACGCCGAGCCAGGACCAGGACATCCGGCCGAGCTGCAGCGTCGCCGCGGGGGTCGGATGGGTCTCGACGCGGCTCTGCGTCGTCATTCGGAGGACGAGTACGCTGTATCCGCGCGACGCCCCGCCCTAACCCTCCCCATCGAGGGGGAGAGTAGAACGGTAGTCGCGCAGAACCTCACCAGGCAGACAGTCCGATCGCTACTTCACGTTCGCGCCGACCACCGCGTCCCACTGCTTCGTGATCACGTCCTTGGACGCGGCTTGCTGATCGAGGGTGGGGAAGACGGCGGTCTCGTAGGCGGCCGCCGGCGGGAGCTTGGCCAGCACGTCGGGCGACACCTTGTTGCTCTTCACGAGATCGCCGAAGCGGATCGGGTGGCAGTAGCCCTTGAGCCAGCCGATCTGGCCTTCGTCGGAGTAGAGGTACTCCATCCAGAGCTTGGCGGCGTTGGGGTGGGGCGCGAAGGCGCTGATCGCCTGCACGTAGACGCCGGCGACCACGCCCGTCTTCGGCACGACGACCTCGACCTTGGGATTGCCTTTGAGCGTGTCGCGGTCGGCCAGTGCGTTGTAGTCCCAGCGCACGATGATCGGCGTCGCTCCCTGCGCCAGCGTGCCGGCCTTGCCGATCACCGGCACGAAGTTTCCGTTCTTGTTGAGCTCGGCGAAGAACTTGAGCCCGGCATCACCGGCCTTGTCGACGGCGCCGCCGGCGGCGCCGAGGCCCGCCGCGAACACGGCCTGAATCGCCTGGTTCGAGACCCGCGGGTCGCCCGCGAGCGCCACCGAGTTCTTGTAATCGGCCGCCAGCAGGTCCGGCCAATCCGTCGGGATCTTCTTCACGATGTCGGCGTTCACCTGCAGCGCCAGCACGCCGTAGTAGTCGCCGTACCAGTACCCCTCGGCGTCCTTCTGGGAATCCGGGATCGTGCTCCAGGTCGAGACCTTGTAAGCCTGCAGCAGCCCGTCCTTCTTGGCCGAGGGACCAAGGACAGGCCGACATCGATCACGTCGGGCGCCTGGGGACCCGTGTTGCCCTTGTTCGCCTTGATCGCCTCGATCTCGTCGCCCGAGCCGGCATCGGGATTGAGCTCGTTGACGGCGAGGTCGTACCTCTTCTTGAAGTCGTCGATCAGGGTGCCGTAGCTGCACCAGTCGCGCGGCAGCGCGATGACCGTGAGCTGGCCCTCCTTCTTTGCGCCAGCGACGAGCTGATCCATCGTCTGTCCGGACGCGAGTCCCATCGATCCCAGCACCGCAAGGCACGAGACCGGGATCGTGCAGATCCATCTGCGTTTCATGTCGGGCTCCCCCAGTGGAAAAATGTGATGGCGAGACTGTTACGGCCGGCAAAGCGGATCCGCCGCTCTTGCCGTGTCGACGCTGCCGGAAACCTCGGAGCGAGTCGCCGTGAGCCTATGGCTCTCGTGTTGCAGTTTTGTGGATTGCGCTGTTGCGTCGCAGCTCGGCACACAAATTTGATCCGTGGCCGTACTCCAGACCCACAATCAAAGCCAAGCGATGTTCCGCGCGGTAATGCACGGGATGCGCGGACACATGAGCACGTCGCAGGTGCTCGCTTTCGCGGGTGGCCTGCCGCCGCTGCCGCGCGGCATTTCTCTTGATGGATGGCAGCCTGCTGACCCCGCGCCCCTTGCCTCGTCGGCGAAGCTTCTGGCGGAAGTGACGAAGAGCCTGTCGCCCATCAGGCTCCGCCCGACTCCATCGTGGGCGACGTGTTGGCGGTATTGGCCGAGCGATCGGAGACGCAGATCGCCCAGTCGATGCGCGACCAATTGCCGGACGCCTTGAGGCCGCTGTGGCCGGCTTAACGGCTCCTAGCGCTTGATATCCGAGTATGGGTAGCGGAACTCGCCCGATTTGAATTCGGGCGGGTAAAGGATCACTTGCTTGCCGGGCTGACGGAATTGGGCGATGTCGTTGCCTTCGATACCCTGGTACTGCACGAAGAGGATGCGCGGCTTCTCCCACTCGCCGTTGTCGGCGAACTTGACGTCGCCCACGATGGTCTTGAACGACGTCTTGTGGATGTACTCGGCGATCTTCGCCTGATCGAGGCTGCCGATGGTCGCGATCGCTTCCGCGAGGATCTGCATCTCCGCGTAAGCGTAGGGCGGCAGGTAGTAGCCGAGGGGATCGACGCCCTGGGCCGCGGCTTTCTCCTGATAGCGCTTCAGGAACTCCTCGATGCCCGGGAATTTCATGGTGGGCTCGGGCACGTAGACGTCGTAGGCGACGATGCCGTTGAGCAGCGGCCCCAGCTGCTGCTTGATGGGCGTGAAGGCGATGCCGATCATGCCGCCGCCGAACATCTTGGGCTTGAGGCCGATCTCGCTGGCGGCGCGCACCATGCCGACGGAGTCCGGCGGATATGAGGCGATGTAGACCAAGTCCGGATTGACAGCCTGCATCGCGCGCACGATCGGCGCATAGTCGACGGTGTTGGGCGGATAGCTCTTGTCGTAGACCACCTTGAGGCCGAGGCGCTTCACGATCTCGCGGGCGCCCGCGATCACGGTCTGGGCGTACTCCGCATCCGCCGCCGCCATTGCGATCGTCTGCGGCTTGGGGCTCATGGTCATGGCAATCTCGAGGAAGCCCTCGGACGGCCCGAAGCGCGTCTCCTTCCCGTTCGGCAGGATCTGGAAATATTTGTCATAGTGGAAATTGTCGTTCACGCCGGTGCCGAACAAGCCCATGAACACCAGGTTGCGCTGCATCACGATGGGCATCGCCGGCGCGATCTGGTTCGTGCCGTAGGCGGAGATCACGAGGTCGACCTTGTCGATGTCGAGCAGCTTCGTGTAGATCGCCGGCACCTGGGACGAGTTGGTCTGGTCGTCGTAGAAGATCAGCTGCACCGGACGGCCGAGCAGACCGCCCTTTGCGTTGACATCCTCGGCCCACATCTGGATTGCCAGCAGCGCGCTCTTGCCGCCGCCCGCGAGTCCGCCGGTCAAGGGCATGCTGAAGCCGATCTTGAGGGGATCGGCGGCGCGGACCGGCGGCGCGACCGCGACGAGTGCGATCGCAAGAAAGGCGAGTACCAGGCGACGCAAATATGCTTGCATTGTCCTGCCTCCGATCTACCGTTTTGTAAGACTTACCACGAGGGCGGCGACCGCGTGCCGCCGAGTTCGCAGGCAGCCATTTGGTACGTCTTGAAGTAGAGCCTTTATCCAGCCTATTCTAGCGTTGATAATGGACTTACCGCTTCCTTGGCGCGAGAGCTTCGCCGTCGGCCACCCGGTCCTTGATGCCGAGCACCAGCGCATGGTCGCGCTGATAAACGACGTTATCAGCGCCATCGAGAAGACCCCGGAGCGGATTCCAGACCTGCTGACGAAGCTCCGCACGGCGACCAGGGAGCACGTCCAGAACGAAAATGCGCTCTTGTGGGAACTGCGCTCGGGCACCTATGCGGCGCTGCAAGGCCGAGCGCGGACCGCGCCCTTCCTGAAGGCGATGGCGGAGGCGGCCTTCGACGAGCACATGGCCGAGCATGACATGTGGCTGGGTCGGATCGACGATACTCACGACCTGCCTCCCGATACGCTCGCCGAGACGCTCAAATCCTGGTTTCTGGACCACGCGATCAAGCACGATTCGAAGCTGAAGGCGATCTTCCAGGCGATGTGAGGACTGGCTGCGAGCCAGCACGGTGCGACCGAACACCGCACGTGGCTGTGGCTGCGCAAAATTTCGGCGTCCGTAAATCCCGCCTTTACTGCTGAGTCCTACGGTCTGCCGCAACCTCGGGCTGCATTGCCCGCGGAAACCATAAGAATGTCCTCAAGGGTCGCACCATGCTCGGCAATCTCCGCATCTCCACCAAGCTCCTGTTCGTCATCGGCGTGTTCGTCGTTGGCGTGATCGCCGTGGCGTTCATGGGCCTGGTGACGCTGCGCCAGAACCTGGTGGAGGACCGGAAGTCGAAACTCCACGATCTCGTCCTGGCCGCACAGCAGGTCGTCGACCTCACCCAAAAGCAGTCGGCGGAGGCCGGCATCCCCGAGAAGGACGCCATGGCGAGAGCCACGAAGATCCTGCGCAGTCTTCGCTTCGGAACCGATGACTATTTCCTCGCACTCGACAGCCAAGGCGTCACGATTGCCCATCCGAATCCGAAGCTCGAGGGAGCGTCGATGATGGACGTCAAGGACTCCGACGGGGTCTATTTTACGCGCGAGCTGATTAGGCAAGCGGGCGAGGGTGGCGGGTTCGTCTCCTATCGCTTCCCACGCGGCGGTACCGGCGAGCCGCTGCCTAAGCTCTCCTACGGCGCGCCATTCAAGCCCTGGGGTTGGACGGTGGCGGCGGGAATCTACATGGATGATATCGACGCGATCTTTGTCGTGGCGATCTCGCTGCTGCTCAGCCGCAGCATCACCAAGCCGCTGGGCGTCATCACGGGCGCCATGGAGCGGCTCGCCAACGGCGACAAGACCGTCTCCGTCAGCTACGCCGAGCGCAAGGACGAAGTGGGCGCGCTCGCCAAGTCTCTTGCGGTCTTCCGCGAGAACGCGGTGCAGATCGAGCATATGGCGGAGGAGCGCCGGGCCGCCGACGCGAAAGCCGCGCAGGAGAAGCACGCCACCATGCTGTCGCTGGCGGACGGCTTCGAGAACCGGGTGAAGGGCGTGGTGGACGCGGTCTCCTCGGCGTCCGCCGGCATGCGCACCATGGCGGACCGCATGCAGAAGACCGCCGAGGAAACCAGCCGGCGCTCCAGCATCGTCGCCAGCGCCTCGGAGGAATCCTCCGCCAACGTCCAGACCGTCGCCAGCGCGGCGGAGGAACTCTCGGCCTCGATCTCCGAGATCGGCCGCCAGGTCACCCACGCCGCCGGGATCGCCCAGCGCGCGGTCGGCGAGACCCAGGAGACCGATCAGCAGATCCAGGGCCTCGCCGCCGCCGCCACCAAGATCGGCGAGGTGGTCTCCCTGATCAACGACATCGCCTCCCAGACCAATTTGCTCGCGCTCAACGCCACCATCGAGGCGGCGCGCGCGGGCGAGGCCGGCAAGGGCTTCGCCGTCGTCGCCTCCGAGGTGAAGGCGCTCGCGAACCAGACCGGCAAGGCCACCGAGGAGATCTCCGGCCAGATCGGCGCCATCCAGACCGCCACCCACTCCGCCGTCGAGGCGATCAAGCGGATCGGCGGCACCATCGGCGAGGTGAGCTCGGTCTCCAGCTCGATCGCCGCCGCGGTCGAGGAGCAGGGCGCCGCCACCACCGAGATCACCCGCAACACCCACGAGGCCGCCAACGGCACCCAGCAGGTCTCCTCCAACATCGTCGAGGTCAGCCGCGCCGCCGGCGAGACCGGCACCGTCGCCGGCCAGGTCCAGACCTCCGCCGGACAGCTCGGCGAGCAGGCCACCAAGCTCAAGGCCGCCGTCGACCAGTTCCTCGCCGAGGTCCGCGCCGCCTGAGGCGACGACCGCCGCAGGCTTCGAGCGCGCTGCGACACTCCGACACAGCAACGGCGCGCCCGCTCCTAAGGGTCCGTGAATGATCCTGCACTTATCGTGACGGAGGCTAGGCGCCGTCCTCCGCGCCCATTGGCATCACGAGCGGCGGCGTACAGGGCCCTGTGCCGGGAGACGGCCCGGCAAAGAAGCGTACCCGAGCCTCAGCCCTTGCGGATCGGCCGTGGGCGATCGATCGGGACACGAATTGAAAGGGCGCGACATAATGAAACGACTTCTGCTCCTTGTCCTTTTTGCGATCGGGGTTTCCTGGTCGACGGCGTTTGCCGCCGAGCGCTCGACGCCGGACGAGGCCAAAGCGATGGCCGAAAAGGCCGCCGCCTATCTCAAGGAGAACGGCCCGGAGAAATCCTTCCCCGTTTTCCAAGCCAAGGACGGCGGGTTCCAGGACCGGGATCTCTACGTCACTGTCGCCGACTCGAAAGGCGTGATGCTCGCCAACGGCGCCATGCCGGCCCTGATCGGCAAGAACTTGATCGATCTCAAGGATGTCGAGGGGAAACCGTTCGAACGCGAGGTCGTGGCCGTCAAGGACGCGGCCTGGGTCGAGTTCAAATGGCGGAACCCCATGAGCAACGCGGTCGAGCTCAAGAGGACCTACCAGATCCGCGTCGGCGACTACGTCGTCGGCGTCGGCGCGTACGTGCCGTGAGTTCGGCACGCCACTAGCATTGAAATGGCGAGTCCATGAAACGCATCCTGCTTCTCGTGCTCTTCGCGATCGGGGTTTCCTGGTCGACGGCGTTCGCCGCCGACCGCGCGACGCCGGACGAAGCCAAAGCGATGGCCGAAAAAGCCGCCGCCTATCTCAAGGAGAACGGCCCGGAAAAGGCCTTCGCCGCGTTCAAAGCGAAGGACGGCGGTTTCCAGGACCGGGATCTCTACGTGACCGTCCAGGACTCGAAAGGCACCATGGTCTGCCACGGCACCACGCCGGCGCTCGAGGGCAAGAACATGCTCGATCTCAAGGACGTCGACGGCAAGGCGTTCAATCGCGAGATCCAGGCCGTCAAGGACACGGGCTGGGTCGCATTCAAGTGGCTGAACCCCGTGACCAAGACGGTCGAGCCGAAGAAGAATTACGAAATCCGGGTCGGCGAGTATCTGGTCGGCGTGGGCGCTTACACGGCTCAATAGCGTCGGGACTTGCGGGTCGCGCTCGAGCGATCTGCAAGAGCAAGTATTGGAACGTCGCTTGCTCGGGACAGGGACGACGCCGCGCTTGGCAAGAAAATGCCGCCGCGATCCCGAGCAGGCGACCGCAAGCGAGCCTGAAGCTATCGCGTCTCCGACGCCTCGAGGTTCATGGCGCGCACGAGCTCGCGGCCGAGGCCCACGTATTCGGCCTTCGGCAGGAAATGCGGCGAGAGCTGCGACGGCACGAAGCTGCCCTTGAGATTGCCCTCGCCGGTCAGGCGCTCGAACTGATAGGTGAAGAGCTC
>DATNIT010000325.1:0-4264 GCA_035604335.1 Allostellaceae bacterium | reverse complement strand
GTCTACACGCGCAATATGACGTACGCGGATCTCGGAGAACGCGTGCGGAACCACGATCCAGCGGCGGGTTCGCTGTGCGTCCATCACGCTCGGACCGGCGAGATCGAGTGACAATCCGGAACGGGAGCCAGGCATGTACGTAGAGAAGGACGCAAGTCTGCACGACATCAAGGGTGAGGTCGTCGCCGTTATCGGCTACGGTATACAAGGGAAGGCCTTCGCTGCCAACCTCCGCGACAGCGGCATCCCTGTCGTGGTGGGCAACCGTGCTGATGAATACCGGGAAGCCGCGCTCAAGGACGGCTTCGACACCCGGCCTATAGCCGATGCCGTCAAGAGCGCGTCGGTCGTCATCCTGCTCATTCCGGATGAAGCGCATCCGGAAGTCTACAACTCACAGATCGCGCCGCACCTGAACGATGGTGACTTGTTCATGATCGCCCACGGCTTCTCCATACGCTTCAAGCGGATCGATCTCGCGCCCAATATCGACGCGGTGCTCCTGGCCCCGAAGATGTTCGGAAAGCCGATTCGACAGCGGTACACCGAAGGCGGCGGGGTGCTCGCGTTCATAGACATCATCCAGGACAGCTCGGCCCGGGCGCTGCGCCGGGCGCTCGGGATCGCAAAAGCCGTCGGCTTCACGCGTTACGGCGTCATGCCCGTGTCCTATGTCACCGAAACAGAGCTCGACCTTTTCCAGGAGCAGTTCCTGACTCCAATGCTGCTTGACGCGTTCAGGATTGCTTTCGAAGTGCTGGTCGAAGCCGGTTACGACCCCATTCCCTCGCTGCTCGACATGCACGCTTCCGGGGAAATGGCGGCCATGATGATCGAGGCGGCTTCGGTCGGCCTGTTCGAAGTTATCGAGCAGCAGAGTTCGCCAACCTGCCGATTCGGCGTCCAGCGGTACCTGGGCAAGCTGATCGGAGAAGAGGTGAAGGCCAAGGGCAGGGAAATCCTGGAGGACATCCGCGGCGGTGGCTTTGTCGAAGCACTGACGAAGGAGGCCGAGGCGGATTACCCGAGCCTTTCCGCCTATCAGGCGATGTACCTGGCGAGTGACGTGACGAAGACCCATGACAAATACCGGGCCATTCTGGGCTCGGGATAGTCGATCAACCGCTTCCGAGCTGGGAAGAGCGGATCAGAAAGGGCTGGGAGAGTGCTGCGGAATATCAACGAGAGCGGGAGCGGACTGCAAAGACCCGGCTCGCTTGCCGCGAAGGACGCGCGCCACGTCCTGCACCCCTGGGCGGACCTGAGCGCCCTCGGCACGCAGAAGTCGCTGATCGTGTGCGAGGCGCACGGCGTCGAGGTCATGGACAGCGCGGGCAAGACGTACCTCGACGCGATCGGCGGGATGTGGTGCGTCACCGTCGGATACGGGCGCCAGGAACTCATCGATGCCATGCAGGCTCAGGCACGCAAACTTCCGTACTTCACGCCGTTCGGGGATGTCTCCAGCGAGCCCGCCGCCGAGCTTGCCGCACTGCTGGCGACGCTCTCCCCCGGAGATCTGAACAGGGTTCACTTCACCACCTGCGGCTCGACCGCGGTGGACTCCGCGGTGCGGATCGCTCACTACTACTTCGGCAGCCGGGGACGCCCGGAGAAGCACCATGTCCTCTCGCGGGTCAACGCCTACCACGGGAGCACCTACCTGGCGGCCTCGCTCTCCGGCAAGGTGGCGGACCGAACTCACTTCCGCTACGAGAGCGAGTGGGTGCATCACCTGGAGAGCCCCGCCTTCGACCCGGACTCTTCCCCGGTGTCCGCAGCCGAGCGACTCGATCACCTGATCGAGGACATGGAGACGGTCATCGCCGGCATCGGCCCGGAGAACGTCGCGTGCTTCATCGCGGAGCCGGTGCTGGCGTCGGGCGGGGTGCTGATCCCGCCGCCCGGTTACCACGAAGCGACCATGGACATCTGCCGGCGGCATGAGATCCTGTACATCTGCGATGAGGTGGTCTGCGGTTTCGGCCGGCTGGGTCATTTCTTCGCCTCGGAGGCAAGGTTCGGCATCGTGCCGGACATGCTGGTCACGGCGAAAGGGCTGACGTCGGGGTACCAGCCGCTCGGTGCCGTGCTGATCTCCGACCGCATCGCCGACGCCATGGCCAGGGCCGCCGACCCGGCCAAGCCTGTGTTCTCTAATGGCTTCACCTATTCGGGGCATCCGGTCGCCTGCGCGACGGCCATCGCCAACATCGACGTGATGCGACGCGACGACATCTGCGGGCACGTGCGTGACGTCGGCCCTTATTTCGTCGAGCGGCTGCGAGAGCTGCGCGCCTCGCCCATCGTGGACGCGGTGCGGGGCGATCACCTGATGGCCTGCGTCGAGTGCCACGTTCCCGGCGAGTTCGGTCCGACCGCGCGCAACCAGGCGCTGGCCGGCCGCGTCGACGCCTACTGCGAGAGCTCGGGGCTGCTCGTCCGGCCGTACGAGAACCTCTGCATCATGTCCCCGCCGCTGATCATCACGAAGAGCGAGATCGACCGGATCGCTGACATCGTGGCCGATTCGCTCGCGCGGGCCGAACGCGACCTTCGGGCGTGACCGCATGGAAGCACCCCCAGCCATCCTCGACTGCCGTGGCCTGACACCGGCGCTGACCGTATTGCGGATCAAGCAGGCCCTCTCTTCCGGCCCGGCTCGCGATACCCCGCTGAGCGTCATCCTGGGGGCCGAGTGCACGCGGGAGCACATCTCGAACGCGCTCGGCGAAGTGGCCACCCGCGTCCGGTACGTGGCCCCGGACCCAGGCGCTGGACCGCATGCCGCCGCGCCTGGTGACCGCCGGCCGGCGGAGGCATCGCCGCCGTGGTGGCAGCGGCCCGATCTCTGCTACCGCGACGACCGCCTGCACCTCGGCGGGGTCGATATGCAGGAGCTGGCCACGCAGGTCGGCACGCCGACATATGTGTGCCTGGCCGATCGGGTGCGGGGAAACATATGGCGCGTATCCGACGCGCTGGCATCGGTCGGCGTCAACCACCGGATCTACTACGCGATCAAGGCCAACAGGTCACCCGCCCTGCTGTCGTACCTGCGGGCACTGGGCCTGTGCGGCGTCGACGTCTGCTCGTCGGGTGAGCTGATGCACGCGCTCGCCTGCGGGTTCCCGGCCGGCGCGATCTCCTTCACCGGTACCTCGCTGTCAGGCCGGGATCTCGAAGTTCTGCCGCGCTTTCCGAACCTGCGGGTCAACCTCGATTCGCTCTCGTCCCTGAACAGCCTCGGGCGAGCCTGCCCTGGCCGGGAAGTCGGCCTGCGGATCAACCCCGGAATCGGTCTCGGCTACCAGGACAATGACCGGTTAGCCTACAGCGGCGCCGCGACCACGAAGTTCGGGATCTACCTGGACCACGTCGACGAAGCGATTGCCATCGCCGACAGGTGGGGCCTGCGGATCGTCCGCCTCCACTTCCACGCCGGATGCGGCTACCTCGACGCGCAGCTCGACCGGCTACAGGACGCGCTCGACGCCGCTAACGCGTTCACCGAGCACTTCGCGAACCTGGGGGAGATCAACATCGGCGGCGGGCTGGGAGTGCCGCATACCTCCGCCGACAAGCCGCTCGACCTGGAGCGCTGGGCCGCGGTGATCGCGCGGCGGTTCGCGGGCAGGGGGCTGCTCGTCGCGGTTGAGCCGGGAGACTACCTGGTCAAGGACGCCGGCCTGCTGCTCACCACGGTCACCTACGTCGAGCGGCGCAGGGACGTGCTGTTCGCCGGCCTTGACGCGGGCTTCAACCTGGCGATGGAACCCGCCTTCTACGGTCTGCCCTGCGAACCCGTCGCGGTCGCGCCGCGGTGGGACGAGGGTACGGAGACGTACACCGTTGTCGGCAACATCAACGAGGCGCTCGACATGTGGGCAGTGGGCCACCGCATGGCGCGACTTCGAGACGGCGACCGGGTTGCGCTGATCAACTCCGGCGGCTATGCGGCATCAATGCGCTCCGACCACTGCCTCCGGGGAGAGGCAAAGGAAATTCTGCTGATCGACCAGGAACCCGTGGGCGCGCCTTAGCTTGCTCACCTTGCTCACCTTGCTCACCTGGAGGTTGATAAACATGCGGTCGGACAGCGCTCTGGCAGCCCGGACACACACCTCGGACAACTCCCGCGAATCCATTCCAAGCTTCGCTTTCGATCCTTCCGATCCGTGGACGATGACGTTCCAGGCCGGACTTGAGCGCGCTGAGCTGAGCGGCAAGCGCGTGTACGAGGTCGGCGTCGGCAGCGGCGCGA
>DATNIT010000324.1:0-18210 GCA_035604335.1 Allostellaceae bacterium | reverse complement strand
CCCGCCGAGCCGGCCATGTACGGTTACATCTCCGAGCATCATGGCTATGGCATGACCGCTCAGGAGAGCGGCGACTACGCGGAGGATCTGGCGGCGACCATGCTCGCTTCGACACTTGGCATCGATTTCGATCCCGATGCAGCTTGGAACGAGCGGAAGAGACTATACGAATTCAGCCATCTCATTATCGACAGTATGTCCGTTACAGCGGCGACCAACGGGGATGCCGCCGGCAGATGGACCTGCGCCGTCGCCGCCGCGGTCTTCGGACTGCCGCCGTGATCGCCGGATGACTTCTCCGAACTCAGTCACGTGAGCAGGGCCACGACAGATGACGAGTTGGAAGAAAATAGCCGCCGTTGCCGCAATCATTGGAGCGACCGCAGTCGTCCTCGGCGCGATAGCTGCGTTTTCAGCAACCGGCTTCGATTGTCTCCACGACACGGGCGATCCCGTGGGCGCCGCGCATCACGTTAAGGGGCATTCGATATCGAAGACCTCGCCCGGATGCAGGCCGGCATCGGACGCGAACTTTCGCAATGCCGTCTCCTCCGAGAGCGCCCCAGAGCCGCGCATTGGCCTCTGAGGTTCTCGGCTTCAAATCAGGTATGACCGTTCCCTCCCGCTGTTCGGCCGCCGCAACGTAACACGCGACCGCCCGGTCTCGCCCTGTTGATCGCGGGAATGCTCGCCTATAGGGTCTTCCCCAGAGGGAGCAGCGGCATGGGCGAGGGAACCATCCTGGTCTGGGGAGCGGGAGCGATCGGCGCAACGGTGGGTGCCCACCTCGCGCGCGCGGGTCATGACGTACTCTTCGTCGACCGCGCCGGGGACCACGTGGCGGCGATGGGGGAGCATGGACTCGCCATTACAGGGCCGGTGACCGTGTTCAAGGTTCCCGTCCGCGCTCTAACGCCAGAACGAATCAAGGGACGCTTCGAGACCGTGCTGCTCTGCGTCAAGGCGCAGGACACCGAAGCCGCCGCCCGCGCGCTGGCGCCGCACCTCGCCGAGGATGGCTGCGTGGTCTCGCTGCAGAACGGCCTCAACGAGCGCGTGATCGCCGAGGTCGTGGGACCCAAGCGCACAGTCGGCGCCTTTGTCAATTTCGGCGCCGACTACATCTCGCCGGGCGTCATCCTGTTCGGAGGCCGAGGTGCCGTGGTGGTGGGCGAGATCGACGGGCGAATCACGCCGCGCGCCGAGCGGCTGCACCACCTGCTCCGCGAGTTCGAGGAGCGCGCGGTGCTGACGGCGAACATCTGGGGCTATCTCTGGGCGAAGCTGGCCTATGGTGCCATGCTGTTCGCGACCGCCCTCACCAACGCCTCGATCGCGGATTGCCTGGCCTCGCCGCGCCACCGCGCGCTCTTCATCGCCCTGCCGCGTGAGGTCCTGCGCGTCGCCGCGGCGGCGCGCGTCGTACCGGAGCCGTTCGATGGCTTCGATCCCGGCGCCTTTGCGCCTGGCGCTTCGGAGGCGCAAGCGGTGCAATCGCTCGATGCGCTCGTCGCCTTCAACCGCCGCTCCGCGAAATCCCACAGCGGTGTCTGGCGCGACTTGGCGGTCCGCAAACGGCGCACCGAGGCGGAGCACCAGCTCGGTCCGATCGTCACCGTGGCGCGCGAGCGCGGGCTCTCGGCGCCGTTCACGGCGCGGCTGATCGCGCTCGTCCGCGACATCGAGGACGGCCGACGGGCGCAGGACTGGGCGACACTGGATCTGCTGATGGAGATGGTACCGGCATGAGCGCTGAGCCCAAGACACTCTCGCTGGCGGGACAGACTGCCCTCGTCACCGGTGCGGCGCACGGGTTCGGCCGCGCGATCGCCAAGACCCTGGCGGATGCCGGCGCCACCGTCTGGGGCGGCGACGTGCTGGAAGCAGAGCTCGCGGAGACCAAGAGGGTCTGTGGCGAGCGCTGCCAGGTGCGACGGCTCGACGTTACCGACCGCTCGCTCGTGCAAGCCGTGGTCAAAGAAGCGCAAGCCGCCAGCGGCCGCATCGACATCCTCGTCAACGACGCCGGCGGCGTGCTGGGCCAAGTTGGGCGCCCGATCGAGGAGATCACGCCGCAGCAGTGGCAGTCCATCTTCGACGTGAACGTGACCGGCGCATTCAACTGCATCCAGGCCGCAGCGCCCGGCATGAAGGCGCATAAGTACGGCCGGATCGTCAACATCTCCAGCGGCGCCGGGCTCCGCACCAGCCTCACAGGGATCCAGGCTTATGCCTCAGCCAAGGCCGCGCAGATCGGCTTGACCCGCCAGCTGGCCCAGGAACTTGGCCCCTTCGGCATCACCGTCAACAACGTGGCGCCGGGTTTCGTGCGCTCCAACCCAACGACCGAGAAGCAGTGGGCGTCTTACGGTGCCGACGGCCAGAAGCGGCTGGTCGATTCTCTCTATATGAGGCGGCTGGGCTCAGCCGAGGACATCGCGAACGCCGTGCTGTTCTTCGTCAGCGACCTCTCGGGCTGGGTCACCGGCCAGATCCTGAGCGTCGACGGCGGACGGAGCTGAGCGGGCGCTGCTTCGCGGGGTCGAGCGCGGATGATCAATTTCGAACCGATCCATCTCGCAATCGGCTTTACCGGCCATCGCGACATCTCCCCCAAGGACGAGGACCGGCTGCGCGGGGCGCTGCGACAACGCCTGGGGGAGCTGGATGCCGAGAACGATCCTACCCCGCTTCGCGCAATAACGGGGCTCGCCGAGGGGCTGCGGGTGCAGCTCTTCTGGCATCTCGCGGGCATCGGAGAGCCGGTTGCCGATCGCTACCTCCAGCGCCAGCGCAGCGAGCTGCGCTGGATCCGCGACGCGCTTCGCACCGTAGTGACACGCACGCCTGCCACAAGGCCGCAACTCGACATCGTCCACAAACACTGGATCGTCGATCAAAGCAGTTATTTCACGGAGTCAGCCAAGCGCGAAGGCCGATGGCACAGCCGCTCGTCGGCACGAGTTGAGTACATTTTCAAGGTGGGCCCTGCGGTTGCTGCGGCTGTCGCCATCCTCGAGCTCGCAAGAAGAAGACTCGACCACGACGAGGCTTGGGTGAAAGCGCTGATCATCCTGTTGGGTCTCCTGCCCGCGCTTGCCGCCGCCATCAAGGGCTACGCGATCAAGCGTGCCTTCGCGGAGCACGCCAAGCAATATCTACGCATGTCGGACGTGTTCGCACTGGCGCGCGCGGATCGAGAGCACCGACCGAAAGACCCTAACCCCGCGGATGCGCAAGCTCATTGTCTCGCTCGGGAGCGAGGCGCTTGCGGGGAATGCCGATTGGATCCTGCTGCACCGTGAGCGGCAGATCGAGCCGCCGAGTTGACGGCAGAGACCGCGCTGGCGGTTTTGAAGCGGCGCGGTGTTTGTGGTAGCGGTACAAATCGCGACGGCCCGGAGCAGGCATGACGATCGTACGGAGCGACTTGGGTCTACCTCACGATTATGTGGCGCCGCGCTCGGACACCGAGAGACAGTTGGCCGAAATCTGGCGGCTTGCGCTTAACCTCGATCGCGTCGGCGTTGACGACAGTTATTTCTGGCTGCCGGGCGATTCCTTGATCGCGGCCAGGATCTTTGCCGAGATCGAGCGCGTATTCGGCGTTCGCATGCCGATGTCGACGCTGGTGGCGGCGCGGAGCGTCGCGCTGCTGGCCGAGCGCATCGATAAGCAGCGAGTCTAGGGCGGCCCCACATGCTCATGCCCATACAACCCGTCCGGAGTTCGAAACCGGCGCTCGCGCTGGTGCACGGCCAGATGGGCATCTTGGCCTACGACCGCGGCCGAAGACTCGCCCCGCATTTCGGCCCCGACCAGCCGATCTACGGGCTGGAAGCCCGCGGTTTCGACGGTGTGTCCGTGCCCGCGAAGACCGTCGAGCAGGCATCGCGCGAATACCTGGCGGAGCTCGCGGCGGCTGGCGCGGCACACCCGGGCATCGTCGCGGCCGTCTGCGAGGGCTACGTGTTCGCGCTGGAGATGGCGCAGCAGCTGGCCGCCGCCGGCGCGCCCGCGCCCCTGGTGCTGCTGATCGACCCACCGGGTTACCCGCCCGGCGGCGCGACGGAGGAGCAGTTGACGCCGGAGGTCGCCAGCCACTACCGAGATCACGCGCGACAATGGCTGAAAGACGCGATCGAGCGCCTGGGCGAGCTGCCCTTCGACGTCGGCGATCCTCGGCAGCTCGACTGGGCGGCGGAGACTGCCATGAAGGTCCTGCTGTCGATCTGCCTCTATGCCGCACAACCTTATCCCGGAACAATCGACATCATCGCCACCGGCGATCGCGCCACGCAGATCAAGCGCGCCGACTGGCCCTGGCGCAGGCGGATTCTCGCGGGTCCGTGGACACTCACCAAGCTCGATTGCGAGCACGGTGACGTCTTCTTGGACTACGCTGCGGTCGTGTTCGACTGGATGAAGCTGAGGATGCAGATCGCCGAGACGGTCTGACGCGACGCTCAGGGTTTCGCGCCGCGGAGCCGCACGAGTCGCGTCGCTGCCTGGACATTGACCGCGCCGGGCGGCACGCGACCCGCGAGAAGCTCACGCACCTGGTTCACGGTGTCGAAAGCCTGGTGCTCGATCGCTTGCGGGGTCAGGCCGGCAACATGGGGCGTCGCGACCACGTCGCGGCGGCGGGCTAGGTGCGCCGACGGCTTCTGGTCGGGCGCGCGGCCCACATCCATCGCGGCACCGGCGATCCTGCGCTCGTCGAGGGCGCGCTCCAACGCCCCCTCGTCGACGAGGTTGCCCCGGGACAGATTGATGAAATAGGCGCTCGGTTTCATGCGCGCGAAGGCGGCGGCGTTCATGAGGTTCTCGGTCTCCTCGCTCGCCACCACCAGACAGACCACGAAATCGGAGTCCGCCAACAGAGTCTCCAGGGGCACTTGCCGAAGTGCCGGATCGCTTACGGTCTTGTAGGGATCGCTCACCAGGACCGCCATGCCCAGCGCGGTACCGAGGCTCGCAAGATACTGTCCGATCGCACCATAGCCCATGATGCCGAGCGTCGACCCCTTGAGTTGCCGGCCCATGCGGGCCGCCGGATCACGGCCGGCACGGTATTCCGCAATCGCCTCGGGGACGCTTCGCGCCAGATCGACCATGAATCCGACGGCCATCTCGGCCACGGAAGCAACAAAGCCCGGGGTTGCCCGCGTGACGAGGATGCCGTGCTCGCTTGCAGCCGCCACGTCGATGTTTCGGATGTCGACGGCGACCCGAAGGAACGCGACCAGATTCTCGGCATGCCCGAAGAAGCGTGCCTCGCCGGGCGTCTGCCGGTCCGACACCACGATGTCGCAACCGGCCGCGGTTTCGATGAGCGCGTCGGTATCTAGCACGCCGCCGGGATTGAGCCGAACGTCGCCGAGCTCACGCAGCGCCACGAGCGCGCGCGATCCATAGTAATTCCGCAGCATGTCCGGCGTATGGGTCAGCAGGATCCGCGTCATCGTTCCCCCGCGAGGAAGCCACTCTCCGTTCAGCCGAGCGCCGCGGCAAGGCCCTCGAGGGTCTTCTTCCAGCCGCTCTTGGTGCGGCTCGCGTACTCCGGCAGCACGCCTTCGTGGGTCAGGGCGAGCACGCAGCCGGTGCGAGACGAAGCAACCTCGATGGTGACGCGCGTGCGCTCCGCGGAGAATTTCGGCACCGCGAAGGTGAACGCCAGACGCCTCGGCCGATCGATCTCAAGATACTCGCCGATGTGCTCGATATCCTCGCCGTCGCGCCGGTCGACCAAGATGAAGGCGCCGCCCACCCGGGCGTCGATCTCGGCGCGTACCATCCGGCCAGCAGAAGTCGCAAACAAGAATTTGCCGGCTTTGGCGGGATCGAGCCAGGCATCGAACACGCGCTCCGGCGATTGGCGGAAACGATGCGTGGCGCGCACGGTGACGCGGCTCTCGGTGCTCATCTGAACGATCCTTTCACCTCACGAATCCAGGAGGTTGGGACGGCTGTCAAGACGCCGCATAACCGGGATGACGAGTCCGCATCACGGCGATAAAATCGATGCCACCACCGCACCGACGAGGCCGGTTCTCATGAAAACGACAGCGATCACCAAGGCGGATTTCGAGCGTTCCGTGCTGGCCGTGCCGCCGATGGCGCGAAATGCGGATTTCTCGTTCAACGCCGGCGCCAACCGCGCGCTAGTCCGGTACCTCGAGGCCGGCGGCATTCGCACGCTCATGTACGGCGGCAATGCCAACGTCTACAACCTCGGCGTCCTCGGCTTCGAGGCCGAGATGCGCGCGCTCGCAGAGCTCGCCGGTGCCGATACTTGGGTCATACCGTCCATCGGACCCGAGTACGGCAAGGCGATGGACCAGGCACAGATCCTTGGGGGAATCGCCTTCCCCACCGCCATGGTGCTGCCGCTGGGGTTCCCGGCGACGCAAGCCGGCATCGCGATCGGCATCCGCAAGATCGCCGAGCGCTACGGCAAGCCGGTGATCGCATACGTGAAGTCGGAGAACTATCTGAAGCCCTCCGACGCCGGCGCGCTCATCCGCGACGGCGCGGTGATCGCGATCAAATATGGCGTCGTCCGCAAGGACCCCGCCACGGATGCCTATCTCTCGGCGCTGCTCGACCACGTGAACCCCGACCAGATCGTGAGCGGCATCGGAGAGCGTCCGGCGCCCGCGCACCTCATCAAGTTCGGCCTGGTAAGCTTCACCTCGGGCTCGGTCTGCGTGGCGCCGCGCCTCTCTCTCGCGCTCCTGGCCGCGCTCAAGGCCGGAGACGAGGAGAAGGCGCTGGAGCTGCAGACCCCGTTCCTGCCGCTCGAGGACCTCCGCGACGCACTCTCGCCGATCCGCGCGCTGCACAGCGCGGTGAGCCTCGCGGGCATCGCCGACATGGGTCCGATGCTGCCGATGCTGACGGAGATCGAGGACCCCGCCCACCGACGTGACATCGAGCGCGCCGCACGCGTGCTCCGAGCCAAGGATGAGGCCTACGGCGGAAAGAAAGCAGCGTAGCGTACTCTTCCGCACGAGGACCGAGGAAGGAACTCGCACTCATGAGTCCGATCGTTGTCGTGATCGCCGCCGGAGAAATGGGTGCGGCCGTCGGCGGCCGGTTGCGCGAAAAGGGAGCGGAGGTCCGGACATCCCTCTTGGGCCGCAGCGCCAAGACCGCCGAGCGCGCACGGCATCACGGGCTGATCGCGATCGACGATGACGCGCAGCTGGTGCGGGATGCCGCCTTCGTGCTCTCGATCGTGCCACCCGCCGAGGCGGTACCGCTCGCGCGCAGGCTCGCCCCCGCGCTCGCGGACAGCACGGCGACGCCGGTTTATATCGACTGCAACGCGGTGAGCCCGGTGACGGTCGCCGAAGCGGCGACGGTGATCGAGCGCGCCGGCTGCCCCTTCGTCGATGCCGGGATCATCGGCGGACCGCCGCGTCCAAGCGCGCCGGGTCCAAAGTTCTACGCCTGCGGCGCCGCCGTCGAGCGCTTCGCGTCGCTCCGCGAGCATGGGCTCGACATCCGCGCGGTCGAGGGCAAGATCGGCACAGCCTCCGCACTCAAGATGGCCTATGGTTCGGTCACCAAGGGGTTCACCGCCATCGGCGCCGCCGCGATGCTCAGCGCCACGATGGCCGGCGTGGCCGAGCCCCTGAAGCGCGAGCTTGCCGACAGTCAGCCTGCCCTCAAGGCCTGGCTCGATCGCCAGATGCCCAACATGTACGCGAAGGCTTATCGCTGGGTCGCGGAGATGGAGGAAGTCTCCGCTTTCGTCGGCAATCCATCGCCGAGCGCGCAAATGTTCCAAGGCGTTGCGCGCCTCTATGACCGACTCGCCCGCTCTCACGCCGGCGACCGCCGGGATATCCAGGCGCTCGAGGAGTTCGTAAAGGGCTAGTGTCAGGGGCTGCGGATACCCGTCATTGAAAATATTTGCCTTCAGGCCCATATAGAGTAAGTCAATCGGCTTTCGGCCGGCCTTGGCGTCGTGCTCTCCTGGGCCGAATCCGGACCCGTCCAAAATCTAGGTTGGCCCGCAGCGCATTCGCGCGGCGGCTTTTATCTATGGAGGGACGGATGCCCGTCGGTACGGTCAAGTGGTTCAACCCCACAAAGGGTTATGGTTTCATTCAGCCCGATGACGGCTCGAAGGATGTCTTCGTGCATATCTCGGCGGTCGAGCGCTCCGGCATCGGCAATCTTCAAGAAGGCCAGAAGTTGAGCTTCGACCTCGAGCGAGGCCAACAAGGCAAGACTTCTGCCGTCAATCTGAAGTCAGCCTGATCGCGAAGGGGGCGGCTCGGCCGCCCCCGAACGCCCAGGCTCCGGGCCTGCGCATCGGCCCCGTGAAAGGAGATCGAGTATGAAGAGCGCGGAGCGCGCCGGTGCGCCGCGGCGCACGGCGCAGTCGATCGCGGACGATCGGCAGAAGCGCGACGATGACGTCAAGCGCCAGATCGAGAAGGAGCGCGTAACCTTCGAGGCGAAGGTGGCGCGCTTGCGGGCGCTCAGATTGGCGAAGGAAGCGGCGGACGCGATCTCGTCCGAGGCACCCCCCACTCCGCGCAAGCCGCGGGCCCCGCGCGCCCAAGGCTGACCTGCCCATGGGCAATGTCACGCTCCGGCTCGAGGGCTCGGAAATCTTCAGCTGGTCCGGCGACGATCTTGGGATTCGAAAACTCGAACTCGCCTTCGGCGATGCCGCCAAGGATCGCGGCGTGACACCGACCGTTCTTGCCTCAAGCATCGTGATGCAGCTGCCGGGCATGGGCATCGTCGAGGAGAAGCGCGCCCAGACGCTTCAGCTCATGGGCATCATGTATTTCATCCTGTCGCGGGAAACCAAAGATGCCCGCCATGCCGGCAAGTTCCGGGATTATGCGGGCGCGGCCGAATTCGAATTCGATTTACAGGTCCACGGGCGAGAGGTCCGCGTCGAGCTCACCGCCGCCACCTGGCCCGGCGACTGAGCGCCGGCTCTCAGCCCGGCATCACGCGCCTCAGCAATTCGACGGACTGGCGGACGCCCTCGAGCGGCGTCATGGTGACGTCCTCGTGCTCGATGGAAAGCACGTCGTCATAGCCGACCGCGCGCAGCGCGGCGCAGAATTCTCGCCACCAACCTTCGTCGTGGCCGAGGCCGAGGGTCACGTAGTTCCACGCCCGTTCGCTCGCGCGATCGTTGGTCTTGAACTCGATCCGGCCGTTCAAACCGACAATCGCGGGATCGACGCGCGTGTCCTTGGCGTGCACGTGATAGATCGCGCCATCGAGAGCGGCGATCGCCTTGAGCGGATCAGCGCCCATCCACATAAGGTGACTCGGGTCGAAATTGACGCCGACGGTATCGCCGACGGCATTCCTCAGGCGCTGAAACGTCTCGACGCTATAAACGTTCTGGTGTCCGTGCAGCTCCAAGCATAGCTTGCGGATGCCGAGGCCATTGGCGTAGCCGACCAGTCCCCGCCAGTACGGGATCAGCACTTCTTCCCATTGATACTGCAGGATCGTCTGCATCTCCGCGGGCCAGCTGGTGGTGACCCAGTTGGCGTTGGCATCGCCGGGTCCGCCGGGGCAACCGGACATCATCACCACGCGCTCGACGCCCAAGAGGCTCGCGAGTTTGATGATCTTCTCCGTGACCTCGCGATGGCGCTTGCCATGGTCGCCGGGATGCACGGGATTGCCGGAACAATTGAGCGCGCTCAGTGCAATGCCGTGGTCCCTTAGACGCGCCAAGAACTCTCGACGCGCGGGCTCGCTCTCCAGCATCCGGTCGAGTCTTAGATGGGGCGCGCGCGACCAGTTGCCGCCCGCGAACTCGAGCCGCTCGATGCCGAGCTCGGCCGCGGTCTTCACGAGCTCGTCGACACTCATGTCGGCGAGGCTGTCGGTGATCATGCCAATCTTCATACGGTCCTCGACAAGTCAAAGTCCGGCTGCGCGGGCGGCGCCGGAAAGATAATCGTAGCCCATCCGGGCATAGGTGAGCGGACGAGCCTTGGCGGGATCCTGCTCGGCCTCGACCACCAGCCAGCCCTGGTAGCGCGCGTCTTTCAATACCGATAGCACACGCGCGAAATCGACCACACCGTCGCCCGGCACGGTGAAGACACCCTCCACGACCGCCTCGAGGAAGCTGTGGTCGCCCTGGCGCATGGCCGCGAGCACGTTGCTGCGCACGTCCTTGCAGTGCGCATGGTTGATGCGGGAGATGTGGCGCTTCGCGACGGCAACGGGATCGGCACCCGCATACGCGAGATGCCCGGTGTCGAGCAGCAGCCCCACGCTCTCGCCGGTCGATCGCATGAGCCGGTCGATCTCGGCCTCGGTCTCCACCACGGTGCCCATGTGGTGGTGATAGGCCATCCGGACGCCACGCTCGGCCAGGTGGTCGGCGACCGCGGTCAGGCGCTCGGCAAAACCGGGCCATTGGGATTCGGCGACGCGGGCTCGTTGACCCACGGGCCGCCCCCGCTCGCCCGCGACGCTGCCGGTGGTCTCGGCGAACACCATGACCGTCGAGCCCATGTCCGACAGAAGCTGCAGGTGCGGCTCGGCCGCCCGGATCTCCTCGGTAGCCGTGCGCTCCAGGAGCCGCCCGCTGTACCAGCCGGAGATCAGCGCGAGGCCGTGCCGATCGAGGATCGGACGAAGCGCGGCGCTCTCGCGGGGAAACTTGTTACCGAGTTCGATGCCGGCATAACCCGCCTGTTTCGCCTCGGTGAGGCAGGTCTCCAGCGGCGTCTCACCGCCGAGTTCCGGCAGATCGTCGTTGGACCACGTGATGGGATTGATACCGATGCGGATCGACATGGGGCCATCTTGGCAAATGTGCGTGGCTATCGCTATGGTTTCGCCCCAATGTCCACGTCTCCGGCGCCGGAACGCTCCATTGTCGTGTTCGACCTTGGCGGCGTGCTCATCGATTGGAACCCGCGGCATCTTTATCGCAAGCTCTTTGCGGACGAGGCGGCGATGGAGGCGTTCCTCTCGACCGTCTGCACCCAGGAGTGGAACGAGCACCAGGATGCCGGTCGCAGCTTCGCGGAGGCGGCGGCCGTGCTTTGTGCGGACCACCCGCACCATGCCGAGCTGATCGAGGCCTATGGCGCCCGCTTTGATGAAATGATGAAGGGTCCGATCGAGAAGAGCGTGACCATCCTCAAGACGCTGCACGAGCGCGGTGTGCCGCTCTACGCCCTCAGCAACTGGTCGCACGAGACGTTTCCGATGGCACAGCGCCGCTTCGACTTCCTGAAGCTGTTCCGAGGCATGGTCATTTCCGGCGAGGTCGGGGTGATCAAGCCCGATCCGCGGATTTTTCGAATTCTGCTCGAGCGACACCGGATCGAACCGGAAGAAGCCGTCTATATCGATGATAATCCCAGGAATGCCGACGCCGCGCGCGCCTTCGGCATCCACGGCATTCACTTCACCGATCCCGTCAAGCTGCACCGCGAACTTGAGGACTTGAGACTTCTCTGAGTTTGCGAGAGGGTATGGCCTGCGGGGGAGGCCAATGGGACATGGCGGGCGCGGCAACGTCGCTCGAGGTGCGCGAGGTCGAGGTTTTTTACGGCACGCTCCAGGTGCTGAACCGGGTGTCGCTGTCGGCGCGCGGCGGCGAATTCATTGCTCTGCTGGGCTCGTCGGGCTGCGGCAAGACCACGCTCTTAAGGGCAATCTGCGGCTTCGTTCCGGTTGAGCGCGGCGCGATCGCGGTTGACGGCCGCGATATCACAAAACTGCCACCTGACAAACGTAACATGGCGATGGTGTTTCAATCCTACGCCCTCTGGCCGCACATGACGGTGGCGCAGAACATTGGTTATGGCCTGAAGCTGCGCAGGGCGAGCCGCGCCGCCATCGCCGAGCGAGTGGAGCAGATGCTCGCGATGTTGCGGCTCAAAGGGCTGGGCGCGCGGAAAGTCACGGAGCTCTCGGGCGGCCAGCGTCAGCGTGTTGCGCTTGGTCGCGCGCTCGCCATCAGCCCACAAATCCTGCTCCTGGACGAGCCGCTCTCGAACCTCGATGCGCGCGTGCGCGAGGAGGTCCGGCACGAGATCAAGACGCTGCAGCGCGACCTCGGCATCACCACTGTGCACGTGACCCACGACCGAGAGGAAGCCATGGTGATGGCAGACCGGATCGCGATCCTGGATGCCGGCCGTCTCGCGCAGCTGGGTACGCCCGAGGAAGTCTATAACCGTCCGAACTCGCCCTTCGTCGCGAGCTTCATGGGCGCGGGGAACGCGATCAAGCTGCCGGCCGAGCCAAACGATGGCGGCGTGCGGATTCCCGAGGGTGCACACAACAGCGCCGCTACCATCGACGCGACGACCGTCGATGGCCCCGCGCTCGAGCGCCTTGCTGGTGCCCGCGGGGTCGTCGCCTTCTTCCGCAGCGAGGACGCGCGGCTGCAGGCGCTCGAGACGCATGCCAACGACAGCCTCGTGCTGCGCGGCGAGATCGTGCAGGCCTCATACCCCGGTGGCTATTATCGCTACGCCATCAAGGTTGGTGGCGACCAATTCCTGGTGGATGACGAGCGTCGCCATGCGGTGGGCGAGCCGATCGGCATCGCGCTCTCGCTCTCGGCGCTTCACTTCTATCCCGAGGCCGCGGGCTCGGGTACATCTCCGGCACTGCATTGATGAAAGGGAGGCAGTCCATGAAACGGCTTATGCTCCTCGGCACCGCGATGGCGGTGGGCTTGGCGCTTTCGGCGGCACCCACGCTTGCCCAGCGCAAGATCACGCTTAACGTCATCACCGCCGGCGACCAGAACATGGTGGATTACGTCAAAGACTATCTGGCACCGCAATTCGAGAAGGATCATCCGGACGTCACCGTGAAGGCGGTGGGCACCGGGCCCGGCGACGCCGGCTCGCAGAAGATCTACGAGAAACTCACCGCCGAGAAGAGCAACGCCGAATGGGATATCGACGTCGCCGTCATTCACCAGAAGGCCGCGGGCCAGATGGTGACGGAGCAGCTGCTGGCGCCCTACGTGAAGGACGTCTCCACCGGCAAGCTCGTGACCAACGCCAACGCCAAGAACTCGCTCGGCACCGACGTCACGGGGTACGTCATCCCGATGTTCAACAGCCAGACGGTGATCGCCTACAACGCCGACATGGTGAAGGACCCGCCCGGGAACTACGACGATCTCGTCAAGTGGGTGAACGCCAACCCCAACAAGTTCGGCTACAACGGCATCAAGGGCGGGATGTCCGGCGTCAGTTTCGTGGTGGGCTGGGTCTACGCTTACGCGAACGATGCCGACAAGCTCATGAAGGGACCCTATGACGCCAACGAGAAAAACCTATGGGATCCCGCCTTCGCGAAGCTCAAAGAGTTCAATCAGAAGGTCGTGCTCACGCCCGGCAATGCCGGCACGCTCGACATGCTCGGCCGCGGCGAGATCGCCATGGGGCCGGTCTGGGTCGATATGTTCTACACTTGGCAGGCCGACGGAAAGCTCCCGCCCAGCGTGAAGCTCAAGCTGATCGGGCCGGGCATGCCGGGCCAACCCATGTACTACGTGGTACCCGCGAAGGCGGCGAACGCAAAGATTGCCGAGGAATTCATCGAGCTCGCGACCAGCCCGAAGGTGCAGGCCGACGGCATTGTGAAGAAGTTCAACTGGTATCCTGGCATCGACGCGACCGCTGTGAAAGCGCAGCTCGACGAGGCGACCTGGAACAAGCTCTTCGTCGACGTGACGCCCCAGGACCTCTCGACCAAAGGTAAGAGCTTCCCCATTGCGCCCTACTTCAACGACATCCAGGAAGGCTACGAGAAGAAGGTGCAATAATACGGAGTCTGCGACCCAGAACGGCTCTGACTCTAGCCGATCCCTCTCTGCCCCTCAGGGGCGGAGAGGCAAGGTGAGGTGGGGCCGTGCCGCGGCAATGCACAGCGATCAGCGCGCCAGGACCTTGCCACAAGCTCCAACCGCCGGAGTGTCCCCCACCTCACCCAACCTCTCCGCCCCCGAGGGCGGAGAGGGGGTGGAGATCGGGCTTCGAATAGCGCGCAAAGTCTCTTGCGATGCGTGAATCGCGGCTGGCGATGGTCCTGCTGGTGCTGCCCGCGCTCGCGGTGGTGCTGGCGTTGTTCGTCTATCCGCTGTCGCTCTCGGTGATCTCGGCCTTCACGACCAAGACAGGCGAGGCGACGCTCGACAATTTCGCCAAGACCGCCGAGCTCTACCGCGACGACATCGTTTTCACCTTTGTGATCGTCGCGGTCTCCACCGCGTTCATTGGCGTCACCTCGGCGGCGATCGGCGGATATCTCGTGCTCGGAGAGAATCCGCGGGCGGTGGCGGCGCTCAAGTGGCTCTATCGCTGGCCGCTCTTCATTCCGTTCATCGTGGCGGCGCAGTGCATGCGCACCTTCCTCGCCAAGAACGGCATCATGAACAACACGTTCGACACGCTGGGCATCATCGACGTCCACAATGCCGTGGGCCTGCTCGACTGGCGCGGCATCATCGTGACTTTCGTGTGGAAGCAGACGCCGTTCGTGGCGCTGCTGGTCGCGGGCGCCATGGCCTCGCTCGACCGCGCCACCATCGAGGCCGCGCGCAATCTGGGGGCCCGTCGCCTGCGCATATTGATCGAGATCGTGCTGCCGCAGGTGAGCTCGGCGATGGTGGTGGGGCTCATCCTCTCCTTCGTCACCATGCTTTCGGTGCTGTCGGTGCCGATCATGATCAGCGGCGGCGCGCCCACCATGATCACGGTGGACATGGCGTTCCGGATCAACTCCTACAGCGACTACGGTGTCGCCAATGCGCTGGGCCTGATCTCCTACGCCATGACGGGCGCCGCAGCCTGGATCTATCTCCGACGCGGTGTCGCCAGCGGAGGCCGGATTTGAGGAGCGCGCTCGCCTGGCTGCTGCGCGGCGCCTCGCTGGGCACCGTCGCGTTTCTCATTTTTGGCCCTATTCTCAACCTGGCGCTGTGGGCCGTCGCGGTGCAGTGGTATTTCCCGTACAAGCTGCCGCTCACCTACGGGCTCAAGTACTGGTACGAGGTATTCAAGCCGCGGAGCGACGCAATCGAATCGCTCACTACCAGCATCCTCATTGCGGTCTTCACGGTAGCGGCCTGCCTGGTGTTGGCGATACCCGCTGGCTATGCGCTGGCGCGGGGCCGGCTGCCCTGGCGCGGCGCCATCCTGCTGGCCTTCCTGCTGCCGCAGGCGATCCCCAGCCTCGCCGTCTATTTCAACGTGGCGCGCATCTTCTACACCGTGGGGCTCAACGGCACGATCGCGGGCGTGGTGCTCGTGCACACGGTGCACGGGCTGGTCTTCGCCGTCTGGATTGCGGCTGCAGCCTTCGCCGCTGTCGATCAGGAGCTCGAGCTCGCCGCGCGCAACATGGGCGCCTCGGCGCTGCGCGGCTTCCTCACTGTGACGCTGCCACTGGCAGCACCCGGCATCATGGCGAGCGCCATCTTCGTGTTCCTGGAATCCCTCGACGAGTTTACCGGCACTTATTTTGTGGGCGTGCCGGATGTCACCACCCTGCCGCTCCTGATGTTCACCGCGAGCGTCGCCGGCAATTACCAGATCGCCGCGATCACCGCGCTCATCCTCCTAGTGCCGTCGGTGGGCTTCATGCTGTTCATTGAGCGGTTCCTGAAGTCCGACGTGCTGGCAAAGGTCGGCGGCTGAGAGCCTCGCTCACACTAAATCGCGGCGGATTGTCTCGCTCCACTTGCGCTCGGCGACCGCGGCGCCGTTCTCGAGCGCCGTCAAAGTGCCGGACAGATAGAAATTGTCTCGGTCCGAGTACATCTCCGTGTGGGTGCGGACCGAGACGCGCCAGCCGTCGCGACCCATCTCGTAGGACTGCGCGATCGTGTAGCGCGCCGAGAGCGGGTCGTCGTCGCGGATCGTGAGCGCTCGCTTGAGGCTCTGCGACAGCTCGGTCCCGATCTCGTCGAGCCGGAGGATACCCTCTCCGAAGAGGCCGCCGACGCCCTCAGTGACATAGATGGTCTCGCCGCTCACGTGATCCTGCTGGCTATACCGGCGAAACGAGCCCTTGCCGATCTGCGTCATGGGCGCCGAACGGCCCCGCGCGGGTAGCTCGAACGTCACGTCGAGCCGCGCATCGCCGCTCTGCCGGGTTGGCAATTCTAGGACACTGTCGTCCGTGCGGACCGTCAGCGTCGCAGCGTAAGGCGCGGGCCAGATGATCGGCCAATACGCCGTTCCCAAGGACAGCCGGATGCGATGGCCCGGGGCGAATCGATGGCCGCAATCGTTCAGCTTGACCACGACGGTGTAGAAGCGACCAGGCTCCAGCGGCTCCGGGCGCTCGTCGCCGTTTCGATGCGTGAGGTTGAGGACCTGATAGCTGACGCGCGTGGCGCGGCCATCGGGCGCCACATCCGACAGCCGCGCGGCAAGTTGCGCGACGCGCGTGTCTGCCGAGAGTTCCACGCGCAGCACGGGCGCACCCAGCACCGCAACAGGCTCGTCGAGCACCGGCGTCTCGAAGACGAGCGCGCCACCATCGTCGAGCCGCTGGTCCGTCGGATTTTCGCCGGCGACTCCGGCACCCATCCATTCGCCCGCGGCCTTGCCGTGACTTTGGGGCGAGCGGATCGACATTTCGATCCGCTCCGGCGAGCGCACGCCGAGGCTCCAGTCCGGCCGCAGATAGAGCGCCTTCGGTTGGATATTGGACGACGGATAGGTCGCTTCACGAACCCAGCGCCCGGGTGTCATCGGGCGCGAACCCTCGGGCGGGAAATAGTCCTCCAGATAGGCGCGCAGCATCGGCTCGCGCATGATCCCGGTGTCGCGCCCCCTAAGCCAATGGTCCCACCAGCGCACGGCCTCCTGGAGGAATCCGATCGCGGGTCCGGGCACGCCGTCCTGTGGGTAGATATGGGCCCAGGGGCCGATGATCCCGAGGCGCGGAACCTTGAGGCCCTCGAGCAGCCTCGGCACTGAGTTGGTGTAGCTGTCGGCCCAGCCGCCGACCGCGAGCACGGGGCACTCGATGGCAGAGAAGTCCTCGCAGACCGAGCCGTGCTTCCAGTATTCGTCGTATCGCTGGTGCCCGAGCCAGAGCGCGGGGAAGAACGGTATCGCCTCGATCCGCTCGAGCCAGCGCTCGCGCCAGCTTGGGCCCACGATATCCGGGTCGAGCGGCCGCGCCTGGTAAGCCAGCATGATGCTGCCCCACCAGAGATTATCGTTGAGCACACAGCCGCCCATGTAGTGGACGTCATCGCTATAGCGGTTGTCCGTCGAGCAGACCGTGATGATCGCCTTGAGCGCCGGTGGCCGCCGCGCCGCCACCTGAAGCGCGTTAAAGCCGCCCCAGGACTTCCCCATCATCCCGACCGCGCCCGTGCACCACGGCTGCGCCGCGATCCAGGCGATCACCTCGAGCGCATCGTCCTGCTCCTGCTTGAGGTACTCGTCCGCCAGGTGGCCGTCGGATTCGCCGGAGCCCCGCATGTCCACGCGCACGGCCGCATAGCCGTGCCCGGCGAAATAGCTGTGCATCGGCTCGTCCCGCGACCGTGTCCCGTCGCGCTTGCGATAGGGGATGTATTCGAGAATGGCCGGAACCGGCTTCCGTTCTGCCCCTTCCGGCAGCCACAAGCGCGCGCCAAGCCGGCAGCCGTCGCTCAGGGTGATCCAGACGTGCTCTTCGACGCGAATGGCCATGGGATCGTCGCTTACAGATCGACCGCGCGGCCAGTCTTCGAGCTCTCGAGCGCCGCTTCCGCGAGAACCAGCGCGCGCACGCCGTCGACGCCGCCGACCATGGGCGGCTTGCGGCTCTCGATCGCCTCGATGAAGTGGTCGAGCTCGTGGCGGTAGGCGGCGGCGTAGCGCTCCAAGAAAAAATGCAGCGGCTTCTCGGTCACGACCCCCGCCTCTCCCGAGAACTCCAGCGTGCTCTCCAACACGTTGTTGGCACGCAACATGCCCTTGGAGCCCAAGGCCTCGATGCGCTGGTCGTAGCCATAAGTGGCGCGGCGGCTGTTGGTGATCTGGCAGAGCGTGCCGGCAGCGGTCTTGAGCGTCACCACAGCGGTGTCGACGTCGCCGACGCCGCCGATCGCGCTATCGACCAGCGCGCTCGCCGCCGCCATCACCTGCACGGGCTCCTCGCCCAGGAGCCAGCGCGCCATGTCGAAATCGTGGATCATCATGTCGCGGAACAGGCCGCCGGATA
>DATNIT010000323.1:0-20427 GCA_035604335.1 Allostellaceae bacterium | reverse complement strand
TCGTGGCCTTTACCTCGAACGCGCCCTTGCCGAAATCCATGATTGCGACATCCAGAGTGCCGCCACCGAAATCGACGACAGCAATGCGCAGCTCTTGACTGAGGCGACCAAGACCGTAGGCAAGAGCCGCCGCAGTCGGTTCATTGATCAGCCCAACTACCTCGAGGTCCGCAATCCGCCGTGCATCCTTTGTTGCATTGCGTTGGTCATCATTGAAGTACGCTGGAACCGTCACGACGGCTTTCGTGACGGACTCACCGAGAAAGGCTTCGGCATCGCGCTTGATCTTCTGTAGGAGCAAGCCGGACAGCTCCTCGGGCGCGAATTCGTGCTCGCGCAGGCGCACTTTTTCGCGGCGTCCCATTAGTCGCTTGAACGCGGTGGCGGTGCCTTCCGGGTTCGTCGCCGCCTGTCGCCGGGCGGGCTCGCCGACCAGCATTTGGCCGTTCGCGGTCAGCGCGACGTAGCTGGGAAAGGCCTTGCCGCCGAGCGTGATGCCCTCGGCGCTCGGGATGATGACCGGCCGTCCGCCGCGAAGCACCGCCGCCGCAGAATTGGAGGTGCCGAGGTCGATCCCGATGATGGCCATTGAGGTTCCCCTATGGGCATTTGGCCTCACGAATAGCGAATCCGGGCGAAATCACCTTGACCTGGATCAAAGCCGCAGGAGCCAGGTCCGCTTGTTCAAGCCGCTGTTGATATAGGTCAAAGTGTGCCCCTGGCAGACGCGCCATCCTATGTGGGTGGCGGAAGCCGGCGAGAAGGTTTCCGCGATCGGTCGGCGGATGCAATTCTTCGAGGTGATCGAGCGAAGACAATCGGTGCGAGCCTTCGCATCGAGAGAACTCGAGCCCGAGAAGCTCTCTGCGCTTCTGGAGGCGGTGAGACTCGCGCCTTCGGCTGGCGATTGCCAGGCCTACGAGATCGTGGTCGTGCAGGAGCCGTCAGGAAAAGCGGCGCTCGCCGAGGCGGCTTACGGCCAAGAATTCGTCGCCCGCGCCCCGGTCGTTCTCGCGTTCGTCGCAGACCCCGGACGCAACGTAGAGAAATATGGCGACCGTGGCGCATCGCTCTACTGCGTCCAGGATGCGACCATCGCGGCCGCCTACGCCCAGCTGGCAACGACCGCCCTCGGCCTCGCATCCTGTTGGGTCGGTGCCTTCGATGAGCGGCGGGTGGCTGCGGCGCTGAAGGCGTCTGGTAGCTTCAGGCCAGTTGCCCTCATGCCTATAGGCTATGCAGCCGAAACGCCCATGCGGCCGCCGCGCCGGTCCCTTGGAGAAATCGTGCGCAGTGAGACATTCGACAGGGCTGCCAAGGGGTGACGCGTCAACAGTCGTTGCACACCATCCGGCCGCGGATCGCTCCGACATCGAAGCGATGGCTCGGCGGCTGCGGTCGCACGTCGAGCACCTCGCCACGACGATCGGCGAAAGAAATCTATTTAGACCCGACAGCCTCGCGGCGGGGCGCGACTACATCGCCGCTGAATGGCGGCGGCAAGGCTATGCCGTCACACTCCGATCTTACGAGGTGGGTGGATTGAGCTGCGCCAATGTCGAGATACAGCGTGACGGTAACGTGAACCGCGACCACATTGTCCTGCTGGGTGCCCACTACGACTCGGTCACGGGCAGCCCCGGCGCCAACGACAATGCCAGTGGCGTGGCGGCCCTGCTCGAGATCTCGAACCTATTTGCGGCCGAGCGACCAAGTTGGACCGTGCGCTTCGTGGCGTTCGTCAATGAGGAACCGCCGTTCTTTCTCTCGAGGCAGCAAGGCAGCCGCGTCTATGCCGAAGACGCTCGCGAGCGAGGCGACGATATTCGCCTGATGCTTTCTCTGGAGACGATCGGTTGCTATCGTCAGACCCGCGGCAGCCAGAGCTATCCGCCGCTTTTCGGGCTGTTCTATCCGGATCGAGGAAATTTTCTCGCGTTCGTCAGCGACTTTCGCTCGCGCCGAGTGATGCGCGAGTTTGCCGCGCTCTTCCAGAAGAGTTCCACGTTCCCACTTGAGTGTGTGGCGACGTTTCGATGGATTCCCGGAGTCGCCTGGAGCGATCATCTCTCATTTTGGCGCATGGGCTACCGCGCCATCATGGTCACGGACACGGCATTCTACCGATACCCGTTCTATCACACCTCCGCGGACACGGCGGAGAAGCTCGCCTATCCGGAGCTGGCGGAAGTAACGCTCGGTCTCTTTCAAGCCATCCGCATGGTCGGCGCGAGTGGCTTCCATTGCTGACGGTCGCTTTTCGCCAGCTGCGCGACGCTTGTGCAATCGGTCTATGGAAAGGAGAGGAGCATGAAACGCATCCTTGTCGCCGTCGACGGTTCGGAGCATTCGATGAAGGCGGTTGATACGGCCGCTGAAATGGCCGCGGGAGGCGGCGCCAAGTTGTCGCTTCTGGCCGTCGTTCCGTCGGCTGCGGCGATGGCCGACGAGCTTGAGGTCTATGCTCGATCCGAAGGCTTGCTGAAGGAGCTGCCTAGGATTCTTGCCTCTGTTCAGCCGACCTTCCTGGAACCGGCGGCGGCGCGGGCCCGAGCCAAGAAAGCGACCGATATTTCGCTCGAGACCGCGACCGGAGACGCAGCAACGGAGATCCTCGCGACAGCGCGCGACGTAGGCGTCGACATGATCGTGATGGGCAGTCGAGGCAGGGGCCGGCTGCGAGGGCTCTTGCTGGGCAGCGTCTCGCAGAAAGTGGCAGCCCATGCACCCTGCTCGGTGCTGATTGTGCGCTGACGCCGTCGGGCGGAGAGCTCCACGTGACATCGCCCGGCGAGAGCCTCGATAACGGGGAGAATCGGCGCTTTGGGCCGGAGCTCGCCGCTTGATCCAGGTCAATGATCTCTGGTCGATTCCGCTTCAATACCTGTAGTTGAAGAGGAGATCCGGCTGCGTGGCATGGCCAACCATTCATAAGGAGCTCCATGTATCCGGCCTTGCTCCGAATCTCGCGGACTACGGGGGCGTCCAGTCGGCGTTTACTTGGGACTCTGTTCGGACCGAGCTCCAGGCCCCGGACGGCGTGTTGAACATCGCTTTTGCGGCGCTCGACCGTCACCTCGCGCGTGGTGACGGCGATAGATTAGCGCTTCTTTGGCTGGGCAAGGACGATGAGCGGCGAGCCTTTACCTATCGCGATCTCGCGGCTCTCAGCTGTCGCTTCGCCAATCTGCTGAGAAACCTCGGCGTCGGGAAAGGCGAGCGTGTCTTCACGCTGCTCGGCCGCATTCCCGAGCTCTACATCACGGCTCTCGGCACGCTCCGGAACGGCAGCGTCTTCTCGCCGCTCTTCTCGGCGTTCGGACCCGAGCCGGTACGGGCGCGCATGGCGATCGGCGAGGCCAAGGTTCTGGTCACGACGCCAAGCCTCTATCGGCGCAGGATCGCCGATTGGCGCCGCGACATGCCGGGATTGCGCCACATCCTGCTGGTAAGGGATGCGGCAGAACCGCCCGTCGAGGGAACGCTCGATTTCCACGCTGTGCTGGCCGCGTCATCGGAGCAGCTAGTCCTGGAGCCGACAGCGCCGAACGACATGGCGCTGCTGCACTTCACGAGCGGCACCACCGGACGCCCGAAAGGCGCCGTCCATGTCCACGAGGCCGTTCTCGGCCACCACATCACCGGCCGCTACGCCCTCGATTTCCATCGAGGCGATATCCTCTGGTGCACCGCCGATCCCGGCTGGGTGACCGGCACCTCCTACGGCATCATCGCGCCGCTCACCAACGGCATTACGCTGGTGGTGGACGAGGCGGAATTCGACGCCGAGCGCTGGTACCGCATCCTCGCGGAGCAGAAGGTGACGGTGTGGTATTCCGCTCCCACGGCGATCCGCATGCTGATGAAAGCGGGAGCCGAGCTGGCGCGCCTCTACGATCTCTCCAACCTCCGTTTCCTCGCGAGCGTAGGCGAGCCGCTCAATCCCGAGGCCGTCGTCTGGAGCCAAGAGGCCTACGGCCGCCCGTTCCACGACAACTGGTGGCAGACCGAGACCGGCGGCATCATGATCGCCAACTTCGCCGCCATGGACATCAAGCCGGGATCGATGGGGCGCGAGCTACCGGGCATCGAGGCGGCCATCGTCGAGCGGCACGCCGACGGGACGGTCGGTGTCGTCGAGACCCCGATGACCGTCGGCGAGCTCGCGCTCAAGCCCGGATGGCCTTCCATGTTCCGCGGGTACTTGAACGAGGAAGAGCGCTATCGGAAGTGCTTTGCCTGCGGCTGGTATCTGAGCGGCGACCTCGCCATGCGCGATGCCGACTGTTACTACTGGTTTGTCGGGCGCAGCGATGACGTGATCAAATCCGCGGGGCACTTGATCGGGCCGTTCGAGGTGGAAAGCGCTCTCATGGAGCACCCCGCGGTGGCCGAGGCCGCGGTGATCGGCAAACCCGATCCGATCGCCGGCGAGACCGTAAAGGCCTTCGTCGCTCTGAAACCGGCCTACGAGGCCAGCGATTCCCTCATGAAGGAGATTCTGGGTCACGCTCGCAAGCGGCTGGGCCCCGCGGTCGCTCCCAAGGAGATCGAGCTGCGACGCGATATCCCAAAGACGCGCAGCGGGAAGATCATGCGGCGGTTGCTGCGCGCCCGGGAGCTGGGCTTGCCGGAGGGCGACCTGTCGACCTTGGAGAGCGGAGCCGGATGAGCGACGCCCACGCGATCAAACCTCATCTGAGCCGAGAGCATCTGCTTGAGCTCCTCCGGCAGATGATGCGGATCCGGCGCTTCGAGGAGAAATGCGGCGAGCTTTACCAGCAGGAGAAGATCCGCGGCTTCCTGCATCTTTACATCGGCGAGGAGGCGATCGCCGTCGGCGCGATGCGCGCCTTCGACGCCGGCGACGCCATCGTCGCGACCTACCGCGAGCACGGCCACGCGCTCGCGCGCGGCGTGTCGATGGACAGCATCATGGCGGAGATGTACGGCCGGCTCGAGGGGTGCAGCCGCGGCCGCGGTGGATCGATGCACCTGTTCGACGCCGCGACCCGCTTCTATGGCGGCAATGCCATCGTCGGCGGCGGGCTTCCGCTGGCGGTGGGGTTGGCGCTCGCTGAGAAGATGCAAGGCAAATCCGGAATAGCCGCCTGCTTCTTCGGCGAGGGCGCGGCCGCAGAAGGCGAGTTCCACGAGAGCCTGAACCTGTCGGAGCTCTGGAAGCTGCCGGTGCTCTTCATCTGCGAGAACAATCTCTACGCCATGGGTACGCGGATCGAACGCTCGGAATCGCAGCCCGACATCCACATCAAGGCGCAGAGCTACAACGTGCCGGCGGAGGTGGTGGATGGCATGGACGTGGTCGCGGTCGAGGCTGCAACCCGCAGGGCTGTCGCAGCGATCAGGGGAGGTGCAGGGCCCTATCTACTGGAATGCCGGACCTATCGGTTCCGGGCCCATTCGATGTTCGACCCGCAGCTCTATCGCGACAAGTCCGAGGTTGAGGAGGCGAAGAAGCGCGATCCGATCGACCGGCTCGTCTCCTGGATGCGCCAGGGCCGCACGCTCCATGATACCGACCTCGCCGCGATCGAAGCGGCGGTTACCAAGGAGATCGATCACAGCGTCGCCGTCTCCGAGAGCGGCACTTGGGAGCCGGTCGCGACCCTCACTGCCGATGTCTATGCCGGCGAGGCGACGTCATGAGCGCGGCTGCGGCGCCACAGCAGGGCGTCCAGACTACCTATCGCGAGGCGGTGCGCGAAGGGATCCGCGCGGCGCTGCTGGCGGACAAGCGCGTTTTCCTCATGGGCGAGGACGTTGGGCGTTACGGCGGCTGCTATGCCGTGACAAAGGGGCTGCTCGGCGAATTCGGGCCCGAGCGGATCCGTGATACGCCGCTCTCGGAATCGGCCTTCGTCGGAGCGGGCATCGGCGCTGCGCTCGGCGGCATGCGTCCGATCGTCGAGATCATGACGGTAAATTTCAGCCTGCTGGCGCTCGATCAGATCGTCAATAACGCGGCGACGCTTCGGCACATGTCTGGGGGACAATTCAGCGTGCCGCTGGTGATCCGTATGGCGACCGGCGCCGGCCGACAGCTCGCGGCACAGCATTCCCATAGTCTCGAAGGGTGGTACGCGCACATTCCCGGGATCAAGGTCGTGGCACCCGCGACCCTCGAGGACGCGCGTTTTATGCTCGCCGCTGCGCTCGCCGACCCGAACCCCGTGCTGATTTTCGAGCACGTCATGCTCTACAACATGACGGGCACGCTGGCGCCTGATGCAGGCGCCGTCGATATTCGCTTGGCGAAGGTGCGGCGACCTGGCCGCGATGTGACGCTCCTTGCGTATGGCGGCACGCTGTTCAAGACGCTGGAAGCGGCCGAGGCGCTCGCGAGGGAGAACATCGAGGCCGAGGTGGTGGATCTCCGGGTGCTGCGCCCGCTTGACTCGCAAACGATCCTCGCGTCGGTCCGGCGCACCCGCCGCGCGGTGATCGTCGACGAAGGCTGGCGCAGTGGCAGCCTTTCCGCGGAGGTGAGTGCCCGCATTATGGAAGGCGCCTTCTGGGAGCTCGACGCGCCGGTCGAGCGCGTATGCAGCGCCGAGGTTCCCATTCCTTATCCGCATCATCTGGAGGAGGCGGCGCTCCCGCAGCCCGCGAGCATCGTCGCGGCCGCCAAGGCAACGATGGGCCGCTGATGGCCGAGTTCCGCATGCCCTCGCTCGGCGCTGACATGGTCGCGGGCACGTTGGTCGAATGGCTGAAGCGCCCCGGCGAGCACGTACGGCGCGGCGACATCGTGGCGGTAGTCGAGACCCAGAAGGGGGCTATCGAGATCGAGATCTTCGAGGATGGCGTGATCGACCGGCTGCTGGTGGACGTCGGCGCGACCGTACCCGTCGGCACGCCGCTCGCGCTCGTGTCGGGCCCAGCGGGTGCCGCTCCGGCTGCCGCGCAAGCAGCTCCCGTTCCAGTCGCTATCGTTGCGCCCCGGCCTCCGGCGCGACCGATCGCTCCGCCAATCACCCGCGCGATCGGGCGACCGCCGGTTTCCCCGGCGGCGCGAAGGCTTGCCGACCAGCACGGTATCGATCTCGGCCCTCTGCGCGGCAGCGGGCCGCAGGGCGCGATCATCAGCACCGACGTCGAGCGCGCGATCGCTGCGGCACCTGCGCCTAGCCCCCGACGGTTCGACGCCGCCGAGATGCGCCGTGCGATCGGCGCCGCGATGGCCCGATCGAAGCGAGAGATCCCGCACTATTATCTCAGCACCACGATCGACATGACCCCCCTCTACCGCTGGATCGAGGACGAAAACGCCAAGCGTCCGCCGCCGCAGCGTCTGCTACTGGCCGCCCCTCTCTTGAAGGCCGTGGCCTTGGCGCTCCGTGGCGCGCCCGAGCTCAACGGCTTTTACACCGAGAGCGGCTTTCAACCATCGACTGCGGTCCATATCGGCGTGGCGATCGCGATTCGGGGCGGCGGCCTTATCGCTCCGGCGATTCACGACGTCGATGAGCTGGCGCTTGATGATCTGATGGCCCGACTGCGCGACCTCGGCATGCGTGCTCGCGGTGGCGGGCTCCGCAGCTCCGAGCTCTCGGACCCCACGATCACCGTCACGAACATCGGCGAGCGAGGCGTGGAGACGGTCTTCGGCATCATCTATCCGCCGCAGGTGGCGCTGGTCGGCTTCGGCAAGCCGATCGAACGGCCGGCGGTCGTCGACGGCGCGATCGTGCCGCGGCGCATGATCGTGGCCACGCTATCCGCCGATCACCGCGCGAGCGACGGCCACCGAGGCGCGCTGTTCCTTTCGGATGTCGACCGCTTGCTCCAGGAACCGGACAAGCTGTGACTCCCGAGGAAATTCGCGCGATCCTCATAGAGACGCTCGGCGCCATCGCGCCGGAGGCGGACCTTTCCCGGCTGGACCCGAAGGCTGATTTGCGCGAGGAGCTCGATATCGACTCGCTGGATTTCTTGAACGCGGTCATCGCGCTGCACGAAAGGTTGAAGGTCGACATTCCCGAGCGAGACTATCGGAGACTCTCCACGCTCGGCGGGGCGATCGAGTATCTCCTGGAAAAGACCACGCCGAAGGCATGAAACGTCGCGCCGCAGCCGGTGTACCTCCGGAACGGGTGCGAGCAGGTGCGGCGGGCGCGCCGGCGTGCGGCATCCTGCACTCGGCTTCCCGGACTCGAACCGACGGCAAATGGTTCCGCGCCTGCTTTGATTCAAATCAAAGCATCACTCCGGCTCAGGCGATGTTTCGATCGGAAGTGGAGCGTGTGCTGACTGCTCGCTATCGCGTGCGGCTTTGATGAAGCGCTCGCGCAGTCGCTCAGCCCTGTGCGGCGGGCGTGCTGCCCCAGTGCTTTTGCGCCGCTTTTGCGGCGATCGAGAGGTGCTTGTCGATCGATCGCTGCGGCAGATCTGGCAAGACCGATGCGAAGTGCACATGCTCCAGCAACTCGATGCCGCAAAGCGAGAGAATGTGCTCCTCCTCGAGAAGCCGCATCGAGGACCACTGTTTGCTCTGGCGAAGATAAGCCATATCCGCCCCCGAGCTCGTGAAGATGAGCGCCTTCTTGCCGGTGAGACGGGGGATCATCTCGTCGATCTTGATGTCATAGGCGAATCCGCAGGACAGGACGCGATCGATATACCCTTTCATCATCGCCGGCATGAAAGCCCACCAAAGCGGATAGAAGAAGGCGATTGCACCGGCCTCGCTCACATGTCGCTGCTCGGTTCGCACCGCGCGCGAAGTGACGCGTTTCTTGGCGTCCAGAAGCTCGCCTTCGCCGAGAACGGGGTCGAAATGAAGGCGGTAGAGATCGCGAACCACGACCTCGTTGCCGAGGGTCTCGACCGCCTGCACATAGCTTTTCGCTATCGCCTGCGTAAAGCTCTTGCGCCTGGGATGGCAGATGACGACCAGATGCTTCATGGCTTTCGCTCCCGTCGGACACAGGTGGTTGGCGCATTTTGCGCACCGCGTACAGGCTAGGCGTGTTGATGTTGTCGGCATTGCGCTATGTCAATGTTCGTCGCGGCCTCTGGGAGCAAACGTTCGGTAGTCGGCACCCGCGGAACGGTCCGTGAAAAGCGCGACTGGAGCGTCTTCGAGATTGGCTGTCTGGCGTGCCCGGCGCGTCAGGCTCAGGAAGAGCATGACCGTGGCCGACGCCATCACGGCTACGCTTGTGTCCTGCACCGAGCATGTCCGCGCGAATATTCCCGGCGCCAAGCGCGGCGGGGATCCGGAAGCCCTACATCAGCTAAGGGTCGGCGTGCGCCGCTTGCGTGCCGCGCTGTCCGCATATCGCGAAGCCATGCCGCCGGGGGAGCGCCGTACGGTCAGCCGTGCGTTCCGCCGGTTCGAACGGAACCTTAGTCCCGCCCGAGACTGGGACGTGCTGATCGAGAAGTACGGCAAAACAGGACGCGGGGATCGTGATAAGCGGGATCTGATCGAGCGCGCCGAGGCGCAACGCGCGGAAGCCCATCGCCGGCTCGCAAATATGATCAGCCAAACACCAATCTCGCGATTGCTGAAACGGGCCCAGCAGTTGGCGCACGGCAAGCGAGCGACGTCTGCATCCCGTACTCCGATCCGAGACTTTGCAGGCAAGGTGCTGGATCGGCGCGATCGACAGGCTCGCAGGTTGGGACGCGGCATGCGCTCGCTCGGCGCCAAAGACCTGCATCGCCTGCGCATCTGCGTCAAGAAACTGCGCTACGCGGGCGAGTTCTTTATCGGCCTCTGGCCCACGGCCGCAACGAAGACTTACGTTCAGGCCCTGAAACGTCTTCAAGACGAGCTCGGAGAGATGGAGGATGCGGCGAGTGCCGCTCGGCTCATCGCTGATATCGACCCGGAGCACGGCGAGGGAGGGCGTCGGGCCAGGAAGTGGGCCAACGCCTCTCGCGAGCACGCCAGCTGCCGCATCTTCAGATACTGGCGCGATTTCAAGGACGCTCCGCGATTCTGGCAGCTTTCATGATCGTCGGACCGAAGGTTGAGCAGTGCCCGAACTTCGGCAGGGAACAGCGCGGCTTCTATTCGCGCGGCAGCCGAGACTCCTGACTACCGCCGGCCAGCACGTCGCCAAATCCAGCCACCACGACGCAGGCAGCCTTCTGGGACAGGCTGCGGAGCGACAGGTCCTCCTGTGCGAATGCAGGATTGATTACCGACAGCGCAACCCCGAAAAGAAACACAAAAAGCGCAGTGGTGCTGGTGACGGCTTGCACCAGCGCCAATGGCGCCAGCAGCCGCGCATAGCGTGCGGCGACGCCCCCGGCGAGATTGATCCCCTCGTTCAGCCCGTTTGTAGCGAGCAGGCTCGCCGGGTTGGCGCGCAGCACCGCAAGGAACTGGCGGCGATAGCGGCCGATCGACAGGATGATCGCTCCGACTGTGCGGTTTGGCCGGCATAGGTCCAGAACGTGGTCGTCCAGAATTCGTCCTGGACAGCAAACCCTTGAAGACGACAGAGCTGACCGCGGCGGATAGCGCGCAGGTAACCATCAGAGTGCTCGTGCGCGCCCTGAACCTTACCGCCGAACTCGCCGAGCCGTAAGAAAGGAGGGCGACGCCGGCAATGATCAGCAACCCACCCACTATCTGAAGCTCGGAGGGGCGCTTGCCGAGGACGAGATAGCCGAGCGCGTAAGCAAAGAGAGGAGTCGCCTGGAAGAAGATGGCGATGACCGACGCCTCCTCCAACCGCAGTGCTTGCAGATAGAAGAACAGCGCGCCCATGTAGAGGGCGCCAGAAGCGCCGATCGCCAGCACATCCTCAGCGGGAGCGTCGTTACGGGCCGGTAGAGCAGGATCGCGGGAAGGAACAGCGGCCCCATCAACGCGGTGAACACCAGCAGCACAGCGATGCTGCTGCGCTGGAAGTAGCGTTCGACGAGATACTTGTCGATGTGGGTCGAGATCGCCCACAGGATCGGCGCCAAAAACGCGAATATCGGCCAGGATACGACGGCGACTCGCCATGGTCGCCGACCGCGAGCTGCGCGCCCATTCCTTCACCAGACTTCCGCGTGGCGTTCACGGCGCTCTCATGGGAAATACCGTTTGCTCGCAATCTCGGCTTGGGCCTGGGTGGGATCCACGAGCACCACGACGAAAATGTCAGGCTGATAGTCGGCGAGCGTGATGTTGGGCTCGAATTTCTCGGTCAAGATCTTGGCATACACGGTCTGGCCGCCGGCCACGGTGACGGTCTTTTCCTTGTTGGGATAAATGGCTGAGTAGGGCACGGAGATCACATAGGTGCCGGGCGGCATGTCGCGGTATGAGGCGCCGTCGTTCTCTGAGATCGCTACCGGCTGGCCGTTGAGCGCGATATAGGGGCGCTGAACGCTGTCGTAGAGCGAGTAGTCGCGATAGAAGAAGAACCGTGCGTGATCGGGCGGCACTGGCGGTATCTGAGCCGCGATCTCTCCAAAGCGCGTGCCCGGCGGCTCACCGCCTCCGACGCAACCGAAGAGCGCCAGGGCCGCGGCAACGATCAAAGCTCTCCAAGACCGCTCTCGCATCTTCTTGCCTCGGATGAACCTACTTTTATCTATCGCACGGCGGGTTTTATCTCGCCTGATCCAGATGAATTCGGGAAGGTCCCGGCGCAACAAACATCCAGGTGGCGTCAAGGGATCAGTCAAGCCACCCGGGCCGTATCAATCTGAATTCACGAGATCGAGGCTTCTTCTCGAGCGAGAGGGTCGTTTGAATCACCATAGACGGCATAAGCCATGATTGACGGTCGCGGAGTGCGGACCAATTCCCGCAAATCCGTGCGGTGTGGCATTAGGCGCACGGCGAGGACGGTTGCGCGTGAATTTCGAGATCGTTCTCTCGGCCCTTGAGCATCACGGCAAGACCTTGCCCTGGCGCGCCGGAACGCGAGCGGAACATTCTCCCCCAGCTTCCCCCAGTTTTCCTGTCCTGTTCACGCCGCGAGTGTCCGCGAGTGTCCAAATTGGACCTCGCGAAGCACTCCCGCAATGGTGGATTTCTGCGGTTTTGATGGTGGGCGCTGCAGGGATTGAACCTGCGACCCCACCCGTGTGAAGGGTGTGCTCTCCCGCTGAGCTAAGCGCCCGAAGCCCGAGGGTTTAGGGTGCCGGGGCCGCGGGTGTCAAGCGCTTGCGACCGGCACCACCGGCGTGAAGTCGTTGAGCACGACCCAGTCGGGGCGGCGCGATCCGGTGTGGCGGTTCTCGACCGAGTTGAGCGTCAGCGACAGCATGGCGCGGCCCCAGGGCGACATGTTCGGCCCCGAGCCGTGCAGAATGTTGGTGTGCGCGAAGACGACCGAGCCCGCCGGTCCCTTGGGTGCGGCGATGCCGTGGCTCCTGGCCTGGGTGTCGACGAGATCGCTGGTGGTCCAGCGCGCGGGATAGCTGGTCTTCTCCGTGTCGAGCGCGGTGACGCGCGCCGCCGCCTGGTGACTCTCCGGGATGAACATCAGGGGGCCGTTGAACTCGCTGACCTCCTCGAGGAAGACCAGCACGTTCACCATCCGAGGCGTCGGCACGCCGTCGTCCTCCATGTAAGTCGGATAGTCCTGGTGCCAGGGCCAGACGTCGCCGGTGAACGCCCATTTGAGATTGATGATGCTCTGGAAGATGTAGACCTCGCTCGCCACGATCTGCCGTGCCGCGCCGATCAGCTTCGGGTGGCGCACGAAGCGGTCGATCACGTCGTCGAAGCGGTGCGCGTTCATGAGCGCGCGCACGGTCTTGCCGTCCTTCTCCAGGATCACCTCGCGCCGCCGCTCGCCGGCGCACAGGCGCCTGATCCGCTCCATCACGGGCGCGATCTCGCCGGCGGAGAGGAGGGTCGGAACGAAGGTGAAGCCGGCCGTGTGGTGCTCGCGGATCTGCTGCTCGGTCAGGATTGCCTCGGGACTCATGTGTGCCTCCCATCTCCTCCTTCGGCCCGTCACGGGGTGCGATTGAACGCGCTCCAGACATCCTTGACGGGATCGACGTAATTCCGACGCCAATGTCCGGAGAGCGCCACCATGGTGGCGAGCGCGCTCCTGCCTTGTGCCTTCGCGAACTCCGAGAGCTTGAGCCCGCCGTCGGCGGCCTCGGCGACCAGGTCCACGGCGTCCCCGACCTTGGGATCGGCGACGCCCTCGAGGTCGACCGTCGTGTGCTCGAGCGAGACGCCGAGGAGAGGCGCCCGCTGCCCTCGAATGAGGGCGTGCGCGGGATGCGCGGGGTCGAGAGCGCCGAGCCCGCTCGACACGCCGACCGGCAGGACGCCCGTGGTCCGGCCGCGGCGCAATCCGTAGCTGCCGGCGATCGCGAGGTCTGAGCCCTGCGGGTGCCGGCCGACATGAATCAGGCGCGAGCGGATCGCACGGATCACGGGCTTGATGCCGGTGAGCGTCGCGGAATTGCTTTCGCCGAAGGGACTGAGGCCGTAGAGGAGATGACCGACACAGACGGCGTTCGCGCGATCCGTGAGACCCGCCGCGACGCAAGAGCTGGCGCGGGCTTGCGAGGTCGGCACCGAGAGTCCGCCGGCAGCGAGCGTGCCGAGGAGCGCGTCGAACTCGGCGAGGCATTTCTTCGCCCAGGCGGCGCTGTCTTCGTCGGCAAAGGGAACGTGCGTATAGACCCCGGAGATCGAGAGGTTCGGGAGGCCGCTCACCCATCGGATGAACTCCGCCGCCTCGGCGATCGGGACCCCCAACCGCCCGAGCCCGGCGTCGACCTTTATGTAGACGTCGGACCGAGCCGTAGCCGCCGCGCTCGCCGCTGCCGCGAACTCGCGATCGTAGATCGTGGGGATGAGGCCGTGCGCCAGCAGGTAGCGCACGTCCTGCGGCAGATAGGCACCGAACATGATGACGGGAATGCGCACGCCCGCGGCGCGCACGGCGATCGCCTCGGCGACATTCCCGGTGAAGAGGGCGAAAGCGCCCAGGCGCTCGAAGATCGTCGCGGTTTCGACGGCGCCGAAGCCATAGGCGTCGGCCTTGATCGCTGGAATGATCTTGATACCCTGACCGACCCGGCGCGCGATCTCGCGGTAATTCGCGCACAGGCACTCCGTGTCGAGCTCGATCTCGGCGTGGTGCCCGATACCCTCGGTCATGACGTGGCGAGGCGCCCCAGAATGCCGGCGATCACGCCGCCGCATCCAAGACAATGTGCGGCGGCTTCGGGCGAGTCAATGTCAGCCCAAGTCGAGCCGCGCCAGCGTCTCGGGCAAATCGGCGAACGCGCCGATGATCGCGGCGGGCCGCGGCAGGTCGGGCGTCAGCGTGCCGTAACCGTAACTCGCGAAGATTGCGCGCAGCCCCGCGCCGCGGGCGGCGCGAAGGTCGTTCGCGTGGTCGCCCACGGCGAAGGCTCGATGGGGCCGCACCTCGAGCGCGGCGAGCGCCGCGCGCATGGGCGCCGGATCGGGTTTCTTCTGCGGCAGGCTGTCGCCGGTGACGACCGCGCGGAAGAAGCGGTCGAGATCGAGCTCGCTCAGCATCACACGGGTCGCGCGCTCGGGCTTGTTGGTGCAGAGCGCGCAGATCCAGCCTCCGGCTTCGAGCTCGGCGAGACTCTCGGGCACGCCCGCATAAGGCCGCGATAGCAGGGCAGGCCGGGCCTCGTAGAGCGCGAGGAAGCGGGCCTGCGCCGGCTTGATCCGGTCGGGCGTCACGCCGCGGGCGGCGAGCGCCCGCTCCACCAGCTTCAGCGCGCCGTCGCCCACCATCGGCCTCGCCTCGGCGGCGGTGAGCTCGGGCGCGCCGAAATCGCCGAGGACCAGGTTCAGGACCGCCAGCAAGTCCGGCAGGCCGTCCACCAGCGTGCCGTCGAGATCCAGCAGCAAACCCTTGAGACTCCGCACGATTTACCCTTCGTTAGTCATGATTGTTCACATTATTTGACTTGGGGGCCGGCGCGGCCTTATGCCAGTTTCACGCGCGTCGCGCCACCGTCACGCCGCCTAAGGATGCGCAGAACCTCGCCCTGCATGCTCGCCCGGATCCCGTCATGAGCCCGCTCGCCGTCATCGTCCTCGCGGCGGGCGACGGCACGCGCATGAAATCGGCGCGGCCCAAGGTGCTGCACGAGATCGCGCACCGCCCCATGCTGAGCCATGTGCTCGACGCCGTGGCGCCGCTGCAGCCGCAACGCACGCTGGTGGTGATCGGCAAGGACATGGCGGCGGTGGCGGCCGCGGCGGCGCCCGCGGAGGCCGTGGTGCAATCGCCGCCGCTCGGCACCGGCCACGCCGTCAAGGCGGCGCTGGCGGCGCTCGGCGAGTTCGCGGGCGATGTGCTCGTGCTGGTGGGCGATGCCGCGCTCATCACGACGGAGACGCTGGCTTTGTTGATCGCCGAGCGGCGCCGCGCGCCCGCGGCGGCGGTGGCCGTGCTGGGCATGCGGCCGGCCGATCCCGGTTCTTACGGACGCCTCGTGGTGGCGACGGACGGCAGCCTCGAGGCGATCGTCGAGGCGCGCGACGCCACGCCCGAGCAGCGCGCCATCGCGCTCTGCAATTCCGGCGTGATCGCTCTCGACGGCCGACATGCACCCGAGCTCGTCGGTGCGATCGACAACAAGAACGCCAAGCGCGAGTACTACCTGACCGACGTGGTCGCGATCGCCCGAAGCCGCGGGCTTCACTGCCGCACGATCGAGGCGTCCGCGGAAGAAATGCTCGGGGTCAACTCGCGGGCCGAGCTCGCGGTGGCCGAAGCCACCCTGCAGCAGCGGCTGCGCGCCCGGCACATGGCGGCAGGCGTCACGCTGATCGATCCCACGACGGTCTATTTCAGCGCCGACACCGTCATCGGGCGCGACACCGTGATCGAGCCCTCGGTGGTATTCGGGCCGGGCGTACGGGTGGGCGAGGGCGTCGAGATCCGCGGCATGAGCCACATCGCCGGCGCCGTGATCGGCGACGGCGCGATCGTGGGGCCGTTCGCGCGGCTCCGGCCCGGCACAGAGCTGGCGGCCCGCGTCCATGTCGGCAATTTCGTCGAGCTCAAGGCGGCGCGCTTGGGCGAAGGCAGCAAGGCCAATCATCTCACCTATATCGGCGACGCTGTCGTCGGCCGCGAGGTTAACATCGGCGCCGGCACCATTACCTGCAACTACGACGGCTTCCTCAAGCATGAGACGCGGATCGAGGACGGCGCCTTCATCGGGTCGGACACGGCGCTGGTGGCGCCGGTCACGGTCGGCGCCAACGCCATCGTGGGCGCGGGCTCCGTGATCACGCGGGACGTGCCCGCGGATGCGCTCGCCTTGGGCCGGGGCGAGCAGGTGGAGAAGCCGGGCGCCGCCCGCGTGCTGCGCGCGCGGGGCGCGGACGCGAAGCGGCGGCAGGCCAAGACGGAACGGAGCAAAGTCTGATGTGCGGCATCATCGGCATCATCGGCCGCGCGGACGTCGCGCCCTTCCTGGTCGACGGCCTCAAGCGCCTGGAATATCGCGGCTACGATTCCGCGGGAGTGGCGACGCTGGTCGATGGCCACATCGAGCGCCGGCGCGCCGAGGGCAAGCTCGACCGCCTCGTCGAGCGCCTGAAGCGTGAGCCCGTCACCGGCCGGATCGGCATCGCGCACACGCGCTGGGCGACCCATGGCGTTCCCAACGAGACCAACGCGCACCCGATCGCGACCGATCGCGTGGCCGTCGTTCACAACGGCATCATCGAGAATTTCCAGGAGCTCAAGGACGAGCTGGTGGCGCTCGGCTACCGCTTCGAGACGCAGACCGACACCGAGGCGGTGGCGATCCTGCTCACGCATCACCTGAAGCAGGGGCTGAGCCCGCGCGAGGCGGCGGCCAAGGTGTTCCCGCGCCTCGAGGGCGCCTTCGCGCTCACCATCTTGTTCGCGGGCGAGCCCGATCTTCTGATCTGCGCGCGGCGCTCGAGCCCGCTCGCCATCGGCTTCGACGACGGCGAGATGTTTTTGGGCTCGGACGCGCTGGCGCTGGCGCCGCTCACGCGCCGGATCCTCTATCTCGAGGAAGGCGACTGGGCCGTGGTGACCGCGGCGGGCGCCACCGTCTACGACCAGAAGAATCGCGAGGTCAAACGCGAGATCCGCGAGACCGCGCTCTCCGGTGCGCTGATCGGCAAGGGCAATCACCGCCACTTCATGGAGAAGGAGATCTTCGAGCAGCCGGTGGTGATCGGCGACGCGCTTATGGCGCATTTCCATCCGACCACCCGCACGGTGCACCTGCCGAGCCTGCCGTTCGATCTCGCGACCGTCCCGAAGATTAGCTTCATCGCCTGCGGCACCGCCTATCACGCGGGGATGATCGCGAAATACTGGATCGAGCGCCTGGCGCGCGTGCCGGTCGATGCCGAGATCGCCTCGGAGTTCCGCTATCGCCAGCCCGCGATGCCCAAGAGCGGGCTCGCGGTCTTCGTCTCGCAATCCGGCGAGACGCTCGATACGCTGGCGGCGCTGCGCTACGCCAAGGAGCAAGGCCAGTACATCCTCGCGGTGGTGAACCAGCCCGAGAGCACGGTGGCGCGGGAAGCGGGCGCCGTGCTCGCGACCCACGCCGGGCCCGAGATCGGCGTCGCCTCGACCAAGGCTTTCACGACACAGCTCGCGGTGCTCGCGTGCTTCACGATCGCGGTCGCCCGCGCGCGCGGCACGCTGAGCGCCCAGGAGGAAGCGGCGCTCTCGACCGCGCTCACGGAGGTGCCGGCCAAGGCCAACGAGGTGCTGCAGCACCATCAGGCGATCCAGAAGATCGCCGCGGAGATCGCCGAGGCGCGCGACGTGCTTTATCTCGGCCGCGGCACCAGCTTCCCGCTGGCGCTCGAGGGCGCGCTCAAGCTCAAAGAGATCTCCTACATCCACGCCGAGGGCTATGCCGCGGGCGAGATGAAGCACGGGCCGATCGCGCTCATTGACGAGAAGACGCCGGTGGTGGTGCTGGCGCCGCGCGACGACCTCTTCGACAAGACCTGCTCCAACATCCAGGAGGTGATGGCGCGCGGCGGCAAGGTCGTGATGATCGCCGACAAGGAGGGCCTCGCGCGCTTCGGCGGAAGGCTCTTCCACGGCATCGAGGTGCCGCCGTGCCATCCCTTCGTGGCGCCGCTCCTTTATTCGGTGCCCGTCCAGCTCCTCGCCTACGACGTCGCCGTCCTCAAAGGCACCGACGTCGACCAACCCCGCAACCTCGCGAAGAGCGTCACGGTGGAGTAGGGTGGCGGGCGATGGTCGCCATGCCCGCTCCACCGCAGACAACCGGACCTCTGGTCTTTCTGCCAACGACGGGCAATAAAGCTTGCGTCCTCACTTTCCTCGTTGCGGGCCCAACTCTGCTGATGGGCATGCTGATCTATGGATCCTTGAGCAGAGGAAGCGTAACGAAGGATGCGATTGTTCTACTTGTCTTCGGAATTTTCTGGCTACTGGCCCTGATCTTCGCCGTTTTCCTGATCTCGGTTTGCGCAGAGCTGAGCGCTATTCAAGTCAGGCGGAAGACCATGTTCGGGGAGAGAACGCTGCAGGTTTCTCAGCTTACGTCTGCCCTTATCACTTCGGGTGGTAGGGGCAGCTTGTTCCTCACGGTCAGGACCGCCAGCGATCGGATCATGCTTTCCAACTCCTCCTTCTCCAATGCGCAACTCCGGGAAATGCACGAATTCATCCGGCTGAGGGCGGCGGACGCTGGTAGACAGATTCAGACCACCGTTCCGCCTCCCACGGCGAGACAAGTTCAAATGATCCTCGCGGTCTACATGGGCGTTCTTTTTACGGCGGCCGTCCTCGTAACCGTCTTCGTCATCGTCGCACACCAGCGCAAGGTCCAGCACGCTCAACACGCGATGAGTTTGGTCGATGCCTATCAGTCGTGGCACGCCGCGTGACCCAAATCCCCTCTCCGCCGCGATAGCGGGGGAGAGGGTGGACGACGCGAAGCGGCGGCCGGGTGAGGTGGGGCGGCGCGGATTCAGAATCAGTCGCCGATGGAGCCATTGCTGCAGAGGTCGGAGCCCACCTCACCCTCCCGATAGCTCTGACGAGCGATCGGGTCCCTCCCTCTCCCCCGCTTTCGCGGCGGAGAGGGGCTAGAAAAAATCTCCACAACGCGATCTGCTGCGCGGTTCTGCCGCCATTAACAACCGTCGCCCCCGGGTCTATAGTCGGCCTCAGACCTCGCTCATCCCCGGAGGACGCCCATGCAGCTCAAGGACAAGACGCTGTTCCGCCAGCAATGCTACATCGACGGCAAGTGGGTCGATGCGGACAGTCGCGCGACCATTTCCGTCAACAACCCCGCGGACAACTCGATCCTCGGCACGGTGCCGAAGATGGGCGCGGCCGAGACGCGGCGCGCGATCGAGGCGGCGGACCGGGCGCTGCCGGCTTGGCGCGCCAAGACCGCGAAGGAGCGGGCGGGGATCCTGCGCAAGTGGTTCAACCTGATGATGGAGAACCAGGAGGATTTGGCGCAGTTGATGACGGCGGAGCAGGGCAAGCCGCTCACGGAATCCCGCGGCGAGATCGCCTATTCCGGCTCCTTCATCGAGTGGTTCGCGGAAGAGGGCAAGCGCATCTACGGCGACACCATCCCGTCCCATGGCGTCGACAAGCGCATCGTCGTGCTGAAGCAGCCGATCGGCGTCTGCGTCGCGATCACGCCCTGGAATTTCCCCTCGGCGATGCTGACCCGCAAGGCGGGACCGGCGCTCGCGGCGGGCTGCACCATGGTGCTGAAGCCCGCGAGCCAGACGCCCTACTCGGCCCTCGCCCTCTGCGAGCTCGCGGAGCGGGCGGGTGTGCCCAAGGGCGTGCTCTCCTGCGTCACCGGCGGCGCCACGGAGATCGGCGGCGAGATGACCTCGAGCCCGACCGTGCGTAAGCTCTCTTTCACGGGCTCGACCGAGATCGGCAAGCTGCTGATGGCGCAATGCGCGGGCACCGTGAAGAAGCTGTCGCTCGAGCTCGGCGGCAACGCGCCCTTCATCGTGTTCGACGACGCCGACCTCGACATGGCCGTCAAGGGCGCGATCGCGTCCAAGTATCGGAACGCCGGCCAGACCTGCGTCTGCGCCAACCGCATCCTCGTGCAGGACGGCGTCTATGACGCCTTCGCGCGCAAGCTCGCGGATAGCGTGAGCAGCATGAAGGTCGGCCCCGGCACCGAGACCGGCACGGTGATCGGCCCGCTCATCGACATGAAGGCGGTGGAGAAAGTCGAGGACCACATCGGCGATGCCGTCAAAAAGGGCGCCAAGGTCGTGGTCGGCGGCAAGCGCCACGCGCTCGGCGGCAGCTTCTTCCAGCCGACCGTGCTAACCGAGGTCAACACCCAGATGAAGGTGACGCGGGAGGAGACCTTCGGCCCGGTGGCGCCGCTGTTCCGCTTCCACACCGAGGAGGAAGCGATCCGCATGGCCAACGACACCGAGTTCGGCCTGGCCTCGTATTTCTA
>DATNIT010000322.1:0-2576 GCA_035604335.1 Allostellaceae bacterium | reverse complement strand
ATCGCTCTCGGTCGAGGAAAATCTGCTGGTCGGCGCCTATGGCCGGCACCTTAACGGACCGTGGACCCTCGCCGCGGTGTATCGGCTGTTTCCCATGCTGCGGGAGCGACGTCACGCGCCGAGCACGGCGCTGTCCGGCGGACAGCAACAGATGGTCGCCATCGGCCGCAGCCTGATGTCGAACCCGCGCATCCTGTTGTGCGACGAGCTCAGTCTCGGCCTCGCCCCGATCGTCATTCGCGACATCTACGCCGCGCTTGCGGATATCAAGACGCGCGGGACAAGCGTAGTACTGGTCGAGCAGGACCTCGCCCACGCCATGTCGGTTGCCGACCGGGCCTATTGCTTTCAGGAGGGACGGGTGAGCCTTACCGGCCGACCGCAGGACCTCACCCGGGACGCCATTCACGCCGCCTATTTCGGATTGTGAGCGCATGCTCGGCTGGATCGACACGCTGTTGCAAGGGGTCCTACTCGGTGGACTGTATTCGCTCTACGCTACCGGCCTTTCCGTGATTTTCGGCATTATGCGCCTGGTCAACCTGGCCCATGGCGATTTGATAGTGCTCGGCGCGTTCCTGATGCTTGCGGCGGCGTCGGCTGGCGTGCCTATCGTTCTCGCCTTCGCGGTGGTGGTGCCGCTAATGTTCGTCATCGGCTACGCGCTACAATCCGTGCTGCTCAATCGCGCGCTCGGCCGCAATATCCTGCCACCATTGTTGATCACGTTCGGATTGTCGATCATCGTGCAGAACGGGCTGCTCGAAACGTTTTCAGCGGATACCCGCCGCCTCAATGTCGGAACGCTCGAAAGCGCTTCGCTGCCGCTGGGGGGCAGCATTGCGGTCGGCTTGATGCCGCTGATCTGTCTCGCATCGGCGGTCGGCGTCATCGTGCTCCTCAACGGCGTGTTCTACCGGACCGCACTTGGACGCGCGTTCCGCGCAACGTCCGACGATGTCGAAATCGCGCAGCTCATGGGCATCAACAACAAATCGATCTACGCGGTGACCATGGGCATCGCGCTTGCCGTATGCGCCATCGCCGGGTTCTTTCTCGGCGCCCGCGCCAACTTCGACCCCAGCATCGGCCCGGCCCGGCTCCTCTACGCCTTCGAGGCCGTCATCATTGGCGGCCTCGGCAGCCTGTGGGGGACCCTCGCCGGCGGCATCGTCGTCGGTGTGGCGCAGACAATCGGCGCGCATATAAATCCCGAATGGCAGATTCTCTCAGGTCATGTTGCTTTCCTGATCGTGCTGGTGATACGGCCGCGCGGCCTGTTTCCGCGCGCGGTGGATTGAGAGCGGCGGCATGCGTGTGAGTAAGCTGAACCGGGTCGGTGTCGACGAAGGCCGGCTTCACGGCTCGCGCTTTAGCGTCGCCACGGCGACGCGCGCGTCCACCGTCACGGTGCTCCTCGCCATCCCGGTCATCCTCCTGCTGGTCGCTCTGCCGGCATTCGCCAGTCGGGCGTTGCTGCAGGAGCTATTCTACGTGTTCACGATGCTGGCGTTGGCGCAATTATGGAATCTGCTTGCCGGCTGCGCTGGCCTGATTTCCGTCGGGCAACAGGCCTTCGTCGGCATCGGAGCCTACGCGTTGTTCGCCTTCACCTTGATGGCGGGCCTTGAGCCCGTGCTGTCGATCGTGCTGTCGGGGATCGTCGCGGGGGTTGTTGCCGTCCCGGCCGCGCTGATCGTCTTCCGCCTGAGAGGCGCTTACTTTGCCATCGGCACCTGGGTGGTCGCCGAGGTCTGTCGACTGGTGCTTGCGCAATTCAAGCAACTGGGCGGCGGCACCGGAACCTCGCTGCCGCCGGACATCGTCGATTCCATTGTCGGGCTGGACTTTGTCCGCCACCTGTTTCAGGTCCGCGGCCCGGCAGCGCGCGACATCCTGGCCTATTGGCTGGCTCTCATTCTTGCGGTCGGCACGCTCGTGCTAGTGTACAAGTTGCTGCGGTCGCGGTACGGCCTCGCTTTATCCGCCATCGGCGATACCGAAGCTGCCGCCGAAAGCGCCGGCGTCGATGTCTTTCGCACCAAGCTTTTGATCTACATCGTGACCGCCGTCGTGACCGGCATGGCGGGGGCGCTGATCTTTCTGCAGAAGGCCAGGATCTCACCGGATGCGGCGTTCTCGCTCATCGATTGGACCGCCTATGTCATCTTCATCGTCGTCATCGGCGGTATCGGAACAATGGAGGGGCCGATTATCGGCGTCGTAATATTCTATCTTCTGCAATATTATCTGGCCGCGCTCGGGTCTTGGTATCTGATCCTCCTAGGCGCCCTCGCCATTCTCCTCATGCTGTTTGCTCCGACGGGAGTCTGGGGCGTGATCTCAGGTCCCTTCGACATCAGCTTGTTCCCGGTCCGGCGACGGCTGATGCCACTGTCACACTAAAGGAGAGCTGCGAGTCTTCTTTACTGCTCCTCCTGGCCTTGAACCTGTTGGCCGCACTCTTCAAGTCGAAGAGCCGGCTTGAGGCGGAGAATGCTGCGCTCAGGCAGCAACTGGTCGTGCTGCGGCGCAAGGTGCACGGCCGCGTCCGGCTCACTCGCGGCGATCGCCTG
>DATNIT010000321.1:0-13063 GCA_035604335.1 Allostellaceae bacterium | reverse complement strand
CGCGTGTTCATGCCCTATATCGGAGGCTTCTTGGTCTACAAGAGCAAATGCGACGACATCGCCGCGCATGGTTACGCGGGGTTCCGGCTGTCGCCTGCTCCTGCCGCCGTGGCGGCGCAGTAAGGCGCCGTTAACTAGCGGTCCTTTCGGGGTGAACACTTCAGGACGGGTCGCATTCCCGCCAGGCGTTGACCGCCACACGCCGGCGACTGATCTCAAATCCGCTCTCTGACTGACATTGGCCTGAAAAGTCGACTGCAGCCGGGACAGAAGCGGGACACCGGTTGGCGCCTAGATTCGTAACTGATTGATCTGATCGGTGAATGCCCGCCAGGCCGCGCAGAGGATATCTTATCTAAGCAGGAATAGCTCGGCCCACGGCAAACACCCTCCGTTTGCCACCTTGAATCATGCCGTAGCTGATTCGTGAATCCGGAAAGAGTCAGCCAATCGGCGAATTGGTATCAGCTGCTTAATCTCGTCGGCGACTGCACTCGACGTCAGCGCTTCCACTCGTCGTGCGCGGCCTTGATCGCGCCGGGGAAGTCGACGACGTCCGACGGGAACACCTCAATGAACAGCGCGTTCTGGCTGGGTCCTGACCCGCCCTGGGGATACATGCCGTTGTGGAGCAGGTTAAGGAAGGACTTCTCATTGCACGCGATCGGGTTCTGCAGCTTCTCTAGGAAGCTGTTGCCTTGTCCACCGCAAGCAGCGCCCTTGCCGATCTTGCCGAACCAAATGTTGGTCTGCCACGCGATCGGTAGGCTGTCGGCGCGCGCGAGGTTCACGGTCCGCTGGTCCGCTGGCAGGTCGCCGATGAGGAAGCAGTCCTGCAACACCAGGTGCCCCGGGAGCGCCTGCATCGCTGTACGCACAAGGTCGTCGAGAAGCTTGTTGTTGAGTCCGATTGCCTCGAACCGTGGGATCGGCCGCCCGTCTTCGCCGATGGGCGGGAAGGCCCCCAGGACTATGATTGGGAGGGTTACCAGCTTGTCCGGGAAGGAGCGCTGAAACGACGCGGCGATCCCTCTCATGGCGCGGATAACGAGCGAGGGTCGATACCCGGCAGTCGCCCAGATGCGTGGGCTGTCCGTCACGCATGGGTTCGGATTGCGCGAATCGGCGGGATTCTCGTTGGGTAGGGCGAGTTCCTCGGTGAGGGTGTTGATGCCGGTGAGCTTGATCACGGCCACGTCGCGGTCGTAGCCCGTGGAGTGCAGATGCGCGGAGAGCTGCGCCAGCATGTCAGCGAACGCGTCCTGGTACCTGGGATCCCAGGGCGCGGGCATCGAGACCTTGTGGCAGGGCTCCACGCCGCCGTGGTACGTGATTTCAAAATCGAGGCGCTGGAGACCCAGACCGGCCGGAGGCGGCGTGAACATCCAATCCGGAATGCCCTGGCCCGCCGAGACCGCGAGCTCTACGGTTAGATGGCGCGAACGCGCCACCGCGAGCTGGCGGTCCATCGCCGTGAAGTCGTACTTCTTGACCGCGGGCGAGATCTCCGACCAGGTGAGGTGCACGCCGACTCCGGCAACGCCCGGAATGGCAAGGGCCTTGTCGAAGTCGCCTTTCTTGACCGCCCAGTCGTACGGCCACACATAGATCCCGCGAGCGGCCGGAGGAAAGGCCATTCTACCGGCCGGGACGACTGCCCCAGGTGCTTGTGCGCTTGCGACTGCAGAAAGAGCCGAAAAAGCCGTAAATATTATCAATCTCAACGCGCGGGTGATCAATCTCGACGCGCGGGATCGCACCATAAGCCCCCTTAGCTAATTGGCGTCCCCACGGGGATTCGAACCCCGGTTTGCGCCGTGAGAGGGCGCCGTCCTGGGCCTCTAGACGATGGGGACCCGGAGCGAGGGCTTTATCTAGCGGGTCGGATGGGCGCGATCAAGGGCGGTGGCTGGAGCGGCTTCGTCTAGCCCTGGAATCGCAACCGTTGATGCGCCTTCCTGGCCGTCATGGCCGGACTTGTTCGGACTTGTTCCGGCGATCCACGTGGCTTCTTGGCTGCACGAGAACATGTGGATGCGCGTGACAAGCACGCGCATGACCATTCTGAGGAGCGGTTTCTGCGGGAGAACGTCTCAGTCCCGGAAATTCACGAACTGCACGGGCTGCTCGAGCTTGAGGGCGCGGATGCCGGCCATGGCGGCCTGCAGGTCGTCGCGCTTCTTGCCGGAGACGCGGAGCTCGTCGCCCTGGATCGAGGCCTGTACCTTGAGCTTGCTGTCCTTGATGGACTGCACGAGCTTCTTGGCGAGCTCGCGGTCGATGCCTTGGCGGAGCTTGACCGCCTGGCGCAGCGTGTTGCCCGAGGCCTTCTCGGGCTCGGCGAAATCCAGCACGCCCGCGTCGATCTTGCGGCGGGTGAGGTGGCCCTTGAGCAGCTCCTGCATCTGCTTGAGCTTGAGCGCGTCGTCGGCCACCACGGTGAGCCCGGCCTCCTCGCGCTTCACGGAGGACTGGCTGCCCTTGAAGTCGAAGCGCGTCGCGATCTCGCGCATGACGCCCGCGAGCGCGTTGTCCACCTCGGCCATGTCGACGCGCGAGACGATGTCGAAGCTGGGCATGGGAGCCTCCTCACGTGGCTGGACGGCCCCTGGTATAGCTCAGCCTTCGCCGTCCATCATCTTCCGGATGCGCAGGAGCATCCCCACGGAGATCAGCGGCAAGGCCGCGACGAAGAGGAAGCACGGAGCGTAGCCGCCGACCAGCGGGATCGCCGCGCTGAAGGCCGCTGGCGCCACGACATAGCTCAGGAACGTGATGAGCATGGTGCCCGAGGTCGCCTCGCTCACCCGGCCCTCGGGCGCAAGCCGCGCCACTTCCGCCAGGAAGACGCCGTTCCAGCTGACGCCGATACAGCCGACGACGAAGCTGATCGCGAGCACGGCGGCTTCGGGCAAGTCGAGGGCGAGGCTCGCCGTCAGGATCCCCGCGAGGGAGGAGCCCAGGCCCAGCAGGATCAGCGCTCGAACCCCGGAGCCCAACCGGTCCGCCAGGAACCCCATGGCGACGCGCGCGCCCATGCCGGCGACCTGCAGCACCGCGAAGGCGGTTCCCGCGGCCGTCAGGCTCATGCCGAGGGCGGTGTTGAGATAGGTCACGTAGAAGCTGAAGAGACAGCCCTGGACGCTGGCGAAGGTGAAGCTGGTTCCGGCGAGCCAGAGCAGCGCGCGGCGAGACGCGATGACGCGGAACGGCAGGATGGCGGCGCGCAGCGAGAACAGCTCCGCGACGATGTTGCCGGAGGCCGGCACCGGCGGCCGCTCGCTGTCGATCTCGGCCCGCCAGGGCTCCACCAGGAAGGCCGGCGCCGCGGAGATGACGGCGGTGACGATCAGCGCCCAGCGCCAGCTCGACGCCGCGACGATGGCCGGCAGCAACAAGCCGGCGATGGCGCTGCCCAGCGGCGCGCCCGCCTGCTTGATCGAGAAGATGAGCGCGCGCCGGGCGCGCGGCGCGTGCCGCATCAGGATGTCGCTGCCCGCGGGCGGTGCCGGCCCATAGCCGAGCCCCATGATCAAGGCCGCCGCCAGCATCATTGTCCAGGATCCGCCGACCCCCAGCACCGCGCCCACGGCGCCCATGATCGCGCCGAGCTGGAGCACCCGCACCGCGCCCCAGCGCGGCAGCAGAATGTGCCCGCTCACCAGAAACCACAGCGTGCCGAGCGAGATGATCGAGGAGAGGTGCCCGACCTGCTCCGGCGGCACGCCCGCGGCATTCGTCAGCGTCGGCCCGATCACCGGCATCGCCTGCGCCAGGAACGCGCTCACCACCTGCATGAGCAGGGTAACGCCGAGCGCGCGGACCCACATGGGCGCGCGGCTCATCGTCCGGGGTCGATCATGGGGCCGCCGCGGCCGAGCGCCACAGCAAGGGAAAGAGTCACCACGCAGACACGGAGGGCACGGAGGTTCGGGTTTGCCTCGCGGCCGGATTGCTTCTTGGCGGCTTGGCGCCTTGGTGGCTCAAGGTTTACCGCCAAGGCACCAAGGACGCCAGCAGAGGATTCTCGCGCCTCCGTGGCGATTCCGACTTCGCGAGTGATGCACGGCTCGCCCCGATGCGGTAAGACGCTGACCAAGAAACAGCGGGGACCGGTGCATGCGGCGATGGTGGATTGTGGCGGCGGGGCTCAACGGCCTCGCGGCGGTGGCCGTGGGTGCCGCCGTGCAGCACGTCTGGACGGAGGCGGCACCGCAAGTGCTGCTGGCCGAGACCGCGGTTCGCTATGGCTTGCCGCACGCCGTGGCACTTCTGGCGCTGGGCGCGTTTCCCGCTCCGGCGCGAAAGCTCGCGCGCGGGCTGCTCGCCGCCGCGGGCGGCAGCCTGGCGCTCGGCGTGACGTTGTTCGCCGGCGCGCTCTATCTCCTCGCCGCGGGCGCGTCGCCGATGCTGACCGTCGTCGTGCCGGTGGGCGGCAGCCTGATGATCCTGGGCTGGGGCTTGCTGCTGGCCTATGGCGTGGCACTCGGGCGCGAGCGCGAAGCCTCAGCCCACGAGCCGCCCCGGCAGTAGCTGCTCGGCGCGGACGCCCAACGCCGTCAGCCAGGACGGAAACGCGTCTCCCGCCGCCAAACCCGCGGCGAGGCGTCCCAAGGCGGGCGAAGTCATGATGCCGACGCCGCCTTGACCGGCGAGCCAGATGTAACCGGGCGCCTCCGGCACCGGCCCGACCACCGGCGTGTGGTCGCTGACGAAGCTGCGCAACCCCGCCCATTTGCGCACCACGCGTTTCACCTCGATCTCGGCGATCTCCTCGAGGCGCGACACCGCTTCCGCCACGTCGATGTCCTCCGGCTGGGCATCGCAGGGCGGCGAGGGCGTCTCGTCCATGGGCGACACCAGGATCCGGCCGGCCTCCGGCTTGAAATAGACGAGCCCTCGGAAGTCATCGACGAACGGCCAGCGGCTGGGGTCGTGGCCCGCCGGCGGATCGACGGTGAAAGCCGTGCGGCGCTTGGGCACCAGCCCCACCGGCCGCGTGCCCGCGAGCTCGGCGATCTCGTCGGCCCACGCGCCGGCGGCGTTGAGCACCACGGGCGCGGAAAAAGTCCCGGCGCTCGTCGTGGCTTCCCAGACGCCGTCGCGTCGCGCGAGCGATTTCACCTCGGCGCCGGTCGCGATGCTCCCGCCGCGGGCGCGCACTCCCCGCAGGAAGCCCTGGTGAATGGCGTCGACGTCGAGGTCCATCGCATCGGGCTCGTAGAGCGCCGCGCCGATGTAATCCGGCTTGAGGAGCGGGCACAGCGCCAGCGCTTCCTTGCGATCGATCATGCGCATGGTCGGGATCGCGCGCAGGGCCGCCTCGGAGCTCTCCTCGAGCCGTTTCTCCTGGCCGGGCGGCGCGACCGTGATCCAGCCGCGTGGATGCATCAGCGGCGCCTCGCTGAACCCCGCCGGGGGATGGCGCAGGAAATCGGCGCCGGCCTGCACGAGCCCGCGCACGGCTGGCGTGCCGTAGTTCTCGGTGAAGGTCGCGGCGGAGCGGCCGGTGGTGTGGTAGCCCGGCGCATCCTCGCGCTCCAGCAGCTGGACGCGGCCGCGCTCCGCGAGGAAATAGGCGGCTGACGCGCCGGCCATGCCGCCGCCGATGATCAGAAAATCCGTCGTCACGGGTGTCTCGCTGCGATCAGGAGTAGAGCCGGTCGGGGAGCAGGTCGGTTGGCGTCAATCCGCGCGCGGCCAGGTCGGGCGGAAGGTCGGAGCCGGTCGCGAGCGCGGCGGCGACGCGGCCCATCGAGGGCGAGGTTTGGATGCCGTAGCCGCCCTGGCCCGCGAGCCAGACGAACCCTGGCGCTTCCGGCGCGTGACCCACCACCGGCGTCTTGTCCCGCACGAAACTCCTGAGCCCCGCCCACTTTCGCACCACGCGGGTGACGGTGAGCCGGGAGCGCGTCTCCAGCCGGTGGGCGGCCTCGGCGATGTCGATCTCGTCGGGTTGCACGTCGCAGGGCGGCATCGGGGTCTCGTCGGCCGGCGAGACCAGCAGGCGGCCCGCCTCCGGCTTCCAGTAGAGCGTCTCGTCGACATCGGCGACGATCGGCCAGGGCGCGGCATCGGTGCCGGCGGGCAGATCGATGATGAAGGCCGTGCGCCGTTTCGGCACCAGCCCGACCGGCCGCACGCCCGCGAGCTTCGCGACCTCGTCGGCCCACGCGCCGGCCGCGTTGAGCACGATCGGCGCGCTGAACTCGCCGGCCGCGCTGGTCACGGTCCAGGTCGCGCCCTGTCGCGCGATGGCCCGAACCTCGGCGCCCGTCACGACCGTGCCGCCGCGCGCCCGCAGTCCCCGGAGAAATCCTTGATGGATGGCGTGGACGTCCATGTCCATGGCGTCGGGCTCGTGAAAGGCGAAGCGGAACCAGTCCGGACGCAGCACGGGACAGAAGCGCAAGGCCTCGCTCTGGGAAACCGCGCGCACCGCCGGCGCGTAGCGTTGAGCCTCGGCGAGCGCCGCCTGAAATTTCGCCTCGCCCTCCGGCGGCGCCGCGATCAGCACGCCCCTCGGGGTCAGCACGGGATGCTCGGTGAAGCCCGCGGGCGGGTTGCGGAAGAACGGCCCGCTGCAAACCGTGAGCGCGCGGATCGCCGCGTTGCCGTAGGTCTCCGTGTAGAGAGCGGCGGAGCGCCCGGTCGAGTGGTACCCGAGCGTCTCCTCGCGCTCGAGCAGCACGACGCGGCCGCGCTCGGCGAGGAAATAGCCGGCCGAGGCGCCCGCGATGCCGCCGCCGATGATCAGGAAATCCGGGGTCATGGGCGGGGCCTAGCGGAGCGCGGCGGGCACGTCGATGCCGGCCTCGCGGTAGTACTTGAGCGCTCCGGGATGGAGCTTGGTTCCCAATGCGGCGAGCAGGTCCGGCGTCACCGCGCGCCAAGCGGGTGCGTCCTGGGCGAGCGCGGCCAGATTGGTCCAGAATGCCTTGGTGATCCGGTAGGCGCTGGCAGTGTTGAGCCGGCGCGTCGTGTAGATGCCGGCGGGCAGGGCCACGGTCATGATGTCCTCGCTGACGCCGGGGTAGGTGTCTTTTGGAATGATCGCGGCGACCGTCGTGCCATCGCTCACGCGCTCCTGCTTGGCCTGATCGGGCGTGAGCGAGAGCAGCCGGATCGGGGTTGTCCCGGCAAGAGCCTTGATCCCGGCAATCGGATAGGAGCCCGAGGTCGAGAAGCCCGCGATCTGCTTGCTGCCGAGCGCCGAGCCGACGGCACCGCTGTCGATATCGATCAATTGGGCGCGGTCCGCGAGGCCGAGGAGCTTGAGCACGGTGGCGGTCTGCTGCTCGGCGAAACTCCCGCGCGGCCCGGGGACGAACGGATGGCCGGCGAGGTCGGCGAAGGTCCTGATGTCACTGTCCTTCCGTACCACCCAATGCATGGTCTGGAACGGGATCGGGAACAGCGCGCGGACGTCGCCGTAGCGGGGATTCTTCCCATAGGGCTTGTTGCCGCGCTTGGCGTCGCTGATCACGTTGGGCGGCGCGGTGAAGAGGTGGGCGGTCGCGTCGTGCGCCGAATCTATGACGTTTTGGACCGACCCCTGGCTCTCCTCCACGGCGATGGCGGGCACGTCGCTGCCGGGCTGGTTGAGCGCGGCCACCAGCTCGATCGCGAGTGCGTGATAGGGGCTGTCCCCTTTGCCGGCGCGCAGCGCCAAGGGCGGGTCCGATACCGCGGCGACGGCTGGCGAAATCAAGAGCGCGCCCATCAGGAGCACCGCGATACCGAGGCGCCTGGGCGTTTCCATTCTCATTGTTGGTCTCGTCACCTTTTTTGTGCCCGGTCTTGGTCCGAGCCGAACGGCCAATATTGCCGGCAGCGCTGGCGCCGCCGCAAGCATAACCATTGCCGCACGCGCGGGCGTGGCGTGGCAGCCTGAGGGTATGCCACACTCGCGGGGTCACACCTGCCCTCGGAGCCCGGATGGCGACCCTTCTCTTCACGCATCCCGCCTGCCTCGAGCATGACCCCGGGGAGTTCCATCCGGAATCTCCGGCTCGGTTGCGCGCCGTCCTGGCGGCGCTCGAGGCGCCCGAATTCGCGGCTCTTGGCCGGCGCGAGGCGCCGTCCGCCGACCTCGAGGACATCGCCCGCGTTCACCCCCGCGATTTCGTCGATGCTATGCTGGCCGCGGTGCCCGAGACCGGCTATGCCGCCGTCGACGCCGATACCATTCTTTCTCCGGGCTCGGGCGAGGCCGCGCTGCGGGCGGCCGGCGCCGCGGTCGCCGCGGTCGACGCCGTGATCTCGGGCGAGGCCAGCAATGCCTTCTGCGCGGTCCGGCCGCCCGGCCACCACGCCGAGCCCGATCGCGCCATGGGGTTCTGCCTCTTCAACAATGTCAGTATCGGCGCGGCGCGCGCCCGCGCCGTGCACAAACTCGCCCGGGTCGCCGTCGTCGACTTCGACGTGCATCACGGCAACGGCACTCAGGCGATGTTCGAGCGCGATCCATCGCTGTTCTACGCCTCGACCCACCAATCGCCGCTCTACCCCGGCACCGGCGCGCGCAGCGAGCGCGGGGTCGGCAACATCGTCAATGTGCCGCTGCCGCCAATGGCCGGCTCCGCCGAGTTCCGCCGCGGCGTCGAGGCCTCGATCCTGCCCGCGCTCGATGCCTTCGCGCCCGATCTCGTCATGGTATCCGCGGGCTTCGACGCCCATCGCCGCGACCCGCTCGCGCAGCTGATGCTGGTCGAGGACGACTATGCCTGGGTCACCGAGCGGCTGCTCGAGTGCGCGGAGCGGCACGCGGGCGGCCGCCTGGTATCGACCCTCGAAGGGGGCTACGACCTGGCCGCGCTGGGGGCCAGCGCCGCCGCCCATGTGCGCGCCTTGATGGCCGCCTGACCGGGCGCTTGCCGACGGGGAGGCACGCCCATAGAGTGCGCGGCTCAAACCTGGAGGGGTCTTGGCCGAACCACAAGTGCCAGCGGACATCGTTAAGCTGAGCTTCGAGGAGGCGCTCCAGGAGCTCGAGCAGATCGTCAAACGCCTCGAAGGCGGCACCGGCAAGCTCGACGATGCCATTCAATCCTACGAGCGCGGCACGCTGCTGAAGCGGCATTGCGAGGCGAAGCTTCGCGAGGCGCAGGCGCGCGTCGACAAGATCGTCATCGCGCCCGACGGCTCGGCCAGGACGGAGCCGGCCGCCCTTGATTGAGCGTCTTTGGCCGGCCGGCACCTCGTTCGCCGAGGCGTTGGCCGGCGCCGCCAAGCTGACCGATGCCGCGCTCGATCGACTGATCGCGGTACCCGAGGGCCTCGAGGCGCGCGTCTTCGAGGCGATGCGATACGCGGCCCTGGCGCCGGGCAAGCGCCTGCGGCCGTTCCTGGTGCTGGCAAGCGCGCGGCTCTTCGGCGTGTCGGAGCGCGGCGCGCTGCAGGTGGCCGCGGCGATCGAGCTGGTGCACTCCTATTCGCTGGTCCACGACGATCTGCCCGCGATGGACGACAGCGATCTCCGCCGCGGGCGGCCGACCTGCCACAAGGCCTTCGACGAGGCGACGGCGGTGCTCGCGGGCGACGGACTCTTGACGCTCGCTTTCGAGGTCCTCGCGCATCCGGATACGCATGGCGACCCCGCCGTGCGCTGCGAGCTCGTGAGCACGCTCGCGCAGGCCGCGGGATCGAGCGGCATGGTCGGCGGCCAGATGATCGATCTCATCGCCGAGAACCGCAGCCTCGATATCGGGGCCATCACGCGCCTGCAGCGCCTCAAGACCGGCGCCCTCATCGCCTTCGCGTGCGAGTCCGGCGCCATCCTGGCGAAGGCCTCGACCGAGGTGCGGCTGGCGCTGCGGGGTTATGCGCACGATCTCGGCCTTGCCTTCCAGATCGCCGACGACCTCCTCGACGTCGAGGGGAGCGCGGGCGAGACTGGCAAGCCCGTGGGCCAGGACGTGGCCGCCGGCAAGGCCACATTCGTCTCCATACTCGGTGTCGAGCGGGCTCGCGATCAGGCGGAGCTCCTGGTCCGGCAGGCGGTGGCCCACCTTGATTTATTCGAGCAGAGAGCCGACCTTCTGCGCCATGCCGCGCGGTTCGTGATCGAGCGCCGGACGTAGGCGCAGGCGAACGCGCGCCACATCCTTGCCACTACCTTTGCGCGGTGGCCCCCGGAAAAAAACACAGGAGCAATCCGTTAGCGCATGATGAACCGCCGCTCAATCCTCCGCATCCTCCCGGCAGGCGTGGTGCTGACCGTGCTGCCGGTATCGTCGAGTCGCGCCGCCGCGCCCGCCGTCGACACGATCAAGGGCTTCTACGACACATTGCTCTCCGTCATGCAGCAGGCGAAGACGCTGGGCCTCAAGGGCCGGTACGAGAAGCTCGATCCCGCCATCCACAAAGCCTTCAACCTGCCGCTGATGACCAGGCTTTCCGTCGGGCCGGACTGGCAGAAGCTGAGTCCCGAGGAGCAGAAGAGCCTGACCGCCGCCTTCTCGGACCTCAGCGTCTCCACCTACGCCGCGCGTTTCGACGGCTACTCCGGCGAGCAGTTCGACGTTGATCCCAATCCCACGCCGACCTCCGGCGGGCTCATCGTCAATACGAAGCTCGTGCAGACCAGCGGCGAGGCCGTGGTGCTCAACTACCTCATGCGCGACGGCGACGCGGGTTGGCAGATTCTCGACGTCTACCTGAAGGGCACGGTGAGCGAGCTCGCCACCCGCCGCTCGGAGTTCTCCGCGGTGCTGCGGCGCGACGGCGCGGACGCGCTCGTCCAGCTTATCCAGACCCGCGCCGCCGATCTCAAGAAATCGGCGTGAGCGCCTAGGCTATTGCGATTGCTCTTGCTGCGCCAAGCCGAAGCCCCCGCGCGGACTGCGCGAGGGCCGAGCCGCCGCTACGGCTTCTTGAGCGCGGGGTCGGTGTAGAGGTCCTCGTCCTCCGGCGGCGCCGGCTCGCCATGGCGAAGCTCGGCCGCGCGGTGTTGACGCCAGAGGCTGCGCAGCTGCGCATAGAGGTCGATGGCGTTCTTCTGGATCTCGTCGAAACTCTCGATGTTGCGCGAGCGCTCGTCGACGCCAGTCACGATCCAGCGATAGAGTCCCGAGTTGGTCGCACCGTAATGAACGGTCAAGCCCCAATAGAACGGATCCATATAGGAATCGACGGCGAGCCCGACGGCGTCGCGCGGATTGGATGGACCCAGAATCGGCAGGACGAGATAGGGGCCGTCCGGCACACCCCAGGAATACAGGGTCTGTCCGAAGTCGCCGGTCTGCTTTTCCATTCCGATCTGGCTCGCGCGATCCCATATCCCGCCGATTCCGAAGGTCGAGTTGAACAGGAAGCGACCCGCGGTGGTGTTCGCGCGGCCGAGCTCGCCCTGCAGCGTGTCGTTGATGAAGATTACGGGCTCGCCGAGATTATCGAGGAAATTGCGCAGCCGATTGCGCCCATATTCCGGCACGACCCAGCGGTAGCCTTCCGCGACAGGCTTGATCAGAATGCGGTCCAGAAACAGGTTGAAGTCGAGAATCTTCCGATTCATCGGCTCCAGGGGATCGTTGGTCTTGTCGAATTCCGCTTTGGCAACGGGATCGCTCGGAGGCGTCGCGCATGCGGACACCGCCAGCATCAATCCCATCAGTGCGCCCAACCGGAGCCACCGAGGCTTAGACACGTTCTGCACCTCTTCCAACTTCTTGGCGCTAGGTATTGGGCGCTCAACCGCGGAGCGCCGCATGGTTGACAATGCGGACAGTGAATGCAACAGCATTTTCAAGGCTCAGCGCCCCCTCAAGTACGGCCCAGGTAAACCCGAAACCGCTGATAAATCATAGCATGTCACCATACGTATTAAAAATTCTTAGCATCCTCATTGAAGTCAGTTCTTTGTTTGGGTGTGTCTATCTTGCAACAGCTACAGCGGTTGTTATCCGCTTCACACGGCGTCCCCTGTCGACTAGCCCGATTCAGCCGCCGGCCAGCGTGATGAAGCCCCTGTGCGGGCAGGATCCCGGCCTGCTCGACAATTTGCTATCGTTCGCCGACCAGCATTATCCGGAGTTTCAGATCGTCTGTGGCGTGCAGGATCCCGCGGATGCGGCGATTCCCGTGGTCGAACGCCTGAAGCGCGAGCGGCCGCGGGTCCCGACCGCGCTGGTGGTGGATGCCACCCGGCGAGGCGGAAATCTCAAGGTCGCCAATCTCATGAACATGCTGCCGTCGGCGCAGCATGACCGCTTGGTCATGGTAGACAGCGACATGCGCGTGCCGCCCAATTTCCTGGCGACCGTGACCGCGCCGCTCGAGGACGCCGGCGTCGGGCTGGTGACGTCGCTCTATCGAGGCCGGCCGGCGGATCCGAGCCTCCCCTCCGTGCTCGGCGCGCAGTACATCAATCATGCCTTCTTGCCCCAGGCCGTGCTCGGCGAGACGCTTCGGCCGGGCCAGGGATGCTTCGGCGCCAGCATCGGCATGACGCGCCAGACGCTGGGCGCCATCGGCGGCTTCGAGGCGGTGGCCGACGCACTCGCGGACGACAACGCATTGGGCTCGGCGGTCCGCCGGCTGGGCAAGCGCATCGTGGTCTCCAACCTGATCATCGACGACTGGATCAGCGAGCCCTCGCTCAAGGCCTTGTTCCGGCACGAGCTTCGTTGGGCTCTCACGATTCGGGGCGTGGCCCCCTGGGGCTATTTGGGGTCGCTCGTGACGCACCCGATCGCCCTCGCCCTCGTGGGCGCCTGTCTCGCCGGATTCGGCTGGCTATCCCTGGGGGTGCTCGCCGTTGCATTGTTGGGGCGCTTTGCTATGGTGCGCGCCGTCGATCGCGCTCTCGGCCTCGAGGCCAGCCCGCTGTGGCTCGTACCCTTGCGCGATCTCCTGTCGTTCGGCGTGTTCATCGCAAGCTACTGCACCCGAACCGTGGCTTGGCGCGATCGCAAGTTTCATGTCGACCGCCAAGGGCAACTCACCCTCGAAGGAGACAGCGCCGCATGATGAAGACCCTGTTTTTGCATCCGCCATCCTTCGAGGGCTTCGATGGCGGAGCAGGGGCGCGCTATCAGGCGCGGCGCGAGATCCGCTCGTTCTG
>DATNIT010000320.1:0-10145 GCA_035604335.1 Allostellaceae bacterium | reverse complement strand
GTCAATGCCAAACCCAAGCCCTTTCGATGGACCAAGTCCGCAGATGACATCCTCAGCAGCATCAAGCGCTTCTGCCTCGCAAACCTAAAACTCGCAGAAGTCCAAACCGTAATCCGCCAAACTTCTGAATCACAACACTAGAGCATGTTCCGATTAAGTCGAATCGGAACATGCTCTAGATTCTTTGGTTTGGTCGCATTTTCTGCGCCGAACCGGCATCCACTTCGGCGGAAAATGCTCTAGCCCTTCAGCATGTCCGCGATGCGGACAGGCCGCCCGCTCGCGGCGGACTCCTTGATCGCCATGGTAGCCGCGAGCGTGCGGGCGCCCTCGGCGCCGCTGACGACCGGCGCGGCCTCGCCGCGGATCACGGCGGCGAAATTGCGCATTTGCTCGACGTAGGGATCGGCAGGCGTCACCGGGATTCGCCGGCGCGTGAGCGGATCGCCCCAGCCTTGGCCGGCCTCGTGCCACCAGTGATCGAGGGAGGGGACCGCGAGCGAGCCCTTGGTCCCCGCGATCAAGAAACAGTCCTGCCACTCCCGGGGATAAAACGGGTTCTCGCCGGAGGTCCACTCCCAGCTCCAGGGCGCGGAGACCGCATCGGAGACGGTGAGCGTGCCGAGCGCCCCGCTCTCGAAGCGGATCACCGCGGCGGCGGTGTCCTCGACCGCGAAGCCGCGCGCGAAACCAGAGGTCGCGGCCTGAACGCTCTCGATCTCGCCGCAGAACATGCGAAGGCAATCGATGTCGTGGATGGCGTTGATCAACACGGGCCCGCCGCCCGCCTCGCGCCGCCAAGCGACCTTGAAATAATCGTCCGGCTTGCGGCTGAGCCAGACGCCGGTTACCGCCGTCACCGCCCCGACGCCGCCGGCGCCGATCAACTCCGCCGCCTTGCGCATGATGGGATTATGCCGCCGATGATGCCCGACGAGCACCGGCACCCGCGCCCTCTCGGCCGCCGCGACCAGCTCGAGCGCAGCCGTGACGGAGTCCGCGATCGGCTTTTCCACCAGCACCGGCAGCTTGCGCTCGATCGCGGCTAATGCCGCGGGCACATGGAGTTGGTTGGGCGTGGCCACGATGACGCCATCGAGGCGCGCTTCCACCAGCATGCGGCGATAGTCAGCGTAGTAGGGCCAGTCATGCTGCCGGGCCAGATCCGCTGCCGCGGGCGCGGGATCGGCGATGCCGCCGACCGTATAGGCTTCGTCGCTCAGCAAAACCGTAAGATGCCGGCGGCCGATCAGCCCGGCGCCGATCACTCCGATCCGAAGCGGTGCCATGTCATCTCCTTACGCGCTGAAGCACTCTGACGGCATGATCGCGGGATCGCGCGGCAGCAGCGGCGCGAAATCCATGCGCTCCAGCACGTCCCGCCGGAGGTCCACGCCGGGTGCGATCTCCTCGAGCAAGATGCCGTCCGGAGTCAGGCGGAACACCGCGCGCTCGGTCACGTAGATCGCCTGCTGACCGCGCCGGAGGGCCTCGGTGCCGGAGAAGGTGATCTGCTCCACGGCGCGCACGAGCTTCTTGACCTCGCCCTGGCGGAGCACCGCGAGCTTGCCGTCCCCGGTCTTGATCTCCGTGCCCTTGGTATCGAAGGTGCCGCAGAACACCACCTTGCGGGCGTTCTGCGCGATATCGATGAAGCCGCCGGGCCCGATCGGGAGGCCGCCGAGTTTCGAGACATTGACGTGTCCCTTGGCGTCGACCTCGCCGAAACCGAGAAAGGCGATATCGAGGCCGCCGCCCGAGTAGAAGTCGAACTGCGAGGGCGCGTCGATCATCGCGCTGGGATTGCGCGCGAAGCCGAAGAGCGTGCCGTCGAGCAGCGTGCCGCCGTAGGTGCCGTGCTCGATAGTCTGGCAGTAGCGGTCGAGCTCGCCGCGCGCGGCCACCAGCTTGGCGACGGCATCGGGAATACCGAAGCCGTAGTTGATGACGGCTCCATCGGCGAGCTCCATCGCGGCCCGGCGCGCGATCGCCTGTCGGACGGTGAAGGGCTGCGGCGGCTCCAGCGGCACCGGAGCGCGGCGCTCGCCCGAAAGCGAGGGATCGTGGACGATGTCGTAGGTCATGCGCTGCTCGGGATCGACCACGACGGCATCGACGAGGACGCCGGGCACCCGCACCGCGCGCGCGGGCAGGCTGCCGACGTCGACTGCGTTGCGCACCTGCGCGATCACCGTGCCGCCGGAATTGTGCGCGGCGAGCGCCGCCGCGTAGATGTCGAGGTTGGCCGGCTCCTGCTCGAGCGAGATGTTGCCGTGCGCGTCTGCGGCCGAGCCGCGGATCAACGCCACATTCACCGGGAACGGCTTGTAGCGCAGGAACTCCCGGCCCGCGACCTCCACGACCTCGACCAAGTCTTCCCGCGCGCGCTTGTTGAGGCGGCCCCCTTCGAGGCGCGGATCCACGAACGTGCCGAGACCCACATGGGTAAAGAGCCCCGGCCGCCCCGCGCCGATCTCGCGGAAGAGCTGCATGGTGACGCCGCCCGGCAGCACGTAAGCCTCGATCTTCTCGTCGCGCGCCAGCGCCTGCATGCGGGGCGACCACACCCAATGCCCGCCGATCACGCGACGTACCATGCCCTCATGGGCAAAGCAGTTCATGCCGCGGGTCTTGCGGTCGCCGATGCCGAGCGCGTGCACGACAAAGAGATCGCGGGGATGGCCGGTGGTGAGGAATCGCTTTTCGACAGCGGTAAATAGGCACGATGCCTCGACAAGGCCGCCGCCGCCGCCGATCAGCGCCACGGTGTCGCCGTCGCGGATCAGAGCGACCGCGTTATCGGCTGACGTGAATTTATTGAGCGGCATACGTCGCACGTTCAGTCGCGGTGTTTCTGCAGATACTGCGACTCCAGGCCCTTCACGATGCCGATGAGTGTATCGAGAGTGGGCGTGGGGACATTGTGCTCCCGGCCGAGCCTGGCAACGGAGCCGTAGATGTAGTCGACCTCGGTCGGACGGCGATTGGCGAGATCGGCGCGCAGCGAAGACTTGCTGGTGCCCGTACCGCCGCCGGCGGGGTTCGTGAGCTTCAGCAGGACCTCGCGCGCCTCGGCGACGTCGAGATCGATGCCGAACGCGCGCGCCACCGCCGCGGCCTCATCCACCGCGCGGAGCACCACGGTGCGCAGCTCCGGCACCGCCATGATGTCGACCGAGCGCAGGTCGGTGGCGCCGGAAATCGCGCTCAGTCCCACATTGCCGAGGAGCTTCTTCCATTTGTCGCGCATGATGTCGGCGCTGGCATGGGTCGGCAGGCCGTGCCGGGAGAAGGCGTCGGCGATCGCCTGCGCGCGCTCCGAGAGCCCGCCCTTGAGCTCGCCCACATAGGTCGGAAGGTCGCCGAAATTCCGCACCACGCCCGGCGCCTCCACCAGCCCGGCCTGGGCCGTGAGCCCGCCCAGCACCCGCTCCGCGCCCAGGATGCCCGCCAGCACTTGCTCATTGCCGAGGCCATTCTGGAAGCTGACCGCCACGGCCGGCCCCTCGAAGAGATGCCTCACGCTCCGCGCCGCCGTCTCGTTGGCGAAGGCCTTGCACTGGAACAGCACGACGTCGGCGTTGTCGATCGTCCCCGCATCGGTCGTGGCCTTGAGCTTGACTGTGCGATCGCCGCCGTAACCAACGATTCGCAAACCGCGCTCCGCGATCGCCGCCACATGCTCGCGCCAGACGTCGAGCAGCGTCACGTCGAGGCCGTTCTCTGCCAGCAACCCGCCGAACAGCCCGCCCATCGCGCCGCCGCCGACGATCAGCACGTGCGGACGCTCGAATCCCGTCATCAGGAGGCCCTCAGAAATGCACGAACCTCGGTGTCGTCCATCTCCTTGCCCAGATAGGCCTCGATCACGCGGTGGTCGTCCTTCACCTGGGCCGGCGGTCCCTCCGCGATCTTCTCGCCGTGATCGAGCACGGTAACGATGTCGCAGCTCTCCATCACCAGCTTGAGCACGTGCTCGATGATGATGACGGTGAGTCCAAAACGCTCCTTGAGCGAGAGCACGGTGGACAGGAGCTTGTCGACATTGACGGGCGAGAGCCCTGCCGCGGGCTCATCGAGCATCAGCAGCTTGGGTCGCATCGCCATGGCGCGGCCGAGCGCCAGCAGCCGGCGCTGTCCGATGGACATGTCTCCGGCGGGCATCTCGGCGTAGTCGACAAGGCCGATGAAGGCGAGCAGCTCCATCATCTCCTGCCGGAGCCGGCGCTCCTCCGCCCGCACGCCGCCGAGGCCCATGAGCGCGGCAGCCGTGCCGTAGCCGATGTGCGCGTGCGTGCCCACGAGCAGGTTCTCGATCACCGACATGTCCGCGAAGATTCGCAACAACTGGAACGTGCGTGCGACACCGCGCCGGGCGATCTCATGCGGCTCGCGGTTGGTGACATCCTCGCCCGCGAAAGAGATGCGGCCGCCCGGATCGATCTTGTAGACGCCCGAGATCAGGTTGAAGAGCGTGCTCTTTCCGGACCCGTTCGGCCCGATCACGCCGCGGATCTCGCCGGCGCTCACCGCCATCGAGACATGCGAGACGGCCACCAAGCCGCCGAAGCTCTTGCTGACATCGTCGATCTCGAGGATCGCCGTCACTGCCCTTTGGCCCTGCGAAGCGCCACGAAGCGCCGGGACGCGAAATAGCGATCGATGTAGCCGCCGATCCCCCGCGGCATGTACATTACGGTGAACACGACGATCAAGCCGAAAATGATGAGCTCGTACTGGTAATAGGCGCGGGTCCAATTGTAGATGATGGTGATCAGCACCGCGCCGATGACGCCGCCCCAGACATGGCCAAGGCCGCCGAACACCACCATCAGGATGATGGTGACCATCTGCGTGATGTTGTAGTCGTCGGGGTGGATGTAACCCGGCGTCATGTGCGCGGCGAGGCTGCCGGCGCAGCCCGCGTAGAGTGCGCTGACGACGAAGGCAAGCGCCTTGTACTTGCGTACATTGATGCCGCTCGCCGCCGCCGCGAGGGAATCCTCCCGCAGCGCCATGAACGCGCGTCCCACGTCCGAGCGCAGGATGCAGAAGGAGATGTAGATGCCGAGCACCGCGATCGGCATCACGATGTAATAGTAGGTTGAGTAGGTGTCGAAGGAATAGCCGGCGATACTGGGCGGCGGGATGTCGCCGTAGCCGATGGAGCCGCCGAGATAATCGGTGACGGCGATGAAGATGCGCACGGATTCCGCGAGCCCCAGCGTCGCCAACGCGAGATAGGCGCCTTCGAGTTGAAACGACGGCACGCCCACCAGAGCTCCCACCGCACCCGCTACCAGCATGGCCGCCGGGAGCGCCAGCCAGAACGAGAAGCCGAACTTGGTGCTGAGCACGGCCGACGTGTAGGCACCGATGGCGGCAAGCGCGAGGTGACCGACATTCACCTGACCCGCGAAGCCCTTCACGATGTTGAGGCCGACCGCCAGGATGATGTTGATCATGATGAGGTTCAGCAAATACTGCTGATACCCGTTCAGCACCAGGAACGGCAGCGCGAGCAGCACCGCGAAGCCGGCCGCCCACGGCAAGGCGGGATGCGCGGCGAGAACGCGCTTTGCGAACCCGACAGGGATCGGCACGCCGCCGGTTGCTTGCTCGCTCAGGGCTTCGTCTCCACCGCGATGAACTCTTAGGTCCCTCTCCGCGCGAAGCGAGGCGAGAGAGGGGCCCAGCGCGTCAGCGCTGGGAGGGTGAGGTGCGCTTCCGCGGCACGGCTGCGGACGCCATCGGGATCCACCTCACCCGCTCGCTGCGCTAGCGACCACTCCGCCCGCTAGCGGACGGAGAGGCGTTTTATCGACCGTACTTACCAACTAAGAAGCCCCCGTCACTTCTTCAAACCGAAATCCGGCTCGAACGACACGGCAGCAAGCACCTTCATATCGTAGTCCTTACCGCCCTTGGTGTACTGCACCAGGATGGGGCTGCGATTGCCGTCGCGGCACTGCGGCGTGGGATCGGCGCAGAAATTGATCTTGCCGGGCACCACGCCCTGGTAATCACGAATGCTGGCGAGCGCGTCGCGGATCGCCGTACGGTCCTCGGCGAGAGAGGCATCGGTGAGCTTCAGCTTCGCCTTGGAAAGCGCGAGCTTCACGATCTCGACGGTCTCGTAGCCCTGGGCCCAGTCGTGATCGGGGCAGCGGGTCTGGAACTTTTCCTGCGCCATCTTGACGAAGGCCTGGGCCTCGGGACGCGGATCCGTGCAGACGAAGGCGGCCGCGAAGATGAGGCCGGTGATCGCGTCACCCGCTGTCTCCGGCACCGGCGCGTTGGAGGCGGCCGAGGCGGAAACGCGCGCGACCTTCGAGGGAAGGCCGACCTCGACTGCCTGCGCGACGATGCGGGATATCGCATCCGACTGGCCCCCGATCGCGAGCACGTCGGGAGCGAGCGACTTGATCTTCAGGAGGTTCGAGCGGAAATCGAGGTCGGTCTCCTGCTGTTGCGCCATGAACAGCGGCTCGACCTGATAGGTGCTCTTCATGAAATCCTTGTACTCGTTCACGAAGGAGATCCCGGCGCCGTCCGTCGTATAGAGGTAGGCGACCTTCTTGCCAGCGTTCTCGGCGAGATATTTGCCGTGCACCGCGGCGTAGAAGCGCTCGGAGACCGAGGTGCGGAACACCCAGGCGCTGCCCTTCTCGGTGATGGATTCCGCGGTCGAGGACGGGATGATCTGCGGGACCTGCGCCTTGGCGGTGAGGTCCACCATCGGCAGCGACACCGAGCTGCAGACCGAGCCGATGATCAGGTGAACTTTCTCCTGCTCGATGAAGCGCGTCGTGTTGGCGACACCCTTCTGCGCGTTGCACTCGTCGTCGAGCAGCGTGATCTCGACTTTGTGGCCGTTGATGCCGCCGGCCGCATTGACCGCGGCCAAGTCGTCGCGGGCGAGCTGGCCGTACTTGAGCCCGTTCTCCACGATCATGCGCAGCGTCATGCCGATGCGGATGACGCCGTCTTCCGCGCGTGCCGGTGCGCCGAGGCCGAGCAAGGCGGCCATGAGCAGGGCAAAGCCCGCCCGGATTAAGATCTGCCTCACGAATTTCCTCCCTTTATCCTATTTTGTACCGTTCATCGGTGATAAGCGGGTTTATCCCCGATTTTGCATTTCTACCAACAAAACTGTTAACGTGATGGACGACATCAGGCAAGTCGTTTCTAATTCTAAGCCTGATCCCATTGGGAAATCGACCGGAGTCTGGGGCGCACGGCACCAATGCTCGAGTTGGACAAGATCGAGGCCGGTTACGGCAGCGTCCAGATCCTGAACGGCGTCTCGCTGAAGGTCGCGCGCGGCCAGATCGTGGCCCTCCTCGGCGGCAACGGCACCGGAAAATCGACGCTGCTGAAGACGATCTCGGGGCTGGTGAAGCCGTGGCGCGGCAGCGTCCGTTTCGACGGCGAGCCGATCGATGGGCTGCGCCCCGACCGCATCGTGCGGCGCGGCCTGGTTCAGGTGACCCAGGGCAAAGAGGCCTATCCCGCCATGACCGTGGAGGAGAACCTGCGGCTCGGCGGCTTTGCGCGCAACGACCGCGCGGCGCTCAAGCGGATGCTGGAGCGGGTCTACGAGTATTTTCCGGCACTGAGAGAGCGCCGGCATCAGCACGCGGCGGTGCTCTCGGGCGGCCAGCTGCAAATGCTCTGCATCGGCCGCGGCCTCATGTCGGAGCCGAAGATGATGCTGCTGGACGAGCCCAGCGCCGCGCTCGCGCCCCAGGTCGTGCTCGACATCTTTCGGATCATCGCGCGGATCTGCCGCGAAGGCATGACGCTGTTGCTGGTGGAGCAGAACGTGCGCATGGCGCTCTTGCTGGCGCAGTACGCCTATGTCATTCGCGACGGCGTCATCCATATCGAGGGTCCTGCCGAGAGCCTCATCGACGATGACAATGTCCGGCTCTCCTATCTCGGCGGCACCGTGGCCGACCGCGGGGAGAGCCTGACCGCGCATCGCTGATCGAGCACGCTCGCGCCGATCGGGCAAGAGGGAGGGAGCTTGGAGTACTTCACCGATCTCGTCATCGTGGGCCTCTCGCTCGGCATGGTCTATGGCCTGGTCGCGCTCGGCATCTCCTTCATCTATTCCGGGCTCGATATCGTGCATTTCGCTCATGGCGAGATCTACATGCTGGGCGCGTTCATCGGCGTCACCGTGCTCAAGTACACCGGGCTCAGCTATCCGCTGCTGATCCTGGTTTCTATGGTGCTGACGGGTCTGATCGGGGTCGCCATAGAGCGCCTGTTCTACCGGCGGCTCACGCGGCAGGGCGGCGGCATCTCCTTCGCGGGCATGGGCATCATCATCGCGGGCTTCGGCATCTCCATGGTCTTGCAGAACATCGCGTTCCTGATCTGGAGCGCGCGCGCCGTGCCGCTGCCGGTTTCCTTCGGCATGCCGATCGAGCTCGGCAACATCACCTTGCCGAAATCCTATCTCTGGATCGTGGGGATCACGCTCATCCTGATGCTCGGGCTGCATCAATTCCTGCGCCGCACCCGGCTCGGGCTCGCGGTGCGCGCGGTCGCCTACAACAAGGACATCGCCTACCTCATGGGCATCAACGTGCCGCTGATGATCTCGGTGCTGTTCGGCATCGGCTGCGCGCTCGCCGCCGCCGCGGGTGTTCTGATCGGGCCCATCAATTACGTCGAGGTCCTGATGGGGACCGGGATCCTCATCAAGGCATTCGCCGCCGCCGTAGTGGGTGGCTTCGGCAACTTGCCCGGCGCGGTGCTGGGCGGACTCCTGGTCGGCGTGACCGAGAGCCTCGGTGCCGGCTATCTCTCGGGCAACTACAAGGACATCTACGCCTTCTTCCTGCTGATTGCCGTCCTGATGGTGCGGCCCTCCGGCATCTTAGGCGTCAACATTCGCGTCAAGGCGTGATGGCGCGGTTTATTCGAGGGTCACGCGGATCGTCGCGAGATTGCCGAACCGCGCGACCAAAGTCTGTCCGCGCGCGATCGGCGTGGGCATGGTGAGCGAGCCCGTCGAGACATAATCGCCCGCCGATAGCCCGATGCTGCGGGCAGCGAGATCGTGTGCGGTCTCCGTCACGATGACGACCGGGTCCCTGCGGTAGTCGCCGGTATAGACCTCGATCGGCGCGCCTCCATCGATCGTGGCGACGATCGGTATCGCGCCGAAGGAAAGGCCGTGCCAATCGAGTATGGCAGGACCGAATACAAACCCGCCTCCCGCGCCGTTGTCCGCGATCGCATCGTGGGTGCGCGGCTTGCGGCCGCCGGTCCCGAACCTATACCGCGAGCCCGACAGCTCGACCGCGGGATGAAACACGAGGCCATCCGCGATTTCCTCGGGGGTATAAGGGCGGCCTCGGACCGGCAAGTCCCGGCTGACGCGGAAGGCGAACTCGCATTCGACCTTGTGTCCGCGGAATCGCGTCGCGGAGACCGTTGCCGGGCTATCGAACACGCGCGGGGCGAAGAGACGGCCCGGAATCGGCCCGTCATGGCCCTCGAGGCGCTGCACGGCCGGGACCGTGGCGCCGACTTTCCAACCGACCACGCGCTCGCCGAGAAGCTCGGCCATTCGGTCCTGGACGGCGAAGGCCTCCGCGCGAGACGTCGGCGCCTCAACTTCGCTCGGCAAGCCGATGGTGGTATCGGCGCGCCAAGCCTCGGCGAGCGCGGCAGCCAAACGTTCGATCTTCGGCGTCATTCAGATCTCATTTCCCCTTCAGACTGCGGTCTGGTAACGCTCGCGGATGACGCGGATGACCTCGTCGGCATCGCGTTTCCACCAATTGCGCGCGGAGAAGATTTCGACTTCGCGTTGGCCGGTGTAGCCGGCGGCTTCCACCATGCGGCGGATCGCAGGGATGTCGATTACGCCGTCGCCCATCATGCCGCGGTCGAGACGCAGGTCCTGCGTGTCGGGGAGCCAGTCGCTGACGTGGAAGGCGCAGATCCGCTTGCCCGCCCGCGCGATGCCGGCCTCGAGCTCCGGGTCCCACCAGACCGCATAGGTGTCGACGGCGATGCCGACGGCATCCTCCGCGGCGAGCGCGTCGCACCACTCGTTCGCGAGCTTGATGGTGGAGAGCACCGAGCGCGTGGCGCAGATCATGGGGTGCAGCGGCTCGAGCCCG
>DATNIT010000319.1:0-2176 GCA_035604335.1 Allostellaceae bacterium | reverse complement strand
ACGTGGCCGGCAAGGCCGGAACGCAGTTCGGCATCGAATTCCGGCTTGAGGGCACGCCCGCGAGCGACGGCGTGACGCTGCATGCCGCGTTCACGTTTCCGCCGCAGGGAATTCGCAATCCGAATACCGGCGACATGATGCACACCGCGAAAGTGGCCTTTCCGAACATGAAAATCGGCGCGCTCTGCCTTATCGGCTACGGCTTCGACAACGGCTGGGAGATCGTGCCCGGCGTGTGGACCGAGCAGATCTGGTATCAGGATCGTATGCTGGCCGAGCGCAGCTTCACGGTGAGTAAAGCGCAATAGAGCGAACTGAATCAGCTCGCCAATGCAAAATAGGGGCGGTGCCGTGCGATTTCCAATCGCGCTAATTGTGGCCCTTGCAACCGCGACCTTTGGCGCCGCTAGGGCAAGTGGTCAGGTATCGGATGATATCGTCAGAATTGGCGTGCTCAACGACCAGTCCGGCCTCTACGCTGACCTGGGCGGCCCAGGTTCGGTCGTCGCCGCACGAATGGCGATCGAGGACGCTGGCAGCGCCGTGCTCGGGAAGCCGGTCGAGGTCGTATTCGCCGATCACCAGAATAAGGCCGATATCGGGGCGGCCATCGCCCGCCACTGGTTCGATGCTGAAAGAGTGGACATGGCCATCGGCTTCGACAATTCGGCTGTCGCGCTTGCCGTCGAACAACTCGCGGCCGAGCATAATCGGATCGCCATTGCGGGGGCAGTGGGCAGCACAGCCTTCACGGGCAAGGCGTGCACGCCAACCGAAGCGTCCTGGATCTATGACAGCTACGCGCTGACGACGAGCTTGGCCCGATCGGTGGTAGGTGAGGGCCGCGACACCTGGTTCTTCCTGACTGTCGATTACGCGTTCGGCCATTCACTCGAAGCCGATGCTACGAACGCGGTGCTCGCCGCCGACGGAAAGGTGCTCGGTAGCGTCCGCCATCCGCTGAACACCTCCGACTTCAGTTCCTACCTGCTGCAAGCGCAGGCGTCTGGCGCGAAGGTTGTGGCGTTCGCCAATGGCGGCGGCGACATGATCAACGCCCTCAAACAAGCCAACGAGTTCGGGCTGACGCGCGGCGGCCAGAGCGTTGTCGCGCTGCTGGTGTTCATTTCCGATGTTCACAGCATTGGACTTAAGAATGCACAGGGGTTGAAATTCGTGACCGGCTTCTACTGGAATCGTGACGAAGAGAGCCGATCTTGGTCGAAACGCTTCTTTGCGCGGCACGGAGCCATGCCGACCATGGCTCAAGCCAGCGTTTATTCCGCTATTCGTCATTATCTCCGGGCAATCACAGCCGCCGGCACGGACGAAGCTCAAGCGGTCATGGCCAAGATGCGGGAGATCCCGGTCGACGATTTCTACGCCAAGAACGGCCGCCTTCGGGAAGACGGCCGCCTGGTCCACGACATGTATTTCGGTCAGGTGAAGAAACCCTCGGAATCGAGGGAGCCTTGGGACTATTACAACATGCTCGGCATCGTCCCAGGTGTTAGCGCTTTCCGCTCGCTTGAAGACGGCGGTTGCCCGCTGGTGCGGCGCTAATCCCGGTTGCCGGTGATTGTGGATTCCGGGGTCACGGGCCATTGGCTCGTGCCCCGGAATGACCAAAGAGGTAGCTACACCACATCCGTCGAATGAATGCGACGCTCGACGACGGCGATCGGTTCGAGCTTGCCGCGTTGGCGCCGTACCATCAGCTTGTTGAGCGCCGCCAGATAGGCTTTGGCCGAGGCGACCAGCGTGTCGGGATCGGCGCCCTTGGCGGTCACCGTGCGGCCGTTCTCCGACAGCCGCACCGAGACTTCCGCCTGCGCGTCGGTGCCCTCGGTCACCGCGTGCACCTGATAAAGCTCCAGCACCGCCTCGTGCGGCACCATCGCCTTGATGCAATTGAAGGTGGCGTCGACCGGGCCGTTGCCGTCGCGCTCCTCGATCAGCGACTTGCCGTCGACGTCGAGCTTCATGGTGGCGCGCTGCGGCCCGTGGGTGCCGGCGATGACCGAGAGCGAGACCAGCTTGATGTGATCCTGGGCGGTCGCGATCTCCTCGTCGACCAGCGCCTCGATGTCCTCGTCGTAGATGTCCTTCTTGCGGTCGGCGAGCGCCTTCATCCGCACGAAAGCATCCTCGATCTGGTTGGCCCCTAACTTGTAGC
>DATNIT010000318.1:0-38264 GCA_035604335.1 Allostellaceae bacterium | reverse complement strand
GAAGTACTTCCATGGCCGGCCCTCCGCGACCACCGAGCCCGACCCGAAAGACCCCACCAAGACGGTCTCGGTCCCCTATGCCGCCGACAACTCGGCCGCATCGAACCTGGCACCCACCAGCCAGGCCCTGGTCGATCGCGTGAAGGATGACGCCGGCAAGCTCAAGGCGGAGAGCGACAAGCCGATCCCGGTCGACCTCGTGACGACTTCGGCGAGCGGCCTCGACCCCGACATCACGCCGGCAGGCGCCTATTTCCAGGTACCGCGGGTGGCGAAGACCCGGGGCATCCCGGAGGAGAAAGTGCGCCAGCTCGTGGACGACAGCGTCCAGGGCCGCACCCTCGGCATTTTGGGAGAGCCGCGGGTCAACGTGCTGAAACTGAACCTCGCGTTGGATGCGCTGAAGTAAGCGTGCCGCAGGCTCCGCGGCTCACGCGGAGTGTCAGTGTTGGAGTTTTAGCACAATGAAGGCGACGTCTATTGTTGGCGCTGTGGCGCTGGCCGCAATTTCGGCCAGCTCCCAGGGCCAAGCGGCCGACCCGGCTTCAGCACCGTCGGAGCTTGCTCAGGCGCAATCCGCACCCACCGACCAGGCGCCGGCCGCACCGGCCGCCTGGGCCGATACGCTCAAGCTCTCCGGTCACCTCGAGGCCGGCATCACCGGCAATGTCGACGACCCCCACGACCAGCGGAACTTCGGCCGTCTGTTCGACGATCATTCCAACCGACCGGTCCTGAACCAATTCATGCTCACCGCGGAGCGGCCGCTCGATCCCAAGGCGACCGGCTGGGATTTCGGCTTCAAGACCCAGATCATGTACGGCTCGGATGCGCGGTTCACGCATCTTTTCAATCAGCTGGACCGCGTGATCCACGACACCAACCAGTTGGACATCGTCGAGGCCTATGGCAGCCTGCATGCGCCCGGTATCGGCGAGGGCGGCATGGACGTGAAGCTCGGCCAGTTCGTCTCGCCCATGGGAGCGGAGTCGATCGACGCTTCCCAAAACAGCCTCTACTCGCACTCCTACATCTTCAACTTCGGCGTGCCCGCCAAGCACACGGGCGTGCTGACCACGACGCATCTAACGGAGATCGTCGACCTCTACGCCGGCATCGACACCGGCGTGAACGCCTGGATCGGCGAGAAAGGCATGAACAACGATGCCTTTCCGAAGGGACAGGTGGGATTCGGGCTCAATCTCCTCGACGGGAACCTGACGGTGCTGGCCCTCAGCCATATCGGGCCGGAGAATCCCGAGGGCGCGACGACCTCGACCGGCGCGCCGATCCGGGTCAACAGCGCGCTGCGGTACATTAACGACATCACGGTCGTCTGGAAGGCGAGCGATGCGCTCACCCTTACCACGGACCTGAACTACATCCATGACGACGGGCTGCACACCTCCGGCGGCGGCATCGCGCAATACGCGGCCTACACCATCAACGACTGGCTCACAGTGATCGGCCGCGGCGAGATCTGGCGCGACGACAACGGCGCGTTCGTGGCGAGCTTCCAGACCCCGTTCGACTTCGCGAACTCCGAGCGCGGCCTGCCGACCTTGCCCGGCCATGTCGTGGGCGGCGGCAAGACCACCTACGGCGAGCTCACCCTCGGCCTCAACCTGAAGCCGCCGGTGCCAAAGGCCTTCGACGGCTTCGTGATCCGGCCGGAGATCCGCTACGACCAGTCGCTGAACGGCACCCATCCCTTCAACGACGCGAAGATGGACCATCAGCTCACGCTGGCCGCCGATTTCGTGCTGCCGTTCTGAGGCCGGCTCGCGTTCATCGCCTGCGCGCTGACGCGGGCGCCCCGATAGGGCATGATGGGCCCGCGATGACCACATCCGAGCAACCCCACGGAGACCACCGCCCCTCGCCCGAGGCGCTGCTGGAGGCCGCCGAAGCGGAGGGCCGCGGGAAGCTCAAGATCTTCCTGGGTGCGGCGCCCGGCGTCGGCAAGACCTACGAGATGCTGCAGCAGGCTGCGGCGCGGCGACGCGAGGGTGTCGACGTCGTGATCGGGGTCGTAGAGACCCATGGCCGGATCGAGACCGAGCAGCTCGTCCGCGGCTTCGAGGTGATCCCGCGCCGGCGCATCGAGTATCGCGGCCGCACGCTCGACGAAATGGACCTCGACGCCGTGCTCGCGCGCCAGCCCAAGCTCGTGCTGGTGGACGAGCTCGCCCACACCAACGCGCCCGGCAGCCGGCATCCCAAGCGTTACCTCGACGTCGAAGAGCTGCTCGCGGTGGGCATCGACGTCTACACCACCCTCAACATCCAGCACGTCGAGAGCCTCAACGACGTCGTGGCACAGATCACACGCATCCGCGTGCGCGAGACGGTGCCCGACGGCATCATCGACCGCGCGGACGAGATCGAGGTAACCGACCTCACGCCCGAAGACCTGATGCAGCGCCTTCGGGAGGGCAAGGTCTACGTGCGCGACCAGGCGCAACGCGCGCTCCGGCATTATTTCCTGCCGGGTAACCTCGCGGCTTTGCGCGAGCTCGCGCTTCGGCGCACCGCGCAGCGCGTCGACGAGCAGATGCTCACCTACATGCAAGCGCACGCCATCAGCGGCCCTTGGGCCGCGGGCGAGCGGCTGCTGGTCTGCGTCAGCGAGAACCCGATCTCGGCGCAGCTCGTGCGCCAGACCCGCCGCGTCGCCGACCAGCTCAAGGCGAAATGGACGGCACTCTACATCGAGACATCCCGCCACTATCGCCTCAGCGAGGTCGACCGCGACCGAATCGCCGATACGCTTCGGCTGGCGGAGCGGTTGGGAGCCGAGGCGATCACGGTACCGGGCAACCGCATCGCCGACGACGTGATCGCGTTCGCGCAATCGAACAACGTGACGCAGATCATCCTCGGCAAGTCCGACCGGTCGCGCTGGCAGCAGATGCTCTACGGCTCAGTCGCGGCCGAACTCATGCGCAAAGCGGGCACCATCGGCATCCAGATCGTCGCCGGCGAGGGCGAGCAGATCCCCGAGAAGACCGTGCGCACGCGCCAGGACGGCGAGACCTTCGATCCCGTGCCCTATCTCGTAAGCGCGCTCACCGTCGGCATCGCCCTCCTGATTGCTCTCGGGATCGACCGCTTCATCATCGTCGTGCCGAACATCTCGCTTGTGTTCCTGTCGGCGGTGCTGTTCAGCGCGATCATCTATGGGCTCCTGCCCTCTCTCTGCGCGGCACTCCTTTCCGTACTCGCCTACAACTTCTTCTTCCTGCCTCCGCTCTACACCTTCACGATCGCCGATCCCGCGAATGTCGTGGCGTTGATCTTCTTCGGCATCGTCGCGGTCTTCACCAGCAACCTGACGGCGCGCACGCGCAGCCAGGCGCTGACCGCGCAGACCCGCGCCAAAGCTACGGCCGAGCTCTATGCCTTCAGCCGCAAGCTCGCCGGCATCGGCGAGCTCGACGACCTGCTCTGGGCCTTCTGCCATCAGGTGGCGCTGATGCTGAAGCTTCGAATCGTGGTGCTGCTCCCGGAAGGCGACAGCATCGTGCTCCGCGCTGGATATCCGCCGGAGGACACGCTCGACGAGGCGGACGTCGCCGCCGCGAAATGGACCTGGGACCACAACAGAGCCGCCGGGCGCGGCGCCGACACACTCCCCGGCGCGAAGCGCCTCTTTCTGCCGATGCGCACGGAACGCGGGCCGGTCGGCGTGCTTGGCATCGATCGTGACCGGCCGGGTCCGTTGCTGACGCCGGACGAGCGCCGGCTGCTCGATGCCTTGACGGACCAGACCGCCGTCGCCGTCGAGCGCATCGGTCTCGCGGAGAGCATCGACGAGGCGCGCCTGCAGGCAGAGACGGAGCGGCTGCGCGCGACCCTGCTGTCGTCGATCTCGCACGATCTCAGAACGCCGCTCGCCTCCATCATCGGGTCGATCACAGCGCTGCGCAGCACCGACGCGCGCTACCCGCCCGAGGCGCGCGAGGAACTGATGGCGACAATTCAAGAGGAGGCCGAGCGACTCAACCGTTTCGTCGGCAACCTGCTGGACACGACGCGGCTCGAGGCCGGCACCATCGAATTCAAGCGCGAGATGGTGGATCTCGCCGAGCTCGTGGAGACGGCGCTGCGCCGCGCCGGGCGCATCCTCGCGCATCACAAGGTCGAGGTCGATCTCGCGGCCGATCTGCCGATGGTGCAGATCGACATCGCGATCTTCGAGCAGGCGCTCTTCAACCTGCTCGATAACGCCGCGAAATACGCGCCGCGAGGCTCTCTGGTGCGCATCAGGGGATATCGGTCCGGCCGCGCCGTCACACTCGAGGTGGAGGATGAAGGCCCGGGCATCCCACCCGAACACCTCGAGCGGATCTTCGACAAGTTTCATCGCGCGAGCGAGGGCGACAATCGCCCGGCGGGCACCGGTCTCGGTCTTTCGATCTGCCGCGGCTTTGTCGAGGGCATGGGCGGGCGCATCACGGCAGCCAACCGGACCGACCGCTCGGGCGCCCGGTTCAGGATCAGCTTACCCGTGCCGGAGACCGCGGCCACCGACGGCGCCGCCGCGGCGGCCGTCGCATGACCCGGCCAACCCGCATACTCGTGGTCGACGACGAGGCGGCGATCCGGCGCTTCCTGCGCACGGGCTTGGCGGCGCAAGGCTACGCGATCGACGAGGCCGAAAACGCCGCGCAGGCGATCGAACTCGCGCGCGCGCATGCACCGGACCTGGTGATCCTCGACCTGGGTCTCGGCGACATGGACGGAGCCGAGGCGCTCCAGCAGCTCCGCCGGACATCGCTGGTACCGGTGATCGTCCTGTCGGTGCGCAGCGACGAGAAGGAAAAAGTCCGCGTGCTCGACCTCGGCGCCGACGACTACATGACCAAGCCCTTTGGCATGGAGGAGCTGGTCGCGCGCGTGCGAATGGCGCTCCGTCATCGCCTGCAGCAGCAGGGCGAGATGCCGGTGTTCCACTCGGGCGATCTCGCGGTCGATCTCGCGCGTCGCCTGGTGACGCTCAGGGGTGCCGAGGTCAAGCTCTCGGCCAAGGAGTTCGACCTCCTGCAGTGCCTGGTCAAGCACGCCGGCAAGGTGTTGACGCACCAGTTCTTGCTGCGCGAGGTCTGGGGTCCTGCTCACGGCGAGGACGTGCAATATCTGCGCGTCTACGTCCGCACGCTCCGACATAAGCTCGAGGAAGATCCGACGCGACCCCGCTACCTCCTGACCGAGACCGGTGTCGGGTATCGCTTGCAAGCGCCGGCGTGAGGGCCTAGCGGATTCCCGCGCGCATGAAACTCTGCACGATCTGGCGCTGGAAAATCAGGAAAGTGAGCAGCAGAGGAGCCGAGGTCATGAGCGTGGCGGCCGTGATGATCGACCAGTCGATACCCTGATCGGTGCTGGAGAACACCTGAAGCCCGACGGTGAGCGGGCGCGTCTCGACGGAGTTGGTGACGATGAGCGGCCAGAGGAAATTGTTCCAGTGGTAGCTCACGGAGACCAGCGCGTAGGCGACGTATACCGGCTTTGCGAGCGGCACATAGACGCGCCATAAGATCTGGAGCGGGCCCGCGCCCTCGACCCGCGCGGCCTCGTCGAGCTCCTTCGGCACGGTCTTGAAGGTCTGCCGCAACAGGAAGATCCCGAAGGCCGAGGCCATGTAGGGAAGCGCGATCGCGGTGATGGTGTCGAGCAGCCCGAGTTCGCTCATGCTCCGGTAGTTCTCGACCAGCAGCACGTCGGGCATGATCATGAGTTGCACCAGCACCAGCGCGAAGAGGGCCTGGCGGCCGAAGAAGGGGAACCGCGCGAAGGCATAGGCCGCCAAGGTGCAGACCACGAGCTGCGCCGTGAGGATCATGGCGACCAGCGCCACGGTATTGAGGAAATAGCGCGCGAAGGGCGCGGCCGCCCAGGCTGTCCTGAAGTTGCCGAGCGTCACGGGCGCCAGGGGGTCGAAATGCGCAGCATAGGCGCTCGGGTGAAACGCCGTCCAGACGGCGTAGGCGAGCGGCAAGATCCAGAACAGCGCCAGCAACCAGGCCGCGACCGTCGAGAGCCCGCGGAGGATCGCACTCATTGGTAATGCACCCGCCGCTCGACGAACGCGAACTGGATGAGCGCGGCCGCCGCCAATATCCCAAGCAGCACGACGGTGAGCGTCGCCGCGTAGGCGGTGTCCCAGTATTTGAATCCGATATCGAAGATGTAATAGAGCAGCAGCGTGCTGGCGTTGTCGGGCCCGCCGCGGGTCATCACCACGATGTGGTCGACCAGGCGAAACGCGTTGATGACCGCGTTCACCATCACGAACAGCGTCGTCGGCATCAGCAGCGGAAAGGTGACGCGGCGGAAGAAGTACCAGCTCTTGGCGCCCTCGATCGCCGCAGCCTCGCCGAGCGTGGGCGAAATCTGCTGCAACGCCGCCAGATAGAAGATCATGAAGAAGCCGGCTTCTTTCCAGACCGCGACGACCATCAGGCACGCGAGCACGGTCTCGCGGCTGCCGAGCCAGTTGTGCGCGGGCGCCCCGAAGGCGCCGAGGACCTGGTCGAGTAAGCCGTAGCCGGGCGTATAGAAGAACAGCCAGATGTTCGCGACCGCGATCATCGGCAGCACTGTCGGCGTGAAGAAGGCGAGCCGCAGGAACGGCCGGCCCGCGATGCGCCGGTTGACCCAGAGCGCCATCGCGAGCGCGAGCGCGATCGAGACCGGGATCGTGCCAGGCGCGTACCACGCGTTGTTGGCGAGCGCCCGCCAGAACACGGGGTCGTCGAGCATGTCGCGATAATTGTCGAGCCCGATGAAGACGGCGGCCCGGTCTCCTTTCGGCGTCGAAAAGAAGCTCTGCCAAATCGTGGCGCCGGCGGGAAAATGCGTGAACGCGGCCAGCAGCACCGCCGCCGGCAGCAGCAGGAGCCAGCCTTGGACCGTGATGGTCAGGCGGCGCATCGGCACCAGCGAGCCTTCGCCGGAAGCACCCCCCTCCCTACCCTCCCCCCTCGAGGGGGGAGTTATAACTTTGACTGAACATGACCCCTCCACTATCATTTCCGAGACAGGCCGGCGGGATGGGGTGCCTTCATGGGGCACCCTTTCTCCGCTCGAACTCCGGTTGGAAATCTCGAAGTGTCTGAGCAACGCCCGCCTTGATTTCCTCCAGCGTCTCTATGACCGGCGTCCCGTTTCGGAACTTTATCGACATGGTGACGTAGACTTTCACGTCCACTTCGCCATGAACGGGATGTATTGTGCGACGTATCGGAGCATCGATGCTGTCGAAGTTGGCGTCGGCAATCCTGCTGTATCCGAAGGCGGCGGATTCCCCGTCGATGTCAGCGAACTCTCGGTGCTTGTCGGTGTTGGAGAGGTCGCGAAGTATCTTGGTCCAGTTGCATCTGTTGTAAGGCTGCAACCGCTCAATACATGCGATATGAGTGGCGTTGACGCCGTTGAGCCAGCGTCGCTTTGCGTCGCGAATGAAGTCCTCTGGGGCGTCCATAATCGGGAATTGAGTGTTTTTCTGCTCCGATCCGGAATCCAATTCAGCAAGTTCGAATATCAAATAATCGAGAGCGGTTTTGAGGTTGTAGCAAATCTCGCCAATGGCGACGCCGACGCGCATTGTGACGTGGCTCTCCTTGAACGGCTCCGCGATTATGTGGTGGGGAGGATGAGGCCGGAAGTAGGTGCCAATGGAGTTGGCCTGTTTCTCGCGGATGGTCTTGAACCTTTGCCGCAACTCCGAAAGGTGTTCGTCTGCCCGACGCACTCGTTCGAAAGAACTGTCCAGCGCGTGAATGCGATAATCGCTCATGTGGCGCCTTCTTCCATGCTAGTATCTCAATGAATGAAATCGGACTCCGAATTCAGCCCCGAGGAAGCGGCGCGACGCCGCGACGAGGTAATCCGCCGCATGGCGCATACCCCGCCGCAACATCGCGTCAGTCGTCCTTCTCGTCGAAAAGCGGCAAAACCAACTGCCGCTCGTCGGGTTCGGAAGCGCGGCGCCCACCACGGAAAATCCTAGCGCGACGCTTCGGCTGTTTTGCGGTCAGCACTACCATAGGTGAGCCGCTTGCCGACCACGCCGGCAATCGCCTTAGTCGCGCGCTGAGCGTCCGTCACTTCAAGCGCGGCCCGCTCGTTGTAGCGGAAATCGAACTCGCACAGATAGCGCTTCAGGTGCTGCTGCGAGACGTGGTGATACGTCCCCATGATCCCGCGCTTCAGAAGGGCGAAATAGCTTTCAACGGTGTTCGTGTGTGCGTCACCGCGCACATACTCGCCGATCCCGTGATTGACCGCCTCATGCTTGGCAAACATCGGTCCGAGGATGCGGTATTGCCCCTCGCCATCGGTCATGAGGCAGGACCGCTTATCAAGCTGAGCCTGAAGGATCGGGCGCAGCGTCGCTGCATTCACTTCCGGCACGTGGTGCGACCGCACGGCCCCGCCACGCTCGACCAGCGAGAACACGGGCTCCTTGCCCATGCCGCCGATATTGTCGGCTTTCCGCTTCCAGGCATGTTTGTTCTTCTCGCGGCCGCCCACATAAGTCTCGTCCGCTTCTACCGTCTTGCCCTCTCCGCCCATCGAGCCGGGGTTGAGCACGCGCATTCCCTCGCGTATGCGCATGGCCATGAACCACGCCGTCTTGTAAGGCAGCCCCAGCATGCGCCCCAACTGGTGCGCGCTCATGGCCTTCTTGCTCGCGCACATAAGGTGCGTCGCCAGAAACCACTTGGTCAGCGGAATGTGCGACCGCTCGTAGATCGTGCCGACCGCCGCCGTGAACTTCTTCCGGCAATCCTTGCAGTGATACCAGCCCGGTCCCATGGACTTGCCGCCCAGGGGAGCCACGCGCTCGCCTGTAACGCCGCAGAACGGGCAATAGGGGCTATTCGGCCAGCGGATCGCCGCGAAGTGCGCCCTAGCGGCGTCCAAGTCGGTGAAAATCGGGTTTGTCAGGTCAACGGTGCGAGCCATGTCCAACTCCATTAATGGGCCAAATCATGCCATTCCCGGAGCGTTCAGTCAAGGTGATAATTCCCCTCGAGGGGGAGGGTTAGGGTGGCGGGGCTGGCCAGGATTCATCGTGAGATTAGCGATAGCCCTTGAGTAAACGATCCGCCTCCCGCTGAGCATCCATCAGTGCCTGCTCCGGCGTTTTGGAGCCGGTGAGCGCGGCTTGGAGATTGTCGTCGAGCGCCTTGGTGACCCGCTGGTTGTCGTGGGTCGAGAACTCAGCAACCGCGAACGGCAGCTGGTCGCGCGCCACGGCCGCCGGCGGGAAGCCCGCGACATAGGCCTTCATCGCCGGCGTCTCCCAGGCGTCGGGCCGGGTCGCGACGTAGCCGGTCTTGATGCCCCACTCCGCCGCGCGCTCCGGCGTGGTCATCCATTTGACGAAGCGCAACGCGGCAGCGCGCTCCTCCGGCGTGCTCTTGGCGAAAAGGTAGAAATTGCCGCCCCCGGTCGGCGAGCCCCGACGCTTCTTCTCCGGGAGCATGGCGACCCCGAACGGGAACTTGGCGTTGTCGCGGACATTTGTCAGATTGCCCGTGGTGGTCCACATGATCGCAATCTTGCGCTCGAAGAAATCCTTGGGCGTGGTGCCCCACTCGAGGACGCCCGGCGCCATCACCTGCTCCTTCTTCGAGAGGTCGACCATGTATTGCAGCGCCTCGACCACACCCGGCTTGTCGAAATAAACCTCGTTGCCGGCCGAGTTCATCAGCATCGCGTCGTTCTCGGTGGTGAGCGCCTGGAACAGCCAGTAGGCAAATCCCGTGGTCGGGATTTGCACGCCCCATTGGGTGACGTTGCCGCTGGCGTCGCGCTTGGTGAGTTTCTTGCCGAAGGCGACGAGCTCGTCCCAATTCTGCGGTGGGCGGTCGGGATCGAGGCCGGCCTCCTTGAAGGCCTCCTTGTTCCAGTACATGACGATGGTCGACCGCTGAAAGGGAATGCCCCAGGTCTTGCCGCCGGTCTGGCTGTTTGCCATGAAGCCCGGATAGAAACTGCCGATCCAACTCTTGTCGTCGGCACCGGTCGCGACCTCGTCCCAGGGCACGACCGCTTTCTCGTCGATGAGAGTGAACATGTCCGTCGACAGCAGCACCGCGAGGTGCGGCGGCTCGCCGCCCTTCATCGCGGTCAACGCTTTGGTCAGCGTGTCCTGATATGTCCCGGCATAGACCGCCTTCACCGCGACGTCGGCGTTTTCCTTCTGGAAGCCCGCGACCATGTCATCGATGATCTTGGTGATGGGTCCGCCGACCGCGACCGGAAAGTAGAACGTGATGTCCGTGGCGCCGGCGACGCCCGGTGCAGCCACGAGCAGCAGCGCGGCCGCCACGGCGCCGAGCGCGCCCTTCATTCTCCGCAACATCGATCTGCCCCTCATTGCTCGATCTCCCCTGCTTGACGGTGGTGGTCCGGATCATCTCACGATATTCAGCCGCTGCGCGGCGCCGACGATGAGCGGCGCCAGATCGTCGCGGCGGCGGCCGTCGCTCGCATCGAACAGGTGCGCTTCCTCGGGACGCCAGGAAAGCTGCAAGACGATGCCGCGGTCGGCGGCGAGTCGGCCCGGAACGCGCGCGGTCAGTCGCTCACCGCCGATGGTGCACGTAACCAAGCTGTCGGCGCCGAGGAACTCGACGCTCTCGATCGTCGCGGGAATGCCGTGCTCGCCGCCGAGGTTGATCGCTTCCGGCCGCACGCCCAGCACCAGCCCCTCACCGCGATGGCGCAATAACACGGGACCCGCGGTGCCGCGGATAATGGCCCCGCCGACGGCGTCGGCAAGCGCCAGTGTGTTCATCGGCGGCGTGCCGATGAAGCGCGCGGCGAAGAGCGTGGCCGGCTTGGCGTAGAGATCAGGCGGCGCTGCATCCTGCTCGACACGGCCATCCCTGAGCAGGACCACCTGATCCGCCATGGTCATCGCCTCGGTCTGGTCGTGCGTCACGTAGATCATGGTGATGCCGAGCTGCTGCTGGATCGCGCGGATCTCGCGGCGCATATCGGCGCGCAGCTGCGCGTCGAGATTGGAGAGCGGCTCGTCCATCAGGCAAACCGGCGCTTGCGAGATGAGCGCGCGGCCGAGCGCCACCCGCTGCTGCTGACCGCCCGAGAGCTGCGACGGTTTGCGCGCGAGAAGCGCCGAAAGGCCCAGCAGCTCCGCCATCCGGTCGAGCCGACGGCCGCGCTCGGCCCGCCGGACGCGGCGCACTTTGAGGCCGAACAGGATGTTCTCGGCGACGCTCAGGTGCGGAAACAGGGCGTAGGACTGGAACACCATCGAGATGCCGCGGCGGGCGGGCGGCAGTCTCGTCACGTCGCGGCCGCCCATCAGGATGCGGCCGGCACTCACCTCCTCGAGACCCGCAATCACGCGAAGCGTGGTGGATTTGCCGCAGCCCGACGGACCCAAAAGCACCAGAAGGCGACCGGCCGCTGCCTCGAACGAGACCTCTTCGATGGCCCGGGCGGTGCCCCAGAAACGGCTGACGCGCTGCAGGGAAATCGCGGACACCCTTGCCTCATGTGCGAGGTGCGACGAGAGGACGGCTGGGGCGCGGCCGACCCTGCCAGCCGCATGTTACGGTTGCGTGACGCAAGCGGGCAAGGATGCTTGTCGAGGCCCGCCGGGCCCAGCCGGTCTACTTAATCTTCTCGTAGGCGACCATGAAGCCGTTGAGCGGCACGGGCACGCCGATGTCTTGCTTACCGAGGTTCTGGAAGGTCACCGTCATCTGCTTGCCCTTCCCCATCGCCTGCAGCATCTCATTAGAAACGGGCACCTGGAGGTAGCAGCCCTTTTGGTCGCATGTCTGCACGTCATAGCGCTCGGGTTTGCCCTCGTCGAACCTCAGCGTGACACCGGCCGGCAGGAAGAGGCCAAGCGGCATCTGGATCGTGAGCACGGGCTTGCGCGTATCGGACGGTACGCGCACGGCCACCTGCATGAGCAGCTGCCGGGATTTGGTCTCGATGATGCTCTGCTCGGCGCTGCAGTCGAGCCCGCTCTGGCGCCCGTCGGATGAGCACCGGCTCGCCCAGCCGGAAGGCGGCGGCTGGTTCTCGGCGGGCGGCGTGGCCTCGGTCGTGCTCGCGGCGCCCTTCGGCGGCGCTTGGGCCGCGGGCGGGGGCGCCGTCTTGGGCTTGCCCTGACTCAGGGCGGCCATATCGGTGACCATGAAGACCATACCGACGGCGAGGATCGGCAGCAGGAGGGGTGCGATGCGCATCGGGCAGCCAGAGATCTCCAAGGGCCGAATTCCATCATAATACCAGATGCTTACGTGAACCACCACCGCCGCGGGACGCGGGCGAGCGCCTTATACCGCCCGGGCCAGCTTGATCGCCTCGAGCGCAGCGGCCTTCAGGAGCGTGCGCTGGATCTTTCCGGTTTCAGTACGCGGTATCCGCGGCACGGCCACCACGAAGACATTGCCGACGCGCACGTGGCGCACGAGGCCGGCAACGCGCGCCAGTGCCTGCGGGCCACTGGCCACCTCACTCGGTACGGCGATGCAAAGCTGCTCCACACCCTCGGCATCGGGGACCGAGCAGACGCCGACGTCGTCGAGGCGAGCCTCAGCCAGGATGAGCTCCTCCACACTGGCCGGAGAGATCTTCTCGCCGCCGACGTTCACGAGCTCGTCCGCTCGGCCGACCACCTGGAGCTGCCGAGCGCCGTGGAGGATCCCGACGTCGCCCGGATAGAACCACTCGTCCAGGAACATGCGGGCGGTGGTCTCGGGATCGTCGAGATACCCCTCCACCATCGAGTCCGTGCCGATGCGAATCATGCCTGCCTGGCCATGGGGCAACGGATTCTCGCGCTCGTCGACGATCTCGACGCCGACCCCGGGCCAAAGAGTGCCGTGCGCAGTGCCGCCGTCGACGCCCGTGACCGCCACGAGCGCCACCTCGTTGCACGCATACATGTCGAGGACGGCCGTCGCGATCCGCGACAATGCTCTTTTCCGCAGCGGTGGTGGCAACGTCGCACCGAGCGAGGAGATCACGAGGTTGCGGGGCCTCGCGGAGTCCGCGGGGAGACGGTCCAGCACATGCCGCAGCTGCTTCGGCATCAGGATGACGTGGTCGATGTCGAAGGCGGTGAGCGCCTCCGCCAACTCGCGCTTGGCGTCGTGGACTACCGTCGCTCCCGCCCGGATATAGGCGGTCGCCATGGAGTAGACGGCGTGCATGGTGAAGGGCATCGAGACGAGATAGCGATGCTCGCGAGCGATACCGAAGCACGTCCACTTGGCGAGCCGAGCCTCGTGCACGCGACGGCGCAGCAGCATGCGCTTCGATGTGCCGGTGGTTCCCGACGTCCGCAGGATGCGGACCACGTCGTCGGGCGACCGCGGCATCCGTGGCTCCGCCTCCCGCGGCACCGGAGCGAAAGCGTGCTGCAGCCATGCCGGGGTCAGCGGCTCGTAGCGCTTGCCGGGCATCACGGTTTCGCTGAGCACCAGGTCCATCATCGGCAGGAGCTGCGAGGCCGAGGCGAAATCCTCGCGCACTGCCAAGGACGCGGTCGCAATGCCCAGGCGCTCGAAGGCGAGCAGCAGCAGCCAGTGACTGTAAAAATCCGAGCACTCAACGGCGACCGAGCCGCCGGGGCTCAGCCCAAACTCCTGCGCGGCTTGGACGAATCTCAAGATGTCGCGGTGGAAATCTGCGTAGGTGACACGCCGGCCGTCGTGGATCACGGCGACGGCCTCGGGCCGCGTGAGCGCGTGATAGGCGATGCAGTCGACGGTCACGTCGGGCGCCCTCCGCCCGGTCGCCGGGCGCGCATGAGAAGACGCGGAAAATGCTCGGCGCTCTCGTAGCCCGGCTGCTCGCAGGCCACTAGCTCGAAGCCGGGCTCGGCGAGGGCTTGGAGCTCGCGGAGCGAGGGAAAGACGAACCGGGCCTCGACACCCTCCCAGCGCGCCATGTTCACGCGCTGATCCGCGGACCAGCGGCCGACGTCGAGGCGCACGTGACGTTCATGGTCCTGCCAAATGCGCCACACCATTCCGAGCGCGACGCCGTCGCCGGACTCGCCCTGCACGGCCATGGCCAGACGCCAGCGAAAGAGATCGAGATTGTCGATGCATCCGCAGTCCAATTCCTCGAAGAGCTCCGCGACTGAGGGCGGCTGCGCCGATCGGCAAAAGGCACGGGTGCAGTACCAGCCGCCGGCTTTGAGCACGCGGCCGATCTCCCGGTTAAGCTGCCGCGCGCCCGCGAGGCTGCCCAGCGCCGCATAGCAGCCGTCGCCGATCACGAGATCGACACTGCCCGTGGCCAGTGGGAGCTCGCGCCAGTCCGTGCGCGCGACCTGGGTATGCTCCGGAAAGCCCGCGCGCGGCCAGACATGCCGCAGCATGCCCCTCGCCCAATCGGCGGCGAGGAGCGACGTGCCGACCGGCCATGTCATGGTCGCAATGCCCGGCGTTACCCCCAGCAGGATCGCCCTCAGCGTCCGCGAGCCCCGAGCACGCGCGCAATCCGCGACCTTCGCTTCGTACCAGGCGATATCCTCCGGGGCGGGCGTCAGCGGCGGAGAGACGCGCCACTCCCGCGCGCGGGATTCCCAATAGGCGCGTGCCGCCTGGTCTGCCGTCGTCTGCACGGGATGCGAAAGCCCCGAAAATCCCTTGTTTTCCGCGGGCATCATGGCGGCTCGTCGCGGAGGTGTCCACGGTGACCCGCGCCTTCTGCATGGCGGCGGCATGGCAGCCTGGGATATGCTGGCGCGAGCAGCACCCGCAGGAGCCTTCCGTCATGCCCGACACCCTCACGAACTCGAAGATCGTCGCGGCCTATCGCGAGCGCACGCTGAAATCAGCGGAGCTCGCCGCCAAGGCCCAGGAGCTGCTGCCGAGCGGCATCGCCCACGACGCCCGCTACATGAAGCCCTACGGCATCTACGTCGACCACGCCAAGGGGCCGCGCAAATGGGACGTGGACGGCAACGAGTACGTCGATTATTTCGGCGGCCACGGCGCGTTGCTCCTCGGCCACAATCACCCGAGCGTGGTGGCCGCGTGCCATGCGGCGCTCGAGCAAGGCACGCATTTCGGCGCCAACCATCCCCGCGAGGTCCGCTGGGCGGAGCTGGTGCGCAAGCTCGTACCCTCGGCCGAGAGCGTGCGGTTCACCTCGTCTGGGACCGAGGCCACGCTGATGGCGGTGCGCCTTGCCCGCTCGGTTACGGGCAAATCCAAATTCGTGCGCTTCCTCACGCACTTCCACGGCTGGCACGACCACATGACCTCGGGCCATGCCAATCATTTCGACGGCACGCCGACAGCGGGCGTGCTCGCCGGCATCGCCGAGCACGTGATCCTGCTGCCGCCCGGCGACATCGAGGCGGTGAAGCGCACCTTCGCGAGCCGCAACGACATCGCCTGCGTCATCCTGGAGCCAACCGGCACCAGCTTCGGCGCGGCGCCGCTGCCGCCCTCCTTCCTGCACATGCTGCGCGAGGAGACGAAGAAGCACGGTATCTTCCTGATCTTCGACGAGGTGGTGACGGGCTTCCGCGTGTCGCCCGGCGGCGCGCAGGGGGAATACGGTATCAAGCCCGACCTGACCTCGTTCGCCAAGATCCTCGCGGGTGGATTGCCCGGCGGCGCGGTGGTGGGCCGGCGCGACATTCTGGAAGACCTCGACTTCGACGCCGCCGAGCGCAAGAAGCGCGAGAAGATCGCGCATCCCGGCACGTACAATGCGAACCCGCTTTCGGCCGCCGCCGGCATCGCCGCGCTCGAGATCGTCGGCACCGGCGAGCCCTGCAAGCAGGCGAGCGCCACGGCGGCCTCGCTGCGTGCCGCACTCAACGACGTGCTGGCGGAGGAGCGAGTCCCCTGGGCCGTGCACGGCAGCTTCAGCGGCTTCCACTTCTTCCTCAATCCGAAGCAGCGGGCGATCGACCCGCACCGCTTCGACCCGATGACGCTCGATTACAAGGAGCTCCTGAGCAATCCCCCGGCGCTGGCGCGCCTGCTTCGCCTGGCCTTCCTCGCCAACGGCGTCGACGTCAACGGCCGGATCAGCGGCTTCACCTCGGCCGCGCACGGGAAGGCTGAGATCGACGACACGGCGCAGGCGCTCCGCCAGAGCCTGCGCATGCTGCGCGCCGAGGGCGAGCTGGCGGGGGTGTGAAGTCGGTCTAGGATTCTCTAGGCGCTCGGCTGCGGATAGAGATGGCAGGCGACGCGGTGCCCCGGCTTGGGCTCCGTCACCGCAGGCGCCGCCTCGCGGCAGACCGGCATCGCGTGGGGACAGCGGGTGTGGAAGCGGCAGCCCGTAGGCGGGTTGAGCGCGCTGGGGATCTCGCCGGTTATCGCCGGCTTGCGCCGACCCTTGCGCGGTTTGGCCTCCGGCACCGCGGCGATCAGGGCTTGCGTATAGGGATGCAGCGGTTCGGCGTAGAGCGCGCGCTTCTCCGCGACCTCGACGATCTCGCCCAGATACATGACCGCGACCCGGTCGGAGATGTGCTTCACCACGCCTAGGTCGTGGGCGATGAAGAGATAGGCGAGGCCGAGCTCGTCCTGCAGGTCCTGCAGGAGGTTTACGATCTGCGCTTGGATCGACACATCGAGCGCCGAGACCGGCTCATCGCACACGATGAAGCGCGGATTGAGCGCGAGCGCGCGAGCGATGCCGATGCGCTGCCGTTGCCCGCCGGAGAACTCATGCGGATAGCGGCGCCCGTGCTCCGCGGCGAGGCCGACGCGGTCGAGCAGCTCCGCGACCCGCCGGCGCGCGCCGCGCCCGTCGAGTGCACCATGAATCTCGATCGGCTCCTTGACGATGTCCTCGACGGTCATGCGCGGATTGAGCGCGCCATAGGGGTCCTGGAAGATGATCTGCATGTGCCGCCGGCGCGCCCGCATGTCCTCGGGCGGCAGCTTCAGGAGGTCGGCGCCCTCGAACTCGATCACGCCCGCGGTCGGCGCAATCAGGCGGAGCAGCATGCGCCCGACCGTGGATTTGCCGCAGCCGGACTCGCCCACTAGGCCCAGCGTCTCGCCGGCCGCCACCTCGAAGCTGACCGCGTCGACCGCGTGCACGACGCCCCTGGCGCACCAGAACAGCGCTCCGTGACGCACCGGAAAATGCTTGGTGAGCCCGTCGACGCGCAGCAGCGGCGTCATGACGCCACGAGCTCGCGCTGGCGGATGCAGGCGCTCTCGTGGCCCTCGCGCAGTGGCATCAGCGGCGGCACCGCCGCGGCGCAGGCGGCGATCCGCCATTGGCAACGCGGCTCGAAGCGGCAGCCCGGCGGCAGCGCGGCGGGGTTCGGCAGCGTGCCCGGTATGGTCCTCAGGCGATCCCGCTCGTCGTCGAGCGCGGGAATGCTGTCGAGAAGCCCGCGGGTATAAGGATGCGCCGGCCGCTCGAAGAGCTCGGCGACCGGTGCGCGCTCGACGATTCGGCCCGCATACATCACGATGACGCGATCGGCCATCTCCGCCACCACGCCCATGTTGTGGGTGATGATCATGATGGCCATGCCGAGCTCCTCGCGGAGATCGAGCAGGAGCTCGAGGATCTGCTGTTGGATGGTGACGTCGAGCGCCGTGGTGGGTTCGTCCGCGATCAGCAGCTTGGGATTGCAGGCGAGCGCCATCGCGATCATCACGCGCTGGCGCATACCGCCCGAGAGCTGGTGCGGGTAATCGCGGAGCCGACGCTCCGGCTCGGCGATGCCGACCTTCACCAGCATCGCGATCGCTCGCGCACGCCGCGCTGTCGCACCCATGCGCTCGTGGACGCGTATAGTCTCCATGAGCTGATCGCCGATCGGAAAGACCGGATTGAGCGAGGTCATCGGCTCCTGAAAGATCATGCCGATGCCAGGCCCGCGAATGCGGCGCAACTCGCGCTCGCTGAAGCCGAGGAGATCCTCGCCTTGAAACTTGATCGAGCCGGCCGCGACCCTCGCGGGCGGCTTCGGCAGCAGGCCCATGATCGAAAGCGCGGTCACGCTCTTCCCGCTACCGGATTCGCCGACGATGCCGAGCACCTCGCCTTCGGCGACGTCGAATCCGACATCGTCCACCGCTGCGAGATCGCCGCGCTCGCTGCCGAACACCACCCGCAGATTGCTGACCGACAGCAGCGTCACTGCTGGATCTTGAGCCTAGGGTCGAGCACGTCGCGCAAGCCGTCGCCGAGCAGGTTGAGCGCCATCACCGTGAGCGCGAGCGCGCCGCCGGGAATGGCGATGATCCAAGGCGCCTCGCGCATGTACTGACGCCCCTCCGCCATGATGTTTCCCCAGGTCGGAGTCGGCGGCTCCGCGCCCAAGCCGAGAAAGCTCAGCGTCGCCTCGGTGAGCACCGCATAGGCGAAGAGGAAGCTCAGCTGCACGATCAGCGGCGCCATCGCGTTCGGCAGAATGTGTCGGCGCAGGATGCGCCAATGCCCCGCCCCCGACGCCACCGCCGCCTGGACAAATTCCATCTGCCGGATCACCAGCACCGAGGCGCGCACGATGCGGGCGGTGCGGGGCACATAAACGATGGCGAGGGCCACGATCATGTTGGGCGTAGAGCGGCCGAGCACGGCGGTGACGGCGATCGCCAGCAGGACCGGCGGGAACGCCATCAACGCGTCGTTGATCCGCATCAGCGGATTGTCGAGCCGATGGAAATAGCCGGAAAGCGCGCCGAGCGCGCCACCGAAGATTGCGTTCAGCACCACCACCGAGGTGCCGATCATCAGAGAGAGGCGTGCGCCGTAGACAACGCGTGCGAGCTGGCTGCGCCCGAAATTGTCGGTACCGAACAGAAACTCGACACCAGGCGGCACGAAGCGCGTGCGCATGGCAAGCTTGGTCGGATCCGCGTCACTGATCATCGGCACGAACAGCGCCGCGAGCGCGAGTACCGCGAAAAGACCGAGGCCGATCTGGAACGAACGATGGCGGAGGAGCCGCCGCGCGGTCGTCCAGCCTGCGCTGGTTGCCGACGCGGTACGGTCGGTGGGAGCAATCGCATCGAACGTGGCAACGCTCTCAGCCACCGTCGTACCTCACCCTCGGATCGAGCCAGGCATAAGCAATGTCCATGGCGATATTGATGCCGACCACCAAGAGCGTCACGAATAGGAGCGCGCCCTGGATCATCGGATAGTCCCGATTGAGGATCGCGGAGGTCAGCAGCTGGCCGACGCCGGGGATCGAGAACACCGTCTCGGTAACCACCGAGCCCGAGATCAATAGGCTCACAATGATGCCGACCACGGTCACGATGGGAATCATCGCGTTGGCGAGCGCGTGCTTGCCGATCACGAGGTAATTCGGCAATCCCTTGGCACGCGCGGTGCGTACGTAGTCCTGGCGCAGGACCTCCAGCATGGTGGAGCGCGTGATGCGCGCCAAAAGCCCGACCTGCAGGAGCGCCAGCGAGACCGCGGGCATGGTGGCGGCTCGAAGCCAGCCCAGGAAATCCTGCTCGATCGGCACGTAGCCGCCGGTCGGCAACCAGCCCAGATGCACCGAGAACAGCACGATCATCATCAAGCCGATCCAGAAATTCGGCATGGAGATGCCGAGCATCGCGAAGATCATGGCGGCTTGGTCGACCCAGGAATTCTGCCGCATCGCCGCGAGAATGCCGCTGCCGAGCCCCAAGACCAGCGTCAAGACCAGAGCGTAGGCGCTGAGCGAGAGAGACACCGGCAAGCGCTCGAAAGTCGCCGAGGTCACGGGCTTGCCGAGGAACAGCGAACGGCCGAGATCGCCGCGCAAGAGGTCGCTGTACCACCTGACCAGCTGGAATTGGACCGGCTGGTCGAGGCCGAGATTGTGGCGGATCTGCTCGCGCTCCGCGGGCGTGGCGCTGACGCCCGCTAGCGCCGCGCTGACATCGCCGGGAATGAGCCGCATCAGCCCGAAGGTGATGAGCGTCACCAGCAGCACCACCGGGATCGCCCCGGCGATGCGGCGCAGGATGACGCGGCCCACTCCGGTCCCTCGCTCCCCGCTAGCCCTCGATCCACACGTTGGAGAAACGCGGGATCCGGAACGGCTGGAACCCTTTCACATTGGCGCGCGTCGCCTGCACCTTGGTGAGCGAGCCGAACGGCACGGCATAGACCTTCTCCAGGATGGTCTTCTGCATGTGCGCGAACGCCGCCTTGCGGTCGGCGATATCCGGCTGTCCCAGCATGTCCGCATAGTCCTTGAGCAGATCGGGATCTTGCTCGTCGTTCTTGGGATAAAACACGGTCTGCGGCGGCACGAAGAACTTCGCGGTGGCAAGCGCGCCCAGCGCCGGCTGGGTTCCGTAGCCCGTGAAAAAGAAGTTCCAGCCGGTGCGCTCCTTGAGCTGCCGGTTCACGGACGTGGGCCAATCCACGACGTCGAGCTTGGCGTTGATGCCCACCGCCTTCAGCTGCTCGGAGACCACCAGCGCCGCGTTGTACATGCTGGTGTAATCCTGATTGGTCAGGAGGATCAGAGGCTCGCCGTTATAGCCGGCCTCCTGCAGGTATTTCTTCGCGAGCTCCTTGTCCTTGATGTTGTAGGTCTCCTTGCCGGCGTCGGTGTAGAAGGCGCGGCCCGGATACTGGAAGCCGACGTTGAGCTTGTAGGCCCCGTCGGTCGCGGCATCCATGATCTCGTCCATGTCGAGCGCCGCCTGCACCGCCTTGCGGAAGTTCAGGTTGTCCGTCGGCGGGAAGGACGTGTTCGGCAGCATGATATGGATCCAGAAATTCTCCAGCGGCAGCAGGACCACGTCCTTGTTGGACTTGAGCTCAGCCTGCGCCTTGGTGGGCACGTCCTCCACCGCCATGAGCTCGCCGGTCTCGAGCCCGGCGACCCGCGCGCCCGGCTCGGTCACGATGCGATAGGTCACGGTGTCGACGCACGCCACCTTGTAGCCGCCGAAGCCTGTGCGGTCCTTGTAGTTCGTATTGGGCTTGTAGCCGTCATACCGCTTCATCTTGACGTGGCTGTCGGCGACATACTCGACCAGCTGGAACGGCCCAGTGCCGATCGGCTCGAGGCGGAGCGGCTCGGCGTCCTTCTGCTCGGAGGGAATGATCACGATCGGCACGCTGAAGGAGCTCAGGTCCTCGAGGAAGGTCGGCTGCGCCTTCTTCATGCGAATCACGAAGGTGAATTTGTCCGGCGCCTCCCATTTGTCGACGTTGGCGAGGTTGCCGCGCTCGATGCCGATCTTGGCATAGCGGTCGAAGGAGGCCATCACGTCTTCGGTCGTGAGGTCCTTGCCGTTGTGGAATTTGACGCCCTGGCGGAGCTTGAAGGTGTAGGTCAGGTGGTCCGGCGACTCCTCCATGGAGTCCGCGAGCTCCAGGATCGGATTGTAATTCTCGTCGCGCGTCATCAGCGATTCAAAGATGTTCATCGCGTTGTTGCGCGTGGAGATCGTGTTGGACGCGTACATGTCGAGGCTGTTGACCTTCGCCTCGCCGCCGAAGACGAGATCGCCGCCGGTCTTCGGGCACGTGAACGCGGCGGCGCTGCTGGTCGCCGGAGCGGGGGCGGCCGCCGGTTGTGGCGCCGGAGCGGGAGCTGGCTGAGGCGTCGGAGCCGCCACCGACTGCGGCGGCGCAACCGGTTGCACCGCCGGCGGAGCCGGTGTGGCGGGCTGAGTCGCGGGCGCCGCGGCCTGCTGCGGCGACGGCGCGGGCGGCGCCGGTTGGTCGGGGCTGCGCGTATAAAGATAAATGCCGCCGATCGCGATCACCGCCACAACGGCGATCGCCAGCGTTCCCACCCGATTTGATGCCATGACCGCTCCCCTCCGTTATTGGGCCCCGGCTCAGGCCAGGTGCCGCGTGTATTGGCGCACGAAATCGCAGTCGACGAGCTCGATATAGGCCTGCGTCAACCGCTTGGTGATCGGCCCCGGCACGGCGCCGTCGCCCACGGCGGCGCCGTTGAACTTCGCGACCGGGCAAATCACCAAGCTGGTCGAAGTCACGAAAATCTCGTCCGCGGTCGCGGCGTCGTAGAGATCGATATCGGCCTGCTCGAGCGGAATGCCGAGCTTTGCCGCGAGCTCGATTACGGTGGCGCGGCTGACGCCGGGCAGGACGTAGCGCTCGCGCGGCGTCCGCACTCTGCCGTCCTTGACCACGAAGATGTTGCTGCCGGTGCCCTCGGCGAGGTTGCCGTTCTCGTCGAGCAGGATCGACCAGGCCTCGGCATCGCCGGCCTTCGCCTCCATATCAGCGATGACGAGGTTCATGTACTGATGCATCTTGGCGCGCGGGCTCAGCATGCTCGGCGCCACGCGGCGGGTCGGCGGCACCACGACGCGCATGCCGTCGCGATAGAGCTTCGCGCGCTGCTTGTGCGGCAACGGTACGCAGTCGACGATCACGTTGGCTTTGACGTGCTCCCAGCCCTCATCGCCGACCGCGTCGACGCCGCGGCTGATGCGCTGGCCGATCCAATAATCCTCGTCTTTGCCGAGCAGGTGCCGGTTGCGGTTCAGCACGTCCTCGCTGATCTCGATCATCTCCGAGGGCTTGAGCCCGCAATTGATCCGGGTGTAGCGCAGCGAGCGATAGAGTCGGTCGATATGCTCCTTGATCTTGAAGATGCGCCCGTTGAAGGAGCGGGTCATGTCGAACACGCCGTCGCCCTTGGTAAAGCTGCGATCGCGGAACGGGATCACCACCTCGCGCTCCGGGACGATGTTTCCGTTGAAGTAGGCGACGCGTTGGTTGGAGAGTGCGCTCATGGTTCCCTTTCCAATGTGGCCGGCGTCAGGGGACGCCCGGCTCGAACGAAGCGGTATTTCCTCGCATTTCCGTAGCTTTCCTCAAAGCAAGCGCCCTGCCAAGCCCTTCTCGTGGGGCTGCTCAGGCCACTCGGTGCTTGACGGCCGCGAGGGCCAGCGAACACTCTGGCGGCCATGCGGATCGATCACCAGCGGCTGCGCCGCCTCACCAGCGCCTTTCTCGAGAAGACCGGCAGCCGCCCACCCGAGGCGAAGACCGTCGCCGATCACCTCGTCGATGCCAACCTCGCCGGCCACGACAGCCACGGCGTCGGAATGCTGCCGCACTACATGCGGAATTTCAAAGCCGGTACGCTGATCCCGAACCAGGTGCCCGAGGTGGTCAGCGAAAGCGGCAATTTCTCGGTCTGGGACGGCCGCAACGGCTACGGCCAGGTGATCGCGCGCGATGCAATGCGCTGGGCCGTCGATACCGCCCGGCAGCGCGGCGTCGCCGTGCACGGGCTGCGCAACACGCATCACATCGGGCGAGTCGGCACCTACGGCGAGATCGCCGCGGCGGCGGGCCTCGTCTCGATCCACTTCGTCAACGGCAACTCCGGCCCGCCGCGCGTGACGCCGTTCCGTGGCCGCGAGGGCCGACTCTCCACCAATCCGATCTGCGTCGCAATTCCCGGCACCCAGGATACTCCGCCGGTGATTCTGGATATGGCGACCAGCCGGATCGCGATCGGCAAGGTGCGCGTCGCCTACAACCAGGGCAAACCCGTGGTCGACGGCGCGCTGATCTCGGCGGACGGCAAGCCCACCACCGATCCCTCCGTGCTCTATAAGGACCCGCGAGGCGCCGTGCAGCCTTTTGGCGAGCACAAGGGCTATGCCCTCGCGCTCATCGCCGAGCTGCTCGCGGGCGCGGTCGTGGGCGCGGGCACGATCCAGCCTGCCAACCCGCGCAACCGTGGCATTCTCAACGGCATGCTGACCGTGGTGATCGACCCTGGCCAGATGGCGAGCGCCAGCTTCTTGCGAACCGAGGTCGACACGCTCATCGCCTATATGAAGGCGACACAGGCCGCCGATCCCACGCTGCCAGTCCTGGTGCCCGGCGAGCCCGAGCGCATCGCACGGGCTGAGCGCATCGCCGAGGGCATCGAGATCGACGACACCACCTGGAAAGAGATCGGCGAGGCCGCCAAGAGCGTCGGAGCGAGTTTCGAGGCGGCATGACCGGGCCGGCGATCGACCCGAGGCGCCTCAATCTCGCCGCGGAGTTCCGCGCCCGCCCCTTCGGCCGCCATAGTCCCGAGCTCCAGGCGCTGCTCGACATCATGCATCGTGCGGAGAACTGCCAAGACCTGATCCTGGTGTCGATCGCGCCCGGCCGCTGGGTGCTCGGCGAGCGCAGGATCGGCGGAAAGCCGCCGCACCTATTCACGGACGAGGTATTCGAGAGCCGCGAGGCCGGCGAGTGGGCGGCCTTTCGCCGACGTTGGCAGGTGCTCGCGGGCCGCGAGCTGGAGCTGCCGTGAGCACGCCTGGCGTCGTCGGGTATCTCGATAGCCTCTACGCATCGCCCGGCGACGAGGTGACCGTGCGCGCGAGCGTGCTCGATGGCGGAGGACGCTATCGCGCGCAGCTGGTGCGGCTGATCTGCGGCGAGACGGGACCCAGCGGTCCCGGCCTCAAAGAGGAACCGGTCGCCACCGAGCTCGCCGGCGAACACATGGGCAGCGAGCAGCCGGTGCCGATCAGCTCCTACGCGATCGTCGACAACATCCCGCCGCTGGAAACGATCGAGTTCTCGCTCCTGGTCTGGCCCACGCTCCCTGGACGCGGCACGCAGGCACTGATGGCGCTCGGACCGGTCCGACTGGTGCTTGATGCCGTCGGCGCCGCGACGATCGCTGTGGACGGCGAGACAATCTCGACGAAAGTGCCACTGCGGCACCGAGCCTGGCACCGCGTGGAGGCGCGCTATGACCCCGCGACGGGATCAGCGAGCGTGAGGAGCGAGCCCCTGCGCGGCTTTCATGCCGACCGAGTGGCGGAGGCAAGCGGTCGCCTGCGCGCCGGCGTGCGCGCGGCCGGTCCGCTGCTCATTGGGGCATCGCCGTGCGTCCTTCGACGCGCTTCGCTTGCTCAGGATGAGGGCCGTTGTGCGGTCCAAGACCAATCTTCCCCTCATCCTGAGCCAGCGACCGAAGGGAGCGCGTCGGAGGACGCACGACCGCTCTTCAGCGGTTCAGGCGCCGACGCCGCGACTCAACATTTCAACGGCAAGATCGAGGCGCCGGCCCTACGCTCGCGCGAACTCGAGGCGGAATGGGATTTCTCGCGCGGCATCGGAACGACGCGCGTGGAGGATAAGTCTCGGCACGGCCTCCACGGCCATACCGTCAATGCGCCGAAACGCGCGGTGACCGGCGCCCGCTGGGATGGCTCCGTCCATGACTGGCGGCGGGACCTGAGCCAATACGGCGCAGTCCATTTTCATTCGGACGATCTCTACGATGCCGGCTGGCAGCCGAGCCTGCGCTTCCGCCTGCCGGAGACGCTGAAGAGCGGCTACTACGCGGTGAAGCTCCAGGCGTCGGGGCCGCCGTTCTACGTCGGCTTTATCGTGAGTCCGAAGCCGGGCGCGCCGCGCGCCAAGGTGGCCGTCCTCGCCTCCACCGTGACCTACCTCGCCTACGCCAACTACCGGCGGCGCATGTCGCCCGGTCCGTTCGAGCTCACCATGGGAGCGCTGCCGACGGTCGACATGACCGACGTGCTGCTGGCGGAGCATCCGGAGTTCGGCAGCTCGACCTACGACGTGCACAAGGACGGCTTCGGCGTCGGCCACGCCTCGGCGCGGCGGCCGCTCTTCAACATGCGGCCGACCGGGCGGTTCTGGAATTTCGCCATGGACCTCTGCCTGATCGATTGGCTGGAGGCGCAGGAGATCGCGTATGACGTGATCTCCGAGCACGAGTTGCAGGAGCGCGGCGTTGAGTTGCTGGCGCCCTATCGCGCGGTCCTGACGCCGAGCCACCCCGAGTACGTCTCGCTGGAGATGCTGACGGCGACCGAGGCCTATCTCGGCGCCGGCGGCCGGTTCATGTATCTCGGCGGCAACGGGTTCTATTGGCGGGTCAGCTTCGACCCCGCGCACCCCGGCATGATCGAGCTGCGCCGCGCCGAGGACGGCACACGCGCCTGGGCGGAGCAGCCTGGCCAGTACTATCACGCAACCGGCGAGTATGGCGGACTTTGGCGACGCATCGGCCGGCCGCCCAACGCTCTCGTCGGCATCGGCTTCATCGCCCAAGGCTTCGACGCCTCGACCTATTATCGGCGCACGTCGGCCTCGCGCGATCCGAGGGCGGCTTTCCTGTTCGCGGGCATCGAGGATGAGATCATCGGCGATTTCGGCGCCTGGGGCGATGGCGCGGCGGGGCTCGAGATCGACGCCTTCGACCTCGCCTTGGGCTCGCCGCCGCATGCGCTTGTGGTGGCGTCCTCGGAGGGCCACAGCAATGCGTTCCTGCTGGTGAACGAGGAGATGCTGTCGAACTCGCGCGGCGTCGACGGGACGCTCAACTCACGCATCAAGGCGGATATCGTGTTCTTCGAGACGCCGGCGGGCGGCGCCGTGCTCTCGACCGGATCGATCGCGTTCGTGGCCAGTCTCGCTCACGAAAATTACCGCAACAACATCTCGCGACTGCTGCGAAACGCGCTAGATCGCTTCCTGGATCCAGCGCCTTTCAAGTTGCCCATGTGAAGACCCTATTGCTCGCGATGCTGGTGCTTGTATTGCTCGGCTGTCAGCAACGCCCGCTGGGGCCCGGAGAGGTTCAGGATCAGCAGCGGTTCATGACGGGATGCCGCTCCGCCGATGCAGCCCGCGATCCCACCGGCTTCGAGGCTTACTGCGACCGATTTTAACCGCGGTAATCCGTGCCGAGATGGAACAGGCAATCGCCGCGCTCGGTGCGGCCGGGAATGCGTTTGCAGAGCACCACGCCATCGTGCTCGAAGCGCACGATCTCCGGCTCGCGCCAGGGCGTGTGGGAGAAATGGATGGCGGCGGCCGGCTGGTCTTTCTTGATGGTGTCGCCGAGCTCGACCAGCGGCTCGAAGAGCCCGCCGCCCTCGCTCGTGTAGACGAAATAATCGGGACCGCCGATCTCCATGAGCCGCGTGCCCAGCGACGGCTCGACCCGGAGATCGCCGACCACGCCGAGGTGCTTGAGGAGGCGCCGCACGCCGGTCTCGGCGATCTTGAGCGCCGCGGGCGTCACCGTGCCGGAGCCGCCGGCCTCGGTCCCGATTGTGGTGACGCCATTCCGATGTGCGGACGCCGACAGCGTCTGATCGGCGCCCATGCCCAGGGGATTGTTCGCGACATAGCCGATCGGCGCGCCGAACACCTTCAGCAGCTCCAAAACCTTCGCATTGCGCTCGGTGTCGCCCGGGACCAAGGACCCGAGCGCGCTCGGCACATACATGAGCGAGCTGCCGCCCGAATGCAGGTCGAAGGCATAGTTGCAGATCGGCAGGATCACGCTATCGATGTAATGCGCGATCATCTTCGTGGGCGTGCCGTTGGGATCGCCCGGGAAAGACCGGTTGAGATTGCCGCCGTCGATCGGCGAGGTCCGACGCCCCGCCATCGCCGCCGGAAAGTTCGAGGCGGGGATGAAGATGATGCGGCCCTGGACCTGCTCGGCCCGGAGCTCGCGGATCAGTTTCATCAGAGTAACCTGGCCCTCGTACTCGTCGCCGTGATTGCCGGAGTTGAGCAGTACCGTCGGCCCCTTGCCGTTCTTGAGGCAGACCACGGGGATCGGGATCCAGCCGTAGGCGGACTCGTGGACCGAATGCGGCAGCCGCAGGAAACCGGTCTGCCGGCCGGCCTTCTCGAAATCGACGGTTGAGGAAATGCGCGTCCCGGTCATGTGCGTCTTACCTGTCTCGATGGAGTGATCGAAATTGTGGCGAGCCTCATGTGGCGTAGTCCGGCTCCTCGCGGTCGAGCACGCGGCGCCAAGCGTCGAGGTGCAGCCTCGCGTCGTACCGGTCGCCCCAGGCGCCGTGGTAGCGCCGGCGCAGCCGATCCGGCTGCCGCCTGAGCGCTCCACCCGCCATGCGCGCGGTCAGCTGGTACATGCACGTGCGCTCGGCGACATAGAGCTCGTCGAAAGCGTCGTGCACGCTCGGCCCCACGACGGTGACGCCATGGTTCGCCATGACCATGACCGTCTTGTCGCCCATCAGGTCGGCGATCCGATCGCCTTCCTCGTTGTCGCCCACGGGGCCGTTGGCGGCGTCGTCATAGACGATGCGGTCGTCGAGCGAGAGATCGTTGTGGTGCGAGAGCTCGAGCCGGCCGCCCTCCATTAGCGAGAGCGCGGTCAAATAGGGCGGATGCACATGCATCACGCACCGGGCCTGCGGATGCCGGAGGTGAATGCGGGCGTGGATGTGAAACGCGACCTTGCGCAGCTCGCCGCGACCGCGCACGACCTTGCCCTCGAGGTCGCACACGATGAGGTTGCTGGCGGTGATCTCCTGAAACAGCAACCCGCGCGGATTGATCAGAAAGAGGTTGTCCTCGCCCGGCAGCATCAGGCTGTGGTGATTGCCGATCTGCTCGTTCAAGCCGAGACGCGCATGGACGCGAAAAGCCGCTGCCAGGTCGCAGCGTAGCTGCCACTCCAGCTCTTCGGCTGGCTTTACCTCTCTGAGCGCGGTCATGCGGCCCTAGTCCCTCCTCGCGGTCCCGCCAGCAGGGCCAGATTGGCACGGCTCCCCGGCTCCTGCAAAGAGTCAAGCCTGGCCGGCTCTTACGTCGCGCCGGCCGCGAGCGCTGCGGCGACTTGGGCGCGGAGCGACGGCTCGCCCGGCAGGAAGCGCCGCTCGAAGAGCGCCGTGCCGATGGTGAAGGCGTCGACGTCGAGGCCGCCGAGCTCCTTCACGCGTCCGGGCGAGTCCACCGATCCCGCGACGATCAGTCTGCCGCGGAGCACCCGTCGCGCCGCACGCACGAGGTCGAGCGGCGGCGCCACGATCGAGCGGAAGGCCAGGAGATCGACGCCCGCGCAACCGAGCTGGTCGGCGCGCCGGCAGTCCGCGGCGATCTCCTCGGTCGAGCCGAGAAGCGCGGTCGGGTGCCCCTGGGGCCGGCCCGCGAACGGGAAATACTCGATGCCGGCGCCCCCGATCTCTTCCATGACCGCTTCGACATCTCCTCCGCCCAACACGCGGTCGACACCGAGCCGGCGCGCGACCCGAGCGGATTGCCGGGTAGATGCCGGCGTCAGACTCACCACCTCGAGATAGCTGGTGGCGCCGGCTTCCTTGATGCGCCGGTTGAGCGTCTCGAGCACATCAGGCGACACGCCCACATCCTTGAAGCCGATGTGGCGCAAGCCGAGACCGGCAACCTCGTCGAACACGTCGAGGCAATCGCCAACGGTGCGATCACCCGATGTCATCATGAATATGAAGTCCACGCGGCTCCATCATAGGAGCCGCGGCAGGCGGCGCAAGGGCGGCGGGCCGCCCCCGCTCAGTTCGGCCGGCCGGCTCGCACGAAGTCGAAGAACCGGAGGTTCGCCTCCGTGGTCTGCTGGTCGAGATCCATCCGGCTCGCAGTGCTCGCCCGCTCGTTGTCGCCCTTGAGGCCGTAGATCAGCGCAAGGTTTTGCCGAATCTGCGGCGTTGCCGTGGCGGAGCGCGCCATCGGCGTCATGATCTCGAGCGCCTCGTCGAAATGACCGGTCATGGCAAGCGAGAGCGCGAGGTTGTTGCGCGCGGGCACGTCGCGCGGAGCATCCGTGAGCACCGCGCGGTACGCATTCTGGGCCTCGTCATGTCGGCCCAGGGTGTCGAGCGCGACACCCTTGCCGACCAGCGCGGCCGCGTCTTGCGGCGCCAATTGCAAGGCCTCGTCCCAATGCTCGAGCGACCGATCGGCCTGGCCGAGCGCCAGGTAGGCATGCGCCAGTCCGCGTACGGCCGCGAGTCGAGCGCCGGATTTCGGATCCACCTTGGGCAGCCCCAGCACCTTCCAATAGACATCGATACCGTCGTCGGGCGAGCCGGCTTCGACGAGGGTGTCACCAAGCTCGACCAGCAGGGATGGGTCGGGCGTGCCTGCGCTCACCGCGTTCCGATATAGGTTCACCGCGGAGGCATAGTCGCCCGCTCGGCGCGATGCCCGCGCGAGCCTCACGGCCGGACCGAATTCGTCCTGCACCGCTTGGGCCTGTGCCGCCGGCGAAATGGCCTGCTCCGCCGCGGCGAACGGGCCGGAGTTCGTGCAGCCGGAAATCGCCAATGACATGGCGATAAGGATGGGAACGCCCAGGGAACTTGCCGGCCGGTTCCAGCGCGGTTGTGCCATTGCGGGGGCCACCTTTCCATCTATGCGACCGCTAGCGCCCTCTCCGGGCGCGGAACGAGGGCATTTTCGCCGATCTTCGGAAATTAATTGTTAATCATGATCGGCGAGTATTTCCCGGCTGAAGGACGAGAGCGGCCGTTCAGTTGGGCGCGGGGGAGCGCGTCAGGAGGCGGTCAGCAGCAGGACACAGCATGGATTGCTGAGCGGGGTCACTCGCGCCACGCCAGCTCAAGAGCGCTGCAACCTAGAACGGGTGACGCTGTGACTACGCACCTCCGGCCCAAGAAACCGCTTGGCAAGACTCCCTGCCGCATCCTCGCAGCGGCGCGAAACGCCATCGGGAGCCAGACCTTCATATGATCCTCAGAAACATTTTACTCGGCCTCGGCGTGCTCGCGATGATCGCGGGCGTTGCGCTGGGCGTCATTTGGCTGCGGGAGCCGACGCCCCAGCAGGTCGCGGAGCAGGAGCAGCAACAGCAACCGAGCGTGCCGCGCCAGAGCCTCCTCGTCGCCAATCGATCGATCACCACCGGGACCCTGCTCACGGCCCCCGATATGCGCTGGAAGGACCTTGCGGCGAACCAGTCTCCGCCCACCGACGCCATGCTGCGTGGGCAGGTCTCGGAGCAGGACTTCGTGGGTGCGGTATCTCGTCGCGGATTCGCCGCAGGCGAGCCCCTCGTCGAGAGCGATCTGGTGAAACCCAACCAGGGCGGATTCCTGGCAGCAGTGCTGGCGCCCGCGATGCGAGCGGTGTCGGTCACCGTCGGGGCCGCGGAGAGCGTGGCGGGGCTGGTCGCTCCGGGCGACCGAGTCGACGTAATTCTCACGCAGACATTCGACAACTCCCTCGCGGCCGTGCCGCACAAGTCGGTGGGCGAGACGGTGCTGCACGATGTGCGCGTCATCGCCGTCGATCAAGCGCTAAGCGGCGCAATCCAATCGAAGCAGCAGCCTGCGACTCCCGCCGGAGAGGGGCGGATCCCACACACAGTCACTCTGGAGGTGACCGAGCAGCAGGCGGAAAAGCTGCTTGTCGCGGCGACCATCGGCAAGATCGAGCTCTCCATGCGGCCGTTTACGGTGCCGAGCACCGCGGTGCCCATCGCCGAGGGCTCGGCGACGCCCACGCCCACCTGGGCATCGGACGTCTCCCCGGCACTCAAGAGCATCGACCGGCGCGCTCCGAGCCTCATCAACGGAAAGCCGGCGCCAGTGCCGGCGATCGCGGTGATGCGGGGATCGAAGACCGAGCGTCTTTGCCCCGGCACCGAGGGCCTCGGCGCGTGCGGTGACTCCACGAGCCAAGCCGGCACGGCCCCCGCCGGCGAGCAAGCGAGATCAGAATGACCCGCCTAGCATTTCCGCCCAAGTCCACGCGCGCGATCGCAAGCGCGCGCACGAGAACGCTTGGATTGCTGATCGCGCTCGCCCTAGCGATCCTGACCGGCGCCGCCTCGGCCGCCACCCCGGTCGCGGGGCGCCAACCCTTGGTCATCGATATCGATCAGGCCCAGCTGATCCAGCTCCCGGAGCCCGCGACCACGGTATTCGTGGCCAACCCCGACATCGCCGATGTCCAAGTCCCGAGCACGAGCCGCTTCGTGGTGTTCGGGAAGAAGGCGGGCACCACGACCATTTACGCCATGGCGGGCGATGGCAGGGTTACCAGCTACACCGTCACGGTGAGACACCCCGTCAACGACATCGCGGCTGCGCTGAGGGAGCAAGTGCCAAGCGCCCAGGTCAACGTTCAGAGCCAGCCTGGTGGCATCACCATATCGGGAAACGTCGCCTCGCCGCGCGACGCTCAGAAGCTCAAGGCGATCGCCCAGGACTTTATCGGCCCCAAGGACAACATCAACTTCAACGTGGCGGTGGCGGGCTCGGCGCAGGTCAATTTGCGCGTCCGCGTCGCCGAGGTCTCGCGCACCACCGGCAAGCAGTTCGGCTTCAACTGGAGCGCCCTTTACAACAACGGAACGATCGCCATCGGGCTGTTGACCGGCCGTCCGCCCGTCAGCGGCTTCGGCAACTTCCTGCCCTCCCCGTCCACGCCACAGCCCTACTCCTTCGGTTTCGGCGGCAAAAGCGGCGGCGGCTCCGTCAACATCTCCTCGATCATCGACGCCCTCGAGAGCGAGGGCCTCATCACCATCCTGGCCGAGCCGAACCTGACGGCGAGCTCCGGCGAGACCGCGAATTTCCTGGCTGGCGGCGAATTCCCGATCCCGATTGCCCAGGCGAACAACACGCTTACCATCGAGTTCAAGAAGTTCGGCGTCGGCGTCGATTTCACGCCGACCGTCTTCGACGCCAACCGCATGAGCATCAAGGTGCGCTCGGAGGTGAGCCAGCTCTCCGACGCCGGCGCGATCGTCCTCGATACCGTCAAGATCCCGGGCATCGCGGTCAGGCGCGCGGAAACCACGGTCGATCTCTCGAGCGGGCAGAGCTTTGCGATCGCGGGGCTGTTCCAGAACAACGTCTCGACGCAGATCCAGCAGTTCCCGTGGCTTGGCGACGTGCCCGTCTTGGGCGCGCTCTTCCGGTCTCCCAGCTTTCAGCGTCAGGAAAGCGAGCTCGTCATCATCGTCACCCCCTATATCGTTCAGCCCGCCGCCAAAGTGTCTGATCTCCAAGCCCCGACCGACGGGCTGGTGTTCTCGAATGACATCGAGCAAGTGCTATTGGGGCGGCTCACCGCAACTCGCGGCAAGGCCGGTACGACGCCTACCGCGGACGCCCCCCACTTGCACGGCTCCGCCGGCTTTATGTTGGAGCAATAGATATGACCGCGTCGCGAATTCATCCGGCGAGGGATTGGGGCCGGCTCCTTGCGGCTGGCATCCTCGCCACCGCGCTTGCGAGCTGCGTCAATGAGCCTCCCGTCAGCGCCGCGCCGCGGCCGTGCCCGCCCTGGGTGGACTACCCCATCGACAACCACAGCAACCGCGATTCGCCCTATCTCGGCTGCTCTAACGACGTCAATCTCTTGAAGATGGTGGAGCGTCCGCAAGATCTCGATCAGGGACGCGCGCTGGGCCCTGCCAACGGCGGGCGGCAGGCAGACGCCGTCAAGGCCTACGACAAAGACCAAGTCCGGCCGTTCAGCGACAGCAGCGCGCGGCCGTCTCAGGGCGGCGCGAGCATCACGGGCGGAGGAACTTCGCAGTGAACGATACCTCGGTCCGCCCGACCCGCGCCGCTGGAGCACCGTCGGCTACGCCGACGGCGCTTGCGTTCGCGCGCGATCGGGATTCCGAGGGCGTCATTCGCCAGTGCTTCAACGACGTCGGCGTTCCCAACGGGGTCATCATGAGCGGCGACGTTCAGGCCGCCATCGAGGAACTCTCGCACAGCACCTCGCCGCGTCTCCTGATCGTGGACGTCAGCCAGATTCACGAGCCCGTGGAGGCGCTGAAGCACCTCGCCGACGTGTGCGACCCCAACACCGGCGTGCTCGTGATCGGCGATCGCAACGACATCAGTCTTTACCGCCAGCTCAAGGACGCCGGCATCGTCGAGTACTTCTTCAAGCCACTGGTGGCACAGCTGGTGATGCGCGCGTGCAATGGAGTACTGACCGGCAACTCGGAGAGCCGAGGCGCCAGCACGGGCCGGCTCACTTTCATGCTCGGCGTGCGCGGCGGCGTCGGCTCCACCACGATCGCCGTGAATGCCGCTTGGAACCTCGCGGAAGGGCGGCGGCGACCCACCTTGCTCCTGGATCTAGACCTGCTCGGGGGCGACGCCGCGCTGCAGCTCGACACCGCGCCGAGCCACGCGCTGCGCGAGGCATTGGAGCATCCGGAGCGGGTGGATGAGCTCTATCTCGAGCGCGCCGTGACGCGCGTGAGCGACCGATTGACGATGCTGGCCTCCCTCGAGCCGTTAAACGAGCCCGTGGCGCCCGACGAGGCGGCGCTGCTTTCGCTCATGGAGAAGCTGCAGCGACGCTATCGCTATGTCTTCGTGGATCTGCCAGGGGCGAGCGCGCCATGGCTCCCGCGCGTGCTGGCACTGCCCGGCACGATCGTCCTGGTGAGCGACGGCACGCTCTCCTCCGCCCGCGATCTCAATCGCTGGCGCGGAAAGCTCGGCCCGAATAGCCCGCAGCGGACCACGCTGCACATACTGAACCGCGCCGGCGCCGAGGGCTCGCTACCGCAGGCCGAGTTCGTGCGTGCGGTCGGGCAAGCGCCCGATATCGTCGTGCCGTACGACAACGATGTCGCCCGCGCCGCCCATCTGGGCGTCCGCGCGCTCGAGAAATCCACCACCGTGCGCCGCGCCCTGGCGCCGCTCTTTCAACATTTGGCGGGGGACGCCGTCGTCGAGCGCAAGTCGCTGCTCAGCCGGCTCTTCGGGTAATGGCCCTCAGCTTCGGCCGCCGCAAGCAGAGCAGCGACTCCCCGGCCGATCCCCGGACCACCCCGACCGCGCTGGCACCGGCGGGTGACGCAGCGCCCGCTCTGGCGACGAAACGCGCGCCCAACACCGCGGCGGCGGCGGACTTCATCCGCGACGAAGTGCTGACGCGCATCGAGCCGGCCATGGCCGTGCGCATGACCAAGGCGGAACTCGCCCAGCGCGTCGACCAGCTGGTGGCGGAGATCGCCAACGAGCAGAGCCTGCTGCTCAACCAGCGCGAACAGCGCAACCTCGGAACCGAGATCGTCGACGATATGATCGGCCTCGGGCCGCTCGAGACCCTGCTGCGCGACGACCAGGTGGCGGATATCCTGGTCAATGGGCACAACAGCATCTACGTCGAGCGCCGCGGCAAGCTCGAGTTGACGCCCTTGCGGTTCCGCAACGCGATGCAAGTCATGCATGTCGCGCAGCGGATCGCCTCTTCGGTCGGTCGGCGCGTCGACGAGTCGAGCCCCATGCTGGACGCGCGTCTCGTCGACGGCAGCCGGGTGAACGTCATCACTCCGCCGCTCAGTCTCAAGGGTACGTGCATCTCGATCCGCAAATTCGCGCGCTCGGCGCTCGATTTCGCTTCGCTGGTCAAGTTCGGCAGCATCTCGGCCGAGGTGGGGCGCGCGCTGGAGATATGCGCGCGCTGCCGACTCAACATCATCATCTCCGGCGGCACCGGATCCGGTAAGACTACCCTGCTGAATGCGCTCTCGAGCCAGATCAGTCACGACGAGCGTATCGTCACCATCGAGGACGCCGCGGAGCTGCAGCTTCAGCAGCCGCACGTGATCCAGCTGGAGACCCGTCCGCCGAATATCGAGGGGCGTGGCGAAATCCATCAACGCGACCTCGTACGCAACGCCCTACGTATGCGGCCCGACCGCATCATCGTAGGCGAGGTGCGCGGTCCCGAGGCCTTCGACATGCTGCAGGCGATGAACACCGGCCATAACGGCTCCATGTCGACCATCCACGCGAACTCGCCGCGCGACGGTCTGAGCCGGATCGAGAACATGGTGCTGATGGCGAACGTGAGCCTGCCTATGCGCGCGATCCGCTCGCAGATGGCCAGCGCCGTAGACCTGATCATCCAGATCGAGCGCATGCGCGACGGGGTGCGCCGGATCGTGGACATCTCGGAGGTGTCCGGGCTCGAGGACGAGAACATCACGCTGTCCTCGCTGTTCTCGTTCCGCTACCTCGGCGAGAACCCGGATGGCCGCCTGCGCGGCACCTTCGAATCCTCGGGCCTGCGGCCGCGATTCTTGCGCCGCCTCGAGTACTACGGGCTCGGAGACGACTTCCTCGAGGCGCAGCGCAAACTCAGCCAGGGCAACGAGTGACGCCATGATAATGGTTGCCGGTGTTGTCATCCTGATGCTGGCGAGCGGCGGCGCCATCGTGGCTTCATTCGTTCTCACTCAGCGCGCGCGCCGCGAGCTCGAGCAGCGGGTCAATCAAATGGTCAGCGGCGCCTCCTCGTCGGGGGGGCGCTTCGGAGACAAAAGCATTGATCCTCCGTGGGTCACCGCGCTGGAGGACCGGCTGCGCCGCCTGTTCGGCTTCGGCTTGGCACATGAATGGGGCGCCCGGGTCCCCAGCTTTCAGCTCATTCTCGTGGCGGTGCTGGCGGGATCCACGCTCTGGTCCCTGACCCGGGTCGCCGTCCAGTTGCCGCTGTGGCTGGCCCTGCCAATCACGGCGGTGGGATTCATGTTGGCGCCGCGGACATGGCTTCAAATCCAGCAGGCTCGGACCGAGAAGCGATTCATCGAGCTTTTTCCAGACGCCTTGGACATGTGCGTGCGTATGCTGCGCGCCGGTCTGCCGGTCTCGGCGGCGATCCGAACGATCGGCCAAGAGGGCCCGCCGCCCATCAACGAGGTTTTCGTGGTGATCGCGGATCGCGTCGAAATCGGCATTCCCCTCGAGGAGGCATTGCGCACGACCGGCAAGGAGCTTGGCCTCGACGAGTTTCGCTTCTTCGCGGCCGTGGTCGCACTGCAGCGCTCGACCGGCGGCAATCTCGCGCAAACCCTCGAGCTGCTGGCGGACATCATGCGCAAGCGCCGGACCATGAGGCTCAAGGCGCGTGCCACGACATCCGAAGTGCGCGCCTCCGCATACATCCTGGGCGCCATGCCCTTCCTCGTGATCGGCGCTTTGCTCGTGCTCAGTCCTGAGTATCTCCAGCCGCTGTTCTCGGATCCGCGCGGACATGTCGTGCTCGGCATCGCCGCCGGCAGCCTCTTGCTCGCGTTCTACACGATGCGCCGGCTTGTGCGCAGCGTAACGGCGATTTGAGGGGCGTCATGACCCATTCGCTCCATCAGGGCGGCTAAGGATGAGCGTCGGCGTTTTTATCCTGCTCGATGCGCTCATTCTCGTCGTGGGTGGAGCGGGCCTCATTCTTTACAGCATCCTAACACGCCGGCAGGCGATCAGCCGGCGCGTCGATGCCATAAAGCCGGCCACGTTCGCACTGGCCAAGACCCCCGTGCACAAATCCGGCCGCGACGTGCCGCTCATTCGGCTGAAGAGCCAGGGCTTCGCGCAACAGGAAGAGCGCGAGATCATCCGGCTGATGTCATGGCTGGGTATCGCGCCCGAGCGTGCGGTGGCCTCTTTCGCCATCGCACGCGTCGTCGTGGCTGTCGGCGTCGCCGCGTTCGCGATCGTGACGTACCAGTATGAATACGGCGGCGGTCTCTCGCTGCAGGCGCTGGCGGTCGGAGTGGGTGCCAGCCTGGCCGGGTGGCTCGCGCCCGCCTTCATCATGACGTCGCGGGCCAAGGGTCGCGTGCGCAGGATCGCCCGTGGATTGCCGGATGCTCTCGAGCTCCTGGTGGTTTGCGTGGAAGCCGGCCTGTCGCTCGACGACGGGATTGACCGCGTCGTCGCGGAGCTCTGGGAATCCCACCCTGCGCTCGCGGACGAGCTGGCGCTTCTGTCGGCCGACCTCAAGATTCTGCCGAGCCGAGATCAGGCGCTCACCAATCTTGCCGAGCGGATCGATCTTCCGACAATTCGTTCGATCGTGGGAACTCTCTCGCAAACGATGCGCTTCGGTACGCCACTCGCTCACGCCATGAAGGTGGTGGCCGGCGAGATGCGCAACGACGCTCTGCTCAGCATGGAAGAGCGCGCCAACCGGCTGCCGGCACTGATGACCGTGCCGATGATCGTTTTCATCCTGCCGACCATCATGCTGATCCTCGGCGGGCCGGCGATGCTCCGGGTACTGGATCAGCTCTCGCAATAGACCGCGCTGGATATCCGGGCAGGGAGCCCCCTCACCCGCCGCAATCGCGCATTGCGACGCCGCTTCGCGCTAGTGCCTTTCTTTACAAGCAAATAGGTCAAGCGTAGAAAGTGCCCATTTGACGGGGCTTTCTGAAGCCGCCATGTTCCGGGACAGTGACGGGGACAGTGCTGAGGGGTTCCAGGCGTTTCCGGTAGGTTCCCGATGATCGCCGACCGAGACGTATGGCACGTCGCTCGCCTCCTGATGAAAACCCGCGCGGCGATCACGCTGAGGCGGTCGCGAGCGAACACGTGGATGAGCGGCTCGCCCAGAGCAACTGGATCGGTCGCATATCTGGCAGGGGATCGTCTCGGCAATCTGGGAACTCAGGCGGGTGCCCGCCGCGAGTTGAGCGGGTGAATTAACAGGTCCGGCTATTGAAGCTCTTCGCACGAGGCGAGGAG
>DATNIT010000317.1:0-22181 GCA_035604335.1 Allostellaceae bacterium | reverse complement strand
TGGGAGATGATGTCGGGACCGAACAATGACGGTCTCTACCTGCCGCTGCAGCCGACACTTCCGATGATCGAGGGTCTGTCGGCGGAAGATCTCGAGACCACACATTTCGCGATCTATTATCCGCACGTCCTCATCAACGTCCCGCCGTCGCATCTCGCGTTTCACCAGCTCTTTCCGCACGGGCCGAACGCGACGACCGTCGTCACCTGGTTCTGCTTCCCCAAGAGCACGGTGTCCTTGCCGGACTTCGACCGGAAAGTCGGGGCCTATTACGAGATGGTCGAGACCTTCCTGCCGGAAGACAAGACGATCTCCGAGCAGACGCAACGCGGACTGCGGAGCAGCCTGGCGCGGGCCGGGCGCTTCTCGATCCACGAGCAGCCGTGTCACTCCTTCTCCAATTGGCTGCTCGACCATGTCCTGCCGCCGGAGGGTGGAAAGCCTTGACGCGCACGGCATCGAGGTTTTGACCGCGCGCTTCCCAAAACTCGCCTGAAGGAGAGAACGATGCTGCGAGTAGCGCTCCTCGGCGCCGGGATCATGGGCGAGCCGATGGCCGGCCATCTGCTCGATCGGGGGTTTCCCGTCGCGACCGTCGCCCATCGCAACCGCGCGCCCATAGAGCGCCTCGTTCGGAGGGGCGCGACCGAGTGCGGAACTTTCGCGGAGGCGGCCGCCGCCAGCGACGTCACGCTGATGATCTTGCCCACGTCGCGCGAGGTTGAGGAGGTTCTGTTCGACGCCGGAGGCGTCGCCGGCGCGATGAAGCTCGGTCATATCGTCGTCGACATGGGGACCTGCTATCCCGCCGATACCCGGCGTCTCGCCGCGCGCGTCGTGGCGCTCGGAGGACGCTTCCTCGATGCGCCGGTGACCGGCGGGGTCGAGGCAGCCCGCGCGGGCGCGTTGACGGTCATCGTCGGCGGCGAGGTTGCGGTCCTGGAGTCGATCAGGCCGGCGCTCGATGCCTTCAGCGCGAAAATCTACCACTTCGGGCCGATCGGCGCCGGGCACGCGGCCAAGCTGATCCAGAACATGATCGGCTGGATCGAGGTCGCGGGCATCGCCGAGGGGTTGGCGCTCGCGAAGGCGGCCGGCCTGGACCTCCGCACCTTCTTCAGCATGCTGACGCACTCCCACTCGAACAGCCCGACGGTGCAGACGATGGTCCCGAAAGTGCTGGCCGGCGGCTTCGATGCCATCGATTTCCGCCTGGAACTCGCGCACAAGGATATCCGCCAGGCCGCCGACCTCGCCCGCGAGACGACGGATGTGCCGATGTCCGTCGCGCAGGCGGCCGAGCAACTGTTCCGCCTGGGCTGCGCCGATGGGTTCGGCCGGCAAGACTGGACGGCCATCGTGCGCGGCCTCGAGCGCAGGCTCGGCGTCGAATTCCGGGCGCCCGACAATCAGACCTAGGATTCAATCGACACAATGCGCAAAGCCGGCAAGAGCTCCCGCACGGGCAAGACCCACGTGCACATCGAGAACAACCGCGATCTCGGCGACGTCTTCGAATTCACCAAGCAAGCCCTGGAGGCGGCGCGGCGGCGCAATCCGGCCGCCAGAAAACGGCTGTCGTTCACGGTCGGATACGACGCGGACATCCTGGAGAACGCGCTCCGGACGGCCGACGCGCTGATCGGCTGGAACTTCGATCGCCGGGACCTTGCTCGGCGCGCGCCGAGACTCAAGTGGATCCATTCCATCGGAGCGGGGGTCGAGCACATGCTGCCGCTCGGTTGGATGCCGCCCGGCGTCACGCTCACCAACAACCGCGGCATCCACGGCGAGCGCGCGATGGAATATATCGCCGCGGCGGTGCTCATGCTGAACAACCGCATCCCCGAGATGGTGACGCATCAGCAAGAGGCCCGCTGGGTCCCGAGCTACAACACCAGCATCAAGGGCAAGACGCTGCTGATCGTCGGCGTCGGCAGCATCGGCGGCGACGCCGCTCGATGGGCAACGGGATTCGGCCTCGACGTCATCGGCGTCCGGCGGAGCGGCAAGCCCAGCAGAGGAGTGCGCGAGATGCACCGCCCCAAGGCGCTTCGCAAGTTGTTGCCGCGCGCCGATTTCGTCCTCGTGGCCACTCCGGACACGACCGAAACGCACCAGATGCTCGGCCGCGCGGAGATCGCGCTCCTGAAGCGCGGCGCGGGACTGGTCAATGTCGGTCGCGCCGGCGTGGTCGATTACGAGGCGCTGCGGGAGCGGCTTCGGGCGGGCGAGCTCAGCGCCGTGCTCGACGTCTTCGATCCGGAGCCGCTGCCGAGCAGCTCTCCGTTGTGGGGCACGCCGAACCTGATCATCACGCCGCACTCGTCGCTGGACGATCCCGGTTATTATGTGCCGAGGACGCTCGATTTCGTCATCGAGAACGCGCTGCGGCTCGCGGACAAGAAGGCGTTGCGAAATCGCGTCGACCTGAAACGCGAGTACTAGCCCGCGCGGCCGCTCGAGAGGGGGATTGACCGACTTACTGCTCTTGCCCGCAATCGGTCTCGCCGAGCGCATCCGCGCCGGCGAGCTCTCGCCGGTCGCGTTGCTCGACGCGAGCCTCGCCCGGATCGACGAGGTCAATCCAAGACTCAATGCGTTCTGCGCGGTCTATCGCGAGGAAGCCAGAGCGCGTGCCCAGGTGTGCGAGGGTGCGGTGCGGAACGGAGCGCCGCTGGGTCCGCTTCATGGTCTCCCCGTGGCGATCAAGGATTTCACGCCGATCGCCGGCAAGACGACGACCCGGGGATCGCGGGTTTTGTCGATTGGGTGCCGAGCTCAAACCCCGTCATCGTCGAGCGGCTGATCGGCGCGGGCGCGATCATCATCGGCAAGACCACGACGCCCGAGTTCGCCTATTCGAGCTTCACCGCCAGCCCGCTCTGGGGCATGACGCGCAATCCCCGGAATCCCACGCGCACCTCCGGCGGCTCGTCGGGAAGCTCGGCGGTGGCGGTGGCGACGGGATGCGTCAGTCTCGCCGAGGGCACCGACATGGGCGGGTCCGTGCGCATCCCCGCTTCCTTCTGCGGGATCGCTGGGCTGAAGCCCAGCCTCGGCCGGATCCCCATGGATATTCTTCCCACCGTCTTCGATTCGATCTCGCACTTCGGGCCGCTGGCGCGCACGGTTGACGATGCCGCGCTCTTCCTCGGCGTCACGCAGGGACCGGACGATCGGGACATTCAGTCTCTTCCGGACCTGCAGGTCCCCGTTCCGGTTCCGCGCGGCGTGCGCGGGTTGCGGCTCGCCCTCAGCATCGACCTCGGCTACTACCGCGTCGATGCCGAGGTCGCCGGCAGGGTTCGCGAGGCCGCACAGGCTCTTGCCGGCGCGGGCGCGGGCGCGGTCGTCGAGGACGTGGAGCTCGGCTGGAGCCGCGAGGTCAACGACGCCTGGGGCCGGTACTGGGACGTGTTTCTGGCCGCATGCTTCGGGGATTATCTCGCGGAGCACCGCAACGGCATGGACCTGCGCGTCGTGGAGCTGATCGAGCGTGGGTTCGCCACCTCCACCGTGGACTTCAAGCGGCTGGAAGAGGTCCGGACGCGGCAGTGGCAAAGCCTCACCGCCGTCTTCCGGGGCTACGACGCTCTCCTCTGCCCGACCATGGCGCGGCCTGCGCCCTCTATCGACTTGCAGGATGGCGATTTCGATCGTACCGACTGCGACGGCCGGTACGATGGGCTCGACATGACCTGCCCGTTCAATTTCGTTTCGCAGTGTCCGGCCTTGTCCGTGCCCGCCGGCACCACGCGCGACGGCTTGCCGATCGGGCTTCAGGTCATCGGCCGCCGCTTCGCCGACGTGTCGGTTCTTCGCATCGGCGCCACGCTCGAGGATCTCATTCGGCCCCCGCGCGAGACGTGAGCCCCGTCTTGGCCGCACCGGATATTGCTGGCAAAATCCTGCATCCGAGCTGCCTGGTTCTTCATCCGACATCGTCCGAAGGAAAATTCAATGGCTCAACGCCGTCTCTATCTGCGCTTCGTCAAGACCCAGACGACCGGGCTCATCGACCTCTACGAGGAGAACGCGCCGGTGACCTGCGACAAGATCTGGCACGCGCTCGCCAAGCCGGTCCGCGTGACGGCGTTCCATGCGATGTTCGCGGGTCCGGAGATCATGACGGGACTGCCGGAAGCGGCGCACACCTTCGATCCCACCAGCATTCCCGCCGAGAATCAGACCGTCACGCCCGCCAAGGGCGAGATGCTCTGGTATTACCAGGGCAAGAACACGATGAAGGGCTTGACCGACGAGCTCTGGGAGCTCGGCATGTTCTACGACCACGGCGGCCGCGTCTTCGGGCCGCTCGGCTGGACGCCCGTGAATATTCTCGGGATCATGCGCACGGGCATCGAGGAGATCGCGGCGGAGTGCCGCGATATCCGCCTGACCGGCGCCAAGGAGATCGAGATCGGCCGCCACGCCGGATAGCGACCGATCGCATCCCGTTGCGGCGCGCGCTACTCCGCCGCTACGGTGACCGTCTCGGCATCGGCGCGGGCGGCGTCGTATTCATAGACCCAGCCGGCCTTGAGGCCGGTGCTCTGGGGGTCGATGAGGTTGCGGAGCCGATAGACGAGATCCCGTCGGAGCCGGGCCCAGGGCGAGATCAGGTGGTTCTTTTGCCCCTGGGCGCGCGAGGTCAGCTGGACCCGGGCGGTGCGGGGTATGCGGATCGCCTCGTAGCGCCTGAGCGCCGGCGCGACGTCCTCCGGGCTCTCGGCCAGCATGCGCGCCAGCACCAGCCCATCCTCCATCGCCATCGCCGCGCCCTGCGAGAGATAGGGCAGCATCGGATGGGCGGCGTCGCCGAGCAGCGTCACGCGCCCGACGGTCCAACCGGGCATGGGATCGCGGTCGAACAGCCCCCACTTGAACACTTCGTGCGCGCGCTCGAAGAGCCGCTGCAGCTTCGGATGCCAGCCGGCATAAGCGGCTCCCAGCTCCGCGGTCGTGCTGCGCGCGGTCCATGATTCCTCGGTCCAGGTCTCCGTCTCCAGGCAGGCGACGAGATTGACCGCGTTGCCCCCGTTCACATAGTAGGTGACGACGTGGCCGCGCGGCCCGAACCAGATCGCGTTGACGGGCTCGACCAGCTCGAAGTCCGGTGCGTCGAACGGGATCACCGAGCGCCAGCACATATTGCCGGTGAAGCGCGGCGCGCCTTCCGTGAAGAGCGTCGTGCGCGCGACCGAGCGGATGCCGTCGGCGGCGACCACCAGGTCCGCCTCGACCTCGCTGCCGTCGGCGAAACGAGCGATCGCGGCCTTTTGCTCGGTGCGCAGCGCGACGCAGCGTTGGCCGAGCCGCACCGTCGACGGCGGCAGCTTCTCGCAGAGGATACGCTGGAGATCGGCGCGATGGATCTGCACATAGGGAGCGCCGTAAAGCCGCTCGCACTCGCCGGCGAGTGGCGTGCGGAACACCACCTTGCCGCTCCGCCAGTCTCGACCCACGGTCGCCCACGGCAGGAAGCCGGACTCGCGAAGGCCTGACTCGAGGTCGAGCGCGCGCAGCACCTTCACCGCATTGGGCGTGAGCTGAATGCCGGCGCCGACCGGGGTGAGCTCGTCGGTCTGCTCGTAGACCTCGACCGCGATGCCGCGCGCCATCAGGGCCGAGGCGATGGTCAAGCCGCCGATGCCGCCGCCGATCACGACGACTTTGAGAGCCCGCGTCACCGGCACCCGTGCGCTCGTTGACAATTACGACAAATTATTGATCGTACAACGGAATTCACCTGTCAACCCGAGGGCTGCCATGAACACGACGGACGCGCAATTGCTGGCGGCTTGGAAGCAGGTCCTGACGCTCTCCAAGGTGACGCCGGGCGAGTGCGTCACGCTCCTCACCAGCACCAGCACCAACATGCAGAATTATCGCGCGGCCGAGATCGCCGCGACCGAGCTGGGCGCCGTCGTCACCACCCTGTCGCTGCCGCCGACCAATGGCCATCTCTCCCTGAGCCGCGACAAGACCGCCTATGTCGGCGTCACCGCGCTCACGGGCAACAAGGCGGCGATGGCGGCGCTGCGCGAGAGCGATCTCGTCATCGATCTGATGCTGCTCCTCTTCTCGCCGGAGCAGACGAAGATCCTCGAATCCGGCACCCGCATGCTGCTCGCGGTCGAGCCGCCGGAGATCCTGACCCGCATCGTGCCGACCCTCGACGACAAGCGGCGCGTGCTGGCGGCGGAGAAACGCTTGCGGCGCGCCAAGCGCATGACCGTCGCGTCGAAGGCGGGCACCCGGCTCGACTGCGCGCTCGGCAGCTATCCCATCATCTCCGAATACGGCTTCGCCGACGAGCCCGGACGCTGGGACCATTGGCCGAGCGGCTTTCTCGTCACCTGGCCCGACGAGAGCACGGCGCAAGGCAAGATCGTCATCGACCGCGGCGATATCATCTTCCCGTTCAAGGATTACGTCCGCTCGCCCATCGAGCTCACCGTTGCCGACGGTTACGTCCGCGCGATCGAGGGCGGTTTCGACGCCGAGTTCCTCAAATCCTATATGGAGTTTTTCCGCGATCCCGAGGTCTACGCGGTCTCCCACGTCGGCTGGGGGCTGCAGCCGCGGGCGCAGTGGACCGCGCTCGGCATGTTCGACAAGGAGGCGACGCTGGGCCAGGACGGCCGCGCCTTCTACGGCAATTTCCTGTTCTCGACCGGGCCCAACACCGAGGCCGGCGGCAATCGCAACACCCCCTGCCACCTCGACATCCCCATGCGCCACTGCTCGGTCTCGCTCGACGGCGAGCCCATGACGATCGACGGCGACGTCATACCTGGGGATCAGCGGGTGGTGTTCTAGCGCCCCATACGAAAGCCCGCGGACTTAGGGGCGCGGCTCGGCGGCGCTCGCGCAGCAGACTCAGCGCCAGGATCGCGGCGAGCGCGAGGGGTGCGGCGGTCCAGAGAAATTCGGCCATTCCATTGCCGCCGTCGGGGGTGACGGCGAAGCGCTGCTCGATCCAATCATCGGGCAACACCGCGGCGGTCGCGCCCACCGCCGCCGAAAGCACGGCGATGGTCGCGCGGAGACGGCGCGAAAACTTCATGGCGTGGCTCCTCTTGCTGCCGGCCGATCGGCCGCGGTTAGGGCGCGCGTCGAGGGATCAGAGCTTTCCGACCCACATGCTCCAGTTCGCGAAATCGGGATTGCTGGTCTCAAAGGGATACTGGGCGGCGACCCAGATCACCGTATCGTCCGAGGGATCGACGGAGGATGCGGTGGTCTCGCCGTAGTAGTTGTAGGTGCGCCCCTTGAGGCCCAAGGAAAAGAGGCCTTCGAAATAGGGTGACCCGCCGGCCTTGAGGAGAACGCTCGAGCGCAGGTCCGGCTCCTTGGCGTAGTAGGCGCTCAACCGGACCTCGGGATAGATCGCCGGGCTGGTGCGCGTCGTGCACAGCACCATGTCGCCGTGCTTGTTCACCTCGATGCTGGGCCAGGCATAGTGAAAATACTTGCCCTGCGGGTCGGTCTCGGATGCGACGCCGAAAGTGCGATCGATCTCGATCCCGACAGCGGGATACTGCTCGACGTTCGCGCGGATGAGCCGCCCCGAGGCGAGGGTGCCGGTCTGCGGGGTCCAGTGCTTCGAGTTGTTGGCGGTGAAGTAGAGCTTGTGGTCGCGATAGACCGCCTTCAGGAAGGCATCGCCGATCTGCGGCCCCATCGCGATCGGCGCGGGGTTCTTCACCAGTTTCCCTTTCTGCGGGCCGTTGATCAGCGATCCGGAAACGCCGGGTAGCGCCACATCGGCGCGCTGAAAGCTCTGGGTCGGCGTGAGCGCGTTGTCGATCGCCCAGACCTCGGCGTTGTTGCCCCACTTGTTGACCAGGAAGATGCGCGGGCTCGGCCCGTGGTGGACCGCGGGCTGTATGATGTAGGCCTCGCTCCCGTCCGGATTATTCCAGCCCCAGAATTCCCAGCCGTCGACCTTCGATCCCGGAAGCCCTTTCGCCATCTGGTCGGCGTTGCGCAGGACCACGCGCCAATGCTTGAAGGTGCCGTCGGATTTCGAGACCTTGTTGGTCTGCACGAAGACGTGCTCGGAGATGCCGATGCAGTCGTAATCCGAGAGGTCGCCCTTCTCGTAGCCGGAGCCCGCCGCGGTCGGGACCGAGTCCCACCAGTAGACATAAAAGCCGTCGAGCGGATCCTCGCTCTGGGAGACCGCGCACGCCAGCGACGGGACGACGCTGTCCGGACCCGGGTTCACGGTCAGCGCGGTGATCCAGAACCGCTTCCGGTACTCATCGAAGATCATGCGCAGGTCGTAGAAATTGTATCCGCCCGTGCTTGGCGGCAGGCCCTCGGCGGTGAAAAACGCCTCGGCGCCGGTGACGCCGTACACCTTGGTGCCGTCCTTCTTGTAGAAGGCTAGCGCCGCGCGCCCGCTCACGGCGACATGGCTGCTGCTGACGGCGATCTGCTGATCCGATCCCTCGCCGCCGGCGTTCAAGCCGCCGGAGGCCTGCCAACTCGCCGATGGCTTCGGCGTGATCATCGCGGGCGCTCCGGCGCGTCTTTCGTCGGATGCAATTCCGCGTCCGGCGGCGGTACATGAGCCGGCAGCTGCCCGTCGGTCTTCTTCATGTGTTCGGGCGTGAGTGCGTGCGGGCCGCGCGTGGGGCTCGCAATGCCCGCGCTACGCTGGCTAGGTTTCTGCTCGGACATGGACCCCGCTCCCCCCATGATTCGCTGTCGGCCAACGCTCGAGATTGGGCAACAGGCCGCGCGGCCCGGCACGGAGGCGACGTCGCTCCCGCAGACTGACGGTGCACGGACCCGCGACCACTGTCTCGCGGTCCGCGGCGAATGCGCGTGACAAAGGAATGATCAATAGTTTGATTTCTAAACCTAGCCCCTGAGCGAAAGGGGTGCGCTCTGGCGCGGGACCGTCCACGAGCCGCCCTCGCAGGGACTGAGGCTTCCGCGGTACCTAGGCCGCCGGCACGCTCAGTCGTTCGAGATGTAAGAGATTGATCGCTTTGGAGCGGGCGAAGGGATTCGAACCCTCGACCCCAACCTTGGCAAGGTTGTGCTCTACCCCTGAGCTACGCCCGCATCCATGGCGCCCGCCGGCGCGGGGCCGGCGAAGCGGCGGGCATCATACCGGCCGCTCGGGGGTTTGCAAGGTCGCTGGCCGCCGGCCCGCATCCATGCGGTCGGGGCCTGGATCGGCCGGAAGCCATCCATCGGCGCGGAGGCGCAATCCTGAGGAAGCCTCAGGCGGCGCGGATGTTGGCGAGGAAGCCGCCGACCTCGGTGCGCAGTTTCTCGGCCTGCTGCGAGAGCTCGCTCGCCGCGCCCAACACCTGGGTCGAGGCCGATCCGGTCTCGCCCGCCGCTTGGGTGACGCCGGCGATGTTCTCGGTGATCTCCGCCGTGCCCCTGGAGGCCTGCTGGACGTTGCCGGAGATCTCCTGCGTCGCGGCACTCTGCTGCTGAACGGCCAAGGCGATGGCGCTGGCGATCTCGTTGATCTGCGCGATCGTCCCGCCGATCGTCTCGATCGCCGATACCGTCTGGTCCGTGGCGCCCTGCATCTCCGAGATCTGGCTGGAAATCTCCTCGGTCGCCTTGGAGGTTTGGTTGGCGAGGGTCTTGACCTCGGAGGCCACCACCGCGAAGCCCTTGCCGGCCTCGCCCGCGCGCGCCGCCTTGGCGAGCCCGTCCACGGTCACGCTCGTGGTTTTCGCCTGATCCACCGCCTTCTTCGTGATGGAGGACGACTGCTCGACTTGCCGGCCGATCTCGGAGATCGAGGCCGAGAGCTCCTCGCTGGCGCTCGCCACCGTCTGGACGTTGGTCGAGGCCTGCTCCGTCGCCGCCGCCACGGCCGTCGCCTGTCGGCTGGTCTCCTCGGCGGTTGCCGACATGCTCTCTGCCGTTGACCGCATCTCCGTCGAGGCCGACCCCAGCGCGTCCAGAGCGTGCTGCATCATGCTCTCGAAGGCCGCGATATACCCCTCGATCTTCTTCTGGCGCTGCCCCTTCTTTTCCTGCTCCGCGCGCTGCTCGGCGGCGAGCTCGTCCGCACGCACGATATTGTCCTTGAAAACCTGAACCGCCGTGGCCATCGCGCCGATCTCGTCCCGCCGGCCGACGCCTTCGATCGCCACCGCCAGATCGTGCTCGGCGAGCTTGCCCATCGCCACGGTCATCCGCCGGATCGGACCCGATACGCTGGTCACGATGGACCAGCCGGCGCCGGCGCCGAGCAGCACCGCCAAGGCCAATGCGACGCTGAGCCACAGGCGCGTCGATGCATAGATCGCCGCGCTCGCGGCGCCGGCATCCTTGCCCTGGTCGATTTGCAAGGCGACGAGATCGCCCAGGGTCTTGTTCACGGCCGTGAACAGGTCGTGCGACTTGCCCCTGAAGAGCTCCGTCCCCTTCTCGTTCTCGTTCTCGTTCTTGCGCGACAGCGGACGCAGCGACGTCATGTGGAAATCGACGTAGTCCTTCCACTGCTGATCGAAACTTGGAGACGAGATCGCGTTCCTCGCCCGCCCCTACGAGAGGCTCGTAGTCGGTGCGCAGCTTGTGCATCTCGTCCAGCTCGGCCGCCAGATCGCGCTCGACCGCGTCCATATCGGCCGGGGTCGTTGAAAGGATGTGCTGGGCCTCGCTGATCCGGAAGCGCTTGGCGACCGATTGGAGATTGTTCGTGATGACGACGCTCGGCAGCGTATCGTCGAGAACCGAGGTGGCCGCTTCATTCACCGCGCCCACCCGCTCCATGGCGAACAGGCCGAGGCCGAGCGTTACGGCCAGAACCATGGCAAATGCGCCAATCACTTTTGCGCGGATCGACAAGTTCGAGAGAGCGTTCATGGCGGGTTCCTATGGGCGGACTTAAGTGGGTTCGCGGCTATGACGTCGTGTGCGAAATCCATGATACCCGCCGCCGCATGTCCCAATCGCTGATCCGCCGCGGCAAAGCGGGCTTAACCTCACGTGAAGAGGCGGCATACGTAAAACTACGTACTCCGCTTAGCCGTGATCGCTCAGGGGTTTGCCAGCGGGCGGGCACTCCCGTAAAAGAGCACGCCCCCATGCCCGCCACTCCCGACGAGCTCCTCGCGCGGTTTGCCGCCCTCGGCATTGCTCAGCGCACCCACGAGCATCCCGCGGTCTTCACCGTGGAGGAGGCCAAGGCGCTGCGCGGCACATTGCCCGGCGGGCACTGCAAGAGCCTCTTCCTCAAGGACAAGAAGGGCGGGCTCTGGCTCGCGGTCATGCTGGAGGAACGCCGGATCGACCTGAGGGCGCTGGCGGACCGGTTGAGTGCACCGCGCTTTTCCTTCGGCAGCGCCGAGCTCCTGCAGGAGGTGCTGGGCGTGACGCCCGGCAGCGTCACGCCCTTCGCGCTCATCAACGACCGCGCGCACCGGGTGCAGCCGGTGCTCGACGAGGAGATGCTCCGCCACGATCCCCTGAACTACCACCCGCTGGTGAACACCAAGACCACCGCGGTCTCGCCCGCCGACCTCCTCAAATTCATCGGCGACTGCGGGCACCATCCCCGGATCCTGAGCCTCGATGGCCTCGAGCGCCGGGCAGACCCCGAGGGATAGAGAGTTTCCGGGTGGATGGACCGTGCGTCCTTCGACTCGTGCACTTACGCGCGCGGCGCAGCGACTGTGTTGCGGGTAAAGTGTGATGCCATGATTTTCGGCCGCTCCCCATTATTTCATCCTGAGCCGCGATGCTGAGCATCGCGAGTAGAAGGACGCACGGCCTCACCCCAATCCCGCCACCACGCGCTCCAGCCCTCCGAGGAATTTCTGCCAGCCGTAGCGCGCGCCCTGGTAGCTGGCCTCTTCCTCGGGCCGGAAGCCCGATTGCTCCAGGCGCACGAGCACGCCGGCCTTGGTTGGCGTCAGCGTCCAGGTGACGACCGTCTTGAGGCCCGTCGCGGCCTCGTCGCCCGAGGCGTTCCAACTGTAGGAGAGCCGCTTGTTGGGCTCGACGATGAGCACCTCGCAATCGACGACGCCGTTCCAATGCGGCATCGGCGCTGCGCGGAACGTGAACCGATGGCCAGCGACCGGCTGGAAGTCGGTCTTCATCAGCCATTCCTCGATCAGCGCGCCCTGCGTGAGCGCGCGCCAGATCTTCTCCGGCGAATGCGGCATCTCCCGCTCGATCACGATCGAGCGGGTCTCGGCGTCGGGTTTGCTCATTGGTCCATCCTGTTCAAGAGCGCCTCCAGACGATCGAACCGCTCGCGCCAGAAGGCGCCGTAGAGACTCATCCAGTCGATCAGGGGTGCCAGCGCCCGCGGCTCGGCGCTGTAGTGGGTCTCGCGCCCCTGGCGCCGGTCGCGCACCAGCCCGGCGTGCTTGAGGACGCCCAGATGCTTGGAGACCGCCGGTTGCGAGACGCCGGCGGGACCGGTCAGGGCGTGCACGGTCTGCTCGCCGTCGCGGCAAAGCCGCTCGAAGATCGCCCGCCGCGTCGGATCGGCGAGGCTCTTGAAGAGGGTGTCGGGCGCGGTCTGCATGCCGATAATCCATAACTCAATAGTTATGAATGAGTCAAGCCACTCTCAGCGCGGGGCATCGGTCCGCTGCAGAAGCCCGGAATAACTTGTCAGGCCGGGCCGCTCTCGCCATGTTCTAGGCGACCGCAACAGCGCAATCAGACCCATCCAATGGAACCCCTTATCGGGGCGGCTTCCGGCAAAACCGGCGCCGACCTCATCAAGAACAGCTCGACCGCCGCCTTCATGGTGGACGTGATTGACGCCTCCAACGACCAGCCGGTGATCGTGGACTTCTGGGCGCCCTGGTGCGGGCCCTGCAAGACCCTGGGTCCTGCCCTCGAGAAGGCCGTGCGCGACGCCAAGGGCGCCGTGCGCATGGTCAAGATCAACGTCGACGAGAACCAGGAGCTGGCGCAGCAGATGCGCATCCAGTCGATCCCCGCGGTCTACGCCTTCAAGGACGGGCGGCCCGTGGACGGATTCGTGGGCGCGCTGCCGGAGAGCCAGATCAAGCAGTTCGTTCAGCGGCTCTCCGCCGGCGGCGCCAAGGGCCCGTCGCCCGTCGAGGAAGCCGTGGAGATGGCGAAGGAGGCGCTCGCCGCCGGAGACGCGGGCCGCGCCGCCACCATCTTCACCCAGGTGCTCGAGCACGAGCCCGACAATGCCGACGCGATCGCGGGCTTGGCGCGCGCCTACATCGCCCGCAACGACCTCGAGCGCGCCAAGCAGACGCTGGACAGCGCGCCCAAGGAGAGCGCCGGGCACGCGGAGATCGCCGCCGCGCGCGCCAGCCTCGAGCTCGCCGAGGCCGGGAAGAAGGCGAAGGGCGCGCTCGGCGAGCTCAAGGCGCGGATCGAGCGCGACCCCAAGGATTTCGAGGCGCGCTACGAGCTCGCCGCCGCGCTCTTCGCCGCGGGCGAGCGCGAGGCTGCGGTCGACGAGCTCCTGGAGATCATCCGGCGCAACCGCGCCTGGAACGAGGAAGCCGCGCGCAAGCAGCTGCTCAAGTTCTTCGAGGCGATGGGGCCGACCGATCCGCTCACCGTGGCGGCGCGCCGGCGGCTCTCCTCCATCCTGTTTGCCTGAGCGCCTGACGTGACCGGCTCGCCGTTCGACCTAGGCTTCGACGAGCTGCCGCCGGTCGTCCCGATCTTTCCGCTGACCGGCGTCCTGTTGTTGCCGCGCGGACGCATGCCGCTCAACATCTTCGAGCCGCGCTATCTCGCGATGGTCTCCGACGCGCTCGTCTATCCGCGGCTCATCGGCATGGTGCAGCCGCGCGAGGGCAAGGGCGACGCGGGAGATCCGCCGGTCTATGCCATCGGCTGCGCCGGCCGCATCACCGGCTTCGGCGAGCTCGACGACGGCCGCTACGAGATCACGCTGACGGGCATCGCGCGCTTTGCGATCGTCGAGGAGCTGGCGCAGGTCAAGGGCTATCGCCCCGTGCGGGTCGACTGGTCGCGCTTTCGGGGCGATCTCGTGCCGACCGAGGGCGGCGTCGACCGCGATCGGCTGCTCGGTGCGCTCAAGCCCTACCTCAAGCGCCACAAGGTCAAGACCGATTGGGACGCCATCGCGAAGACGCCCGACGACCGGCTCGTCACCTCGCTCGCGATGGTTTGTCCCTTCGCGCCCAGCGAGAAGCAGGGGCTGCTCGAGGCCGAGGGCTTGCCGGCGCGCGCGCGCTTGCTGACCGCGCTCCTGGAGATGGCGGGCACGCCCGGCACCACCGAGCGCGCGGACGTGCGGCACTAGATCGGAGGTCTCACATGCCGGAATCCGACGTCGATCCGAAGCTGCTGGAGATCCTGGTCTGCCCCGTGACCAAGGCGACGCTGCGCTACGACCGCGCGCGCCAGGAGCTGATCAGCCTCGAGGCCGGTCTCGCCTATCCGATCCGCGACGGCATACCGATCATGCTTGTCGACGAGGCGCGCCGGCTCGACGACGCGGAGAAGGCGCGCTACGGCCAGCCGTGAGCGATCACGGCACGACCCATTGGCCGACCGAGATCCGCCTCAAGAAGGCGGAGCAGCGCCTGGAGATCGATTTCGACGACGGCACCACCGTCCAGTTCTCCGCGGAATACCTGCGCGTCGAGAGCCCGTCGGCCGAGGTGCAGGGCCACGGTCCCGGCCAGAAGCAGCTGGTGCCGGGCAAGGCGACGGTCGGCATCGCCGACCTCGAGCCCGTCGGCCACTACGCCATCCGCATCCTCTTCGACGACGGCCACGACACCGGCATCTACTCCTGGGCCTATCTCCACACGCTCGGCCTTGAGCAGGAAAGGCGCTGGGCCAGCTACCTCAGCGGGCTGCAGAGCGCGGGATTGTCGCGCGAGAAATAGTGCGTCCTTCGACGCGCTCCCTCCGGTCGCTTGCTCAGGATGAGGAGGATCTTTCTTGGAGCTACTCCAAAGCTCCTCATCCTGAGCAAGCGAAGCGCGTCGAAGGACGCACGACGTTTATCCCGCCAAAAATCCTGCCACGAGCTCGTTGAACCGCTGCGGCCGCTCGAAATAGACGGAGTGGCCGGCGTCGGGGACGCGCGCGACCCGCGCATGCGGCATGAGCCGCGCGAGCGCGGGCGCGGCGGCGGCGGGGAAGACGATGTCCTCGTCGCCCACGAACCAGAGCGTGGGCACCGCAAGCTCGCGCAGGCGCGTGGCGGGTTGAGTGCGCAGCGCAAACAGTTGCTGGCGGATCGCCGCCTTCCACTCCGGCGGCGTCAGCGCGTCGATCTGCTGGTAGAGCAGGTGCATCGCCGGTTGCTCGCGGGCCATGCGCGCGCCGGCGGCGACGTGGATGTTCTGCACCGGCAGCGCCGCGCGCGCCGCCGCGGATTGCTTTTCCCAGGCGCGGATATCCGCGAGCTCCGGCCCCTCGACCGTGCCGAAGTCGATCCGGCCCGAGGTCGAGGCGAGCACCAGCGCGCTGACGCGCTCGGGCCAGCGGAAAGCGAAGTCGAGTCCGGTCCAGCCGCCCATGGACTGGCAGACCAAGCCCATCCTGTCGAGGCCGAGGTGATCCGCGAGCGCCTTGAGGTCGTCCGCATAAGCCTCGACGCCCGGGGCACCCGGCTTCACGCGCGACGGCGTAAAGCCCCGATGCGCGACGCTCACACAGGTGAAACGGTCGGCGAAATGCGCCGACTGCTGCCACCACGACATGTGATTGCCACCGAGCCCGTGGGCGAACACCAGCGCCGGCCCGCTCCCCACCGCCTCGTAATAGATCGCCGCGTCCGGCCGCTCGACAAACCCAAATTTCCGATTCATCGTTCCCCTCGATCCAAGAAAGTTGAACCGCCAAGACGCCAAGGCACCAAGAAGGATTTCACCACAGAGACACGGAGAACACGGAGGTTCTTTCTCGCGGCGAAGCCGCAGTTCCACTTTTCGGTGGTCTCTGTGTCTCTGTGGTGAATCATAGCGGCTTCGCCGCGAACAAGTCTCTTGGCGTCTTGGCGGTTCACCGCGTCACAGCGGATCGCCGCGCGCCAGGCGGGGCTGGTCGCCGACCACGCCCATGGCGTGGCGCATGAAGAGGCGCTTCAGCGGCGGCACTTGATTGACCGCGGCGAGGCCGAGGTCGCGGGCGAGCTTCAGCGGCGGGATCGCGTTGGAGAACAGCCGATTGAGGCTGTCGGTGACGGCCGAGAGCATCCAGTTGTCGATCCGCCGCCAGCTCTCGTAGCGCCGGAGCACCTCGGGCTCGCCGATGTCGAGCCCGAGCCGGCGCGCGTCCACCAGCACTTCCGAGAGCGCCGCCACGTCGCGCAAGCCGAGGTTCAGCCCTTGGCCCGCGATCGGGTGGATGAGATGGGCAGCGTCGCCCACCAACGCCAGCCGCGGTGCTGCGTAGTGCTCCGCGTGCAGGAACGCCAGCGGATAGGACCAGCGCGGTCCCACCGGCTCGACCGCGCCCAGGAAATCGCCGAAGCGGCGGCGGAGCTCGTCGGCGAAATCGGCGGCGCCCATCGCGAGGATGCGCGGTGCCAGGTCCGCGCGCTCGGTCCACACGAGCGAGGATCGGTTGCCGGTGAGCGGCAGGATCGCGAACGGGCCCGCCGGCAGGAAATGCTCGACCGCGACGCCGCGGTGCGGCTGCTCGTGCCGGACCGTGGTGACGATGCCGGTCTGCGGATAGGACCACTCGATCGTGCGGATGCCCGCGGCCTTGCGGAGCGGCGAGGCCTTGCCGTCCGCCGCCGCCACCAGCCGCGCGCGGATCGCATGGTCGCCGGCGAGACGCACCAGCGCGACGCTGGCGCCGCGCTCGACGCCGGTCACGCTCCGCGGCGCCGCGTGCGTGAGATGCGGCAGCTCTCGCACGCGCTCCAGGAGTGCGCGGCGCAGCACGGCGTTCTCCACGATCCAGCCCAGCGGATGATCGCCGACCTCGCGGTGGTCGTAGTGCAGGAACAGCGGCGCGTTGTCGTCGGCGACCCGGATCTCCAGGATCGGCGCCACCTCCGACGCGAGCTTCGCCCAGATCCCCAGAGCCGACAGGATCTGCTGTGAGCCGTAGGCGATGGCGGAGGCGCGGCCGTCATAGCTCTCGGCGAGCGTGACCGCGGGGTCCTCGCGGTCGACCACGAGCGTGTCTAGCCCCGCTTGCGCGCAGGCGATGCCGAGGCTGAGGCCGACGAGTCCGCCGCCGACTACGACGAGCTCATGGGTCTCGCCGAGGGATGCATTGGACGCGGCGGCCATGCGGAGGACTCTGGGCGCCGCGAATGGCCTTGTCCAGCGAGCCCACCGCCGCATCACCAGTCCGGGTGGTGCCGGCCGAGCCGGCGTGAGGAATAAGAGTCACTGGGCTGGCCTTATTGCGGTCACGCCTCGCCCATGTAACTAAAAAGAGAGAGCCCGTCGGAGAAGTACCGCCATGTCGGATAGTCCGTTGGCGCTTCGGATGATGGCCGCGAAGTTCGCTCAGCTCGCGCGGACGGCGGCCGACGCTCAGGAGGCCGAGCGGCTGTTGGCGCAGGCCAGACGCTACGAGCGCTTGGCCGTCGAGGCCGCTCGCGCCGAGCGGCAAACCCAGCCCGCGGAGCCCCCCGAGAAAGCCAAGACGCCGTCGGAGTCGTAGCTCACCTCCGTCGGCGTCGTAGCTCACCTCCGGCGGAGGCTCGACTCTCGTCGCACCATGTTCTCTAATTGTTCTCATGGTGCGGCATCGGATCGGGCCGATCGAGACCCTGGGCCACGCCCTCGAGGCGGGTCGGCTCTTGTGGGTGCTTTGCAAGGGGTGCGGGCACACGCACCGGCTGGATCCGCGACACCTCCTCGCGCGCCGAGGCGACCTGCCGATCGCCACGCTGCAGGCGAAGCTCCGCTGTCAGCGCTGCCGCAAGCAGCGCGCCGCCGTCGTCGTCGACGACGAGGGCTGGCCCCGGCGGGATTGAGGCGGCGCTCCCTGCTCGCCGACATGCCTCTTTTCCTCGTCACCCTCGGGCTTGTCCCATGGCTGTCCGGTTCGGGTTTTGGCACAGCGCCGGCGAGTCCACGCTCAGTGTCCTTCACCCCATTTTCGTCGTGCCCCCCGGGCTCTTGCGACCCGGGGGTTTGTCACGGCCATCCACGTGTTCTTTTGGCGCGGAAGAACCCGTGGATGCGCGGAACAAGTCCGCGCTTGACGATTCTTGAGGGGTGCTGAGTCTGAGACAGCACACCTGATTCGCCGAACCGGACAGCCGCGGCACGGCGGCCGGGCATGACGGAAAGGGGGAAACGCCTCCCGGCCCACCGAGAGGGCCGTTAACCTTTCGCCAAGACTCAGAGCGCTACGCTCGCAAGCCCATGAGCACAGACGCCTTCTACACCACGACCGTCACCGTCACCTGCCCACGCTGCGGCAAGCCGAGCCGCAAGCTGCTTCGCGAGGTCGTGACGAACATCATCACGCTCTGCAATCACTGCCCGACCGCGATCGACATCGGCACGCCGGAGTGGCGCGCCATCATCGATGCCGCCGCGGACGGCGCGCGCCAGCAGCGGGTGCACGCCCAATAGGCAAATAGCCGCCTATTTTCTCGGCATCGCCGAGCGTTGGTCCTCGAATCTCCAGCATCGCCGCCACGCGCGCTCCCGCGCGCCCATGGCACGATTCTTGTTACTGCCTTCTTCATGCGGCCGCTTCCACGAGGTGGGGATTACACGGCGGCCGCGCGGCAACTTGGCTCGGGAGGGTTCTGATGATCGTTCGCTCAATTGGCTCCGCATGGCGGCGCGCCGCGGCGGTGTTCGTCCTGCTGACACTCATACTGCTCCCGATCGCGGCGGCGATCGCGCAGACGGCGGCGCCGGCCGCTCCGGCGCCGGCCGCCGCGGCACCGACTGCTGCCGCGCCGGCCGAGGCCGCGGCTCCGCCGCCGCCCGCGTGCGACGCCAAGACCCTCGAGAACTGCACGCCCAATTCCGGCGACACCGCCTGGATGCTCACCTCCATGGCGCTGGTCCTGATGATGACCGTGCCGGGGCTCGGCCTCTTCTACGGCGGCATGGTGCGCAAGAAGAACGTCGGGGACACCGTGATGACGAGCTTCGCCATCACCTGCCTCGTCACCGTGCTCTGGGCGGTGCTCAACTACAGCACCGCCTTCCGCGCCGGCACGCCGTTCATCGGCGGGCTCGACCGTGCCTTCCTGCAGAACATGCTGAGCGACATCGCCAAGGGCATCGGCAACCCGAACTCGCTCGCGCCGACGATCCCCGAGACCGTCTACATGTGCTTCCAGATGACCTTCGCGATCATCACGCCGGCGCTGATCGCCGGCGCCTTCGCGGAGCGCATGAAATTCTCGGCCATGCTGTGGTTCATCGGGCTCTGGGCGACCTTCGTCTATGCGCCGGTCGCGCATTGGGTCTGGGGTCCCGACGGCTTCCTCAATAGCGGCAACGACGCCGCCTGGGTCAAGGTGCTGGACTTCGCGGGCGGTACCGTCGTGCACATCAACTCCGGCGTCGCCGGCTTGATGGCCTGCCTGATGCTCGGGCCGCGCAAGGACAGCGGGCCCGCGCACAACGTGGTGCTGACCTTCATCGGCGCCTCGCTGCTGTGGGTCGGCTGGTTCGGCTTCAACGCGGGCTCGGCGACCAGCGCCGGCATGCAGGCGGGCATGGCCATGACCGTGACCCAGATCGCCACCGCCGTGGCGGCGCTCACCTGGATGTTCGTGGAGTGGAGCGCGCGCGGAAAGCCGACGGTGGTGGGCATTTGCACCGGCGCGGTGGCAGGGCTCGTCGCTATCACGCCGGCCTCGGGCTTCGTGGGCCCCGCGGGCTCGATGGCGATCGGCGTCGCCGCCGGCGTGCTCTGTTACTGGGGCGCCGTCTCCTTGAAGCACATGATGGGCTATGACGACGCGCTCGACGCCTTCGGCGTGCACGCGGTCGGCGGCGCCGCCGGCGCCATCCTCACGGGCGTCTTCGCGATCAGCGAGTACGGCGGCACGTCCGGCCTGATCGAGGGCAACGCCGGACAGGTGATCAATCAGCTGATCGGCGTCGGCATCGTCGTGGTCTACGACGTCATCGCCTCGCTGATCATCCTCAAGCTCGTGGACCTGATCATCGGCCTCCGGGTCGACGTCGAGGTCGAGCGCGACGGGCTCGACCTCGCGCTCCACGGCGAGACCGTTCAGTAAAGCACCTTCTCCTCCCCAGACTCGAAGGGGCGCCTCTGGCGCCCCTTTTTTCTCTGCTGGCTTCGAAGCAATGAAGGAAAGGGATCCGATAGAAATGTCCGCTGTTGAGCGAAGAGCTGCCGTACCGTTATCGTGGCTGCTCGACCGAGCCTGACCCGAAGCGGAAGTCGTGCGTGCCGGCGACTCGTCGATGTCCCAACCATGGATACGCGACCTGCGCGTGAGCGAAGTCGCACGCTTCCGCGGTCGGTCTTTCGACAAGGCCGCGACAGGTGCGGCCTTCGCGCGCGCAGCGCTTATCGACTGACAGAGGTGCACCGCCGTCTCGAGGTCAGACGCGCCACCGACATGCCGAGGAAGCTCCGGGCGCCGATCGCGCCGCTCTTCCACAACATCGAGCGCAACGCCGAGGCGATGCTGAGCGCTTGGAAGGCGTCATAGCACCGGCAGGGCTTTTCTTTGCGCACTGCGGCGGTCACATTGGGCCCAGAGCTGTCGAGGATTTCGCGAGCAGGGTGAAGCCATGACTCGGCGCACGGTGATGCCGGCCGACCGCGAATTCAAAGGCGGCGTGCACGTTTATCTGTCACCGCACTACGACGACGTCTGCTTCTCCCTCGCGCACCTTGCGTGCCGACAGGGCGGCGATTTGGTGAACCTGTTCACGCTGAGCCGCTATGTGGCAGTGGATATGGAGCTGCCAGCCGACGGTTGGGCGCGGGTGGGGGTCATCAGTCGGTTGCGGCAGCAAGAGGATCAACTTTTCGCCCATGCGGCGCGGCTGACGCGCCACGATCTTGGGCTGTGGGAGCCGGCGCTGCTGGGCCACGGACCCTTCGATCTCACGAGCCTCGAGGTAGAGGTCGCCGCCCTGTCGGCACGCTTGATGCCCTGTATCCTGTCCATCCTACCCGGCGAGGGGGATTCGCGTACGGCCAGTCTTTACTGCCCCATGGGGATCGGCGGACATCGGAACCATCTCTCGACCTTGCTGGCCGTTCGGCGCATGTACGATGCGCTTCGCCACCGCTGCACGGTATTCCTCTATGAGGATCTGCACTACGCGAGCGTCCCCCGCGCTCGCCAGGAAGGCGTGCGACGTGCGACCCAACTATTCGCGGGTAGCCTTCTCCCACCGACTGTTCTGCCCATCATTTCAGACGACGTCGAGCGCAAGATGCAATTGATCAGCCTCTACGCCAGTCAGCACGCACATGCGCCGCGCATCGTGGACTTCACGCCCGCCTCGGGAATAGCGTCCGGCCTCCACGAGATAGTCTGGCAGGTGTCCCCATCTATTGGCGGTCAGAAGAGTAGAGACTGAGGAGAGCGCGCATGCGACGGCTCTGTTCGGAATCATCGATCAATGTCTTGGCCCAGAGGCTGTCGGGCTGGTTCTGAACATGTGCCTTCACCCAGCCGGCAGCCCGGGCCACGGCGATCCGTGGCAGACCGCGCCGTTGCGCCTCGGTGGCGACAATAATGTCGTCCATGTCACCGCGGCCCCACTCTCTGGGATCGACATCCAAATTGCTGGAAATAAAGGCGCAGGTTCCCGTGCCCAATTCATGCACATGGCGGGCCTGAATCAGTTCCCGCGTGAAATGAAATATAGTGGCGTCTCGGACGTAGGATTGGTGCGGCGGCAGGAAGATGCGCCCATGCACGCCGACAACGGCCCGGCCATCGAGCTGCTGCAGAGCATTGACCAAGCGATCGACATAGTCCGGCGGATAGATGATATCGTCATCTGCGATCACCACCACCGTCGGGGTGCTTAGATCCTGGAGACAGAGGAAACGGCTGCTGGCATGCAGATCGCCCACCTACTCGGCTCTACGCACGGTGACGCGGTCGAAGCTTTCCAGGAAAATCGGCGGCACGCTGTATCCGTCGAGATAGATGAAAACGTGGTCCACCTGGGCATGGATCACGGGCAGGACCTTCTGGAAGGTCTCGACGCGGTTGGCCAATGTGGCAATGGCTGCTACCCGCCGCATGCCCCCGATTCCCCCAC
>DATNIT010000316.1:0-28501 GCA_035604335.1 Allostellaceae bacterium | reverse complement strand
GAGCCGGTCTATCGCGGCGACAGGCTGATCGGCGTCACGACGGGCGGAGCCTATGGTCATGCCGTCGGGCAGTCTCTCGCCTTCGCCTACGTCGAGCCCGACCTTGCGCGAGCGGATGGAATCGAGGTCCTGATGATGGGGAGGCGCTGCCCAGCGCGCATCCTGCCGCTGCCCGCCTGGGACCCCGGGAATCTCCGACCGAGGGTATAAGGCGAAAGCCCGCCGGCATGGCTGGCGGGCTTCCATTATAGGGCCGGGGACGCTGGTTCATCGTCAGCCGCACGATTCAGCAATCCAGGCGACACCCCTCGAGGAGGGTGACGCCGGCGCTATTGCCTAGCCAATCCACTTTTGGTGACCGCCGCCTGAGATCTTCTTCATCTCGTCTTCCGACAGCTCGACCCCGCCCTTCTTGCCGGTCTTCACCAGCTTGTCGGGTGAGGAGGCGGGCTTGCTCTTCTTTCCACCTTTCTCGATCTTGCTCATGCTCGGTCTCCTGATTGAAGCCCACCACCGTCATGGTGCGCTTGGTCTTACGCGGGAAGCGGCCTCGCCATCCCCGTCGGCGTTAAACCTCGGTTGACGCGTCAGCGGGGGGGTTCTTCCGGCAACGCTGTCGCCTTCTAATCAATCCAGCCGCTGAGCTTCTGCCCACCCGAGATCTTCTTCATCTCGTCCTCGGTCAGTTCGGCGCCGCCCTTCTTGCCGGCCTTCACCAGCTTGTCCGGCGACGGAACGGGCTTGCTCTTCTTTCCGCCTTTCTCGATCTTGCTCATGCTCCTTACCTCCGGATTGATGCATTCCCATTACGGCGATGCCTGAGCCCTGCGCTGGAAACGAGGCCGCACCTCGACGACCAAACACTCCGGGGGTCAGTCCGAAAAAGTCAGGTAACTTGACCCAAATCCGGAGAGCCAGCGTCCAGCCACAAGGATACATAGCATCCCGTGCGGCCGCGTGTAGTGAAGCAAGTCACATTTCCCTTAGAGGCGTTTGGTGGCGCGCCGGTAAAGGTCCTCGAGCGCGCGGCACAGGGTGGCGCTGTCGCAGACCGGCGCCACGCTCAGGCGCGACCGCATCGTCGAGCGCAAGACCGCGAGCGCCGCGGGGGTGGTCGTCGCATGCGCGAAGGCGGCCGCCTTCTCGATATAGCCGGCGAGGTCCGGCGCACACCAGTCGCCGAGCCCGGCGGCCAGCAGGAGCGAGCGGCTCGTCCGGCTGACCCAGCGGTCGCCGTTGAAGGCCAGCACCGGCACTCCTTGCCAGAGGGCCTCGCTCGTGGTCGTGCCGCCATTGTACGGGAAGGTATCGAGGGCGATATCGACCCGGGCATAGGCCGCGAGAAAGTCTCGGTGATCGGCCGGACCCTCGATCAGCACGCGGTCCTCGGCGATATCGTAGCGACGGAACCGCTCGCGCAGGGCGGCTTGGTTGGACGCGTCGCCGAGCGCACGGTTCTTCAGCAACAGGCGGGAGCTCGGGGCCCGTCGCAGGATCGCCGCCCAAGCCTCGATCACGCTGTCGGTGAGTTTGTACTGCGAGGCGAACGAACCGAAGGTGAGGTTCCCCGCCGCGAGGCACGGCGGCGGCGTCACGTCGGGAACGGGGTAAAGTACCGAGAACGCGATATAGGCGCCGGGCACGCGAGCCACCGTCTCGCTATAGAACCGCTCCTCGTCCTCGGGGATGACGGCCGCGTCGCCGATGATATAGTCGAAGGCATCGATGCCGGTCGTCGCGTACATGTTGAACCAACCAATGATGACCGGCGCCGGCCGCCGCATGAAAAGCCCGAACCGGTCCTGCAAACTGTAGCCGTTGAGATCGACCAGGATGTCGATGCCCAGACGCGCGACGGCGGCGGCGAGTTTTTGGTTCGACAGGCCGCGAACATCGTGGATTCGATCGCGTGCATCGCGGCGGTAGCCGCTTTCCTCGGTCGGCGGTTTGCCGTCGGAGAAGAGGTGGATCTCGAAGCGCGCGCGGTCGTGATGATTGATCACGCCCCAGACCGGCTTCAGCCAATTGGGTGGCCCAAAGAACGCCGAGACATAGCCGATGCGCACTGGGCGGCCGCGGGGCACGGCGCGGCGCCGCCGCGGCTTGATCGGGCCTTCCGCGATCGCCTCGAGAGTGGCCCAGTCGCGCCGCGCCTTCAGCACCGCGGCATTGTCGGCGCGCGGGCTGCCCGGAATGTAGCGAGCGATCCGCCCGAGCGCTTCGCGCCTCAGCTCCGGGGAATGCGCGGCGACGATGCGGAACCCGTCGAGCGCGGCATCGATCTCGCCGATGGCGAAGAGCGCCCAGGCGAGGTTGAACTGCGTGCGGGCATGCTCCGGCCGCACGGCGAGCGCGCGCCGAAAGCATCGGACGGCCTCGGTTGCACTCTCTCGGGAGAACTCGATACAACCGAGTGCATACCACGCGTCAAAGCACATCGCATCGAGAGCGAGCGCACGGTGATACTCCGCCGCCGCCTCCGCCAGGCGGCCCTCCACGTGAAGCGTGTAGCCTAAGCGAGTGGCGCGCGCGGCCTCCGAAGTATGTCGCGTGGAGGCTGTTCTCGAGAGGGACGCTATGTTTGTCGCTTCCTTTTGGTCCGCATGTCCGCCAACGAACCCTGCACGAACGCGGCCAGCTTGTAGACCACCGATGCGTCTCCGTTCTCTTCCCAGCAGTGGTAGGCTCTGCAGCGCTCCGGCCGGGCTTCGTAGACGGTGCACCGGCGATCCTCGCCGAGAAATTGGCAGACTTGCAGCCCGTGCTTGATGAGAGGCTCGCCGGCGGGGCTGTGGCCCATCACGTGCTTGCGCTCGAACTCCGCGGGCGTGACGCCCAGGTACGCGGCGAGGCCGGCTGCATCCGTCGGGGAGACCGCGACGTAGCCCATGTAGCAGCAGAATGAGGGACAAGCGAGGCAGTCGAGCTTACGGGCGGGCATGTCTGTTCCCAAACCTCGGTCCCGGGATCGCGGTTCCTGCGACGGATCCAGCGATGGTGCCAGCCTAGCACCAGCCGGCACCTCACGCATGGCCCGTTCGATCCAGGGAGGGACTTCGGGTCGCCATTGAGCAACCGTGACGGAAGTCACATGTCAAACCCCAGGGCTTCGGGTATCGTACCACTGCACATCCTGGAGGTGCCGAGATGACTGGATTGAAGAAGCCTCAACCCGACGCGAAAAAACCGCACGGCGCGCCCAAGAAGGAAAAGCCGGCGGCCACCGCGCAGGAGCTCTCGCAGGACGAGCTCAAGAAGATCGTCGGTGGCGCCATTTCTGAGAAGAAAGGCGCATAACCGATCGGGTTGGCTGCGGCGCAGCTCGCCGCAAGAATCCTTATAAGGCGTGCGCGGCGCGCGGTGGCGTAGCATTCCGCTCGGCGGCGGCAAGGCGACGCCGACACTGCCGCCTGATGGGTCAGGAGGCGGGCATGGGGCGCCCTTGCGGTGGGGCTTGGTCGCACCCCAAGCACCCCGGCGGCAATAGGTCGAGGGCGAGAGGCAGGCGGTAGGCCCAGAGCAGGTCGCGTCCCCAGATCTCCCTGAGCGTTTGGTGGCGAAGGTCGGCCAGCGCGCGGCGCGGGATGTCCGTCATGGCGTTGCAGCAGGACAACAGCGACCCGTCGCCGGCGATGTAGCATTTGTCGATCGCCCATCTGCAAAGCCACAGCGACGGATAGTTTTCCAGACCGGAGTGATGAAAGCCCTCGGCCCGGCGGGCGGGAGTCACCGGCCGCTCGTGCAGGGGTTTCATCCGGTCCGCGACGCTGATCGATCCACCGAGCGCGAGCCATCGCTTGACGATCCAGGTGTAGAACGTCTTGAACTCGGCGGCGGTCGTGCGGCTCACCTCGAGTTGGTCGGCATCGTAGAGGCCGAGGCTGACCTCGCGCGGATCGAGCGGCGTGATTACCGGGAAATCCAATCCGTGCCGCATGGAGTAGTCGATCAGCGGCTCGGCTTGACCGAAGGGATCGTCGGTGACCACGGCATGAAGGCGAAACCCGAAATGGTCTGGTGCGTGCTCGTTCCTGAAGCGGGCGAGATCTTCGATGTTGGCGAGGATCTTCTCCAATCGCGTTCCCGGGCGCAGACGGGAGAACCGGTCGGCATCGAGGGTATCGACGGAGACACAGACGCGCGAGAGCCCGGCATCGATGAGAGGAGCCATCCGGCTTCGCGTGAGACTGACACCGTTGGTCACCATTCCGATTTCGGTTGCCGCGCTCCGCCGGCGCAATTCACGAAGAATATCCAGGAGGCGAGGGTGCAAGAGGGTCTCGCCCAGTCCGGTGAGCTCGATCTGGTCGACCACCGGCAGATCGATGCGATCGAGCAGACGGAGCAGCTGATCGAAATCGGCGTCCTGGGGCTCCGCGATCAGGCGATTGCTGCAATAGCCGCAGGCGAGATTGCAGCGGGTCGTGAGTTCGAGCTGGATTGACCGCGGATGGGCGGCGGTATCGTAGGCGAAGCTCGGGACGGTTTCCCCGGGCATCCCGGGGTGCCAGCGCTCGAGCCGGCGCCTCAGCTCGGCCTCGTCATCGATCGTGCCGGCCTGGCACGACCAGCACCAACGGCCTGGTATGCGTTCGACCGCCAGCTCGGCATGCAGACCCAAGGCGCAGTCGAGCGCCGACGGGAGCATCGCCTCGCCGCAGGCCGGGCAGGGCAGGCTCCCGCCGGTTCCGGTTCCGGCACGGGGAACCGCCTTCAGGATCGTAACGCGGCTCGATGCGCCGGAGAGGTACGCCGAGACTTCCTCCGCGAGCCGACGATCGAGCGCGATCGGCGGTGCGCCCGCCCATTGGGCGCCGAAGCTTACCGCGCCGGGCAGATGGCGCAGCCGGATACCGGTCTCGGAAAACTCGACGTCGACCGGCGCGGGCACTCCCGACGCTCCACCGGCTCCAGCCGCCGGCTCATCGCTGCGTGCTTGAAAAGGCCAGGTCGCAGTCAGCACATCCTGCAGCGGGTCGAACGCGTACATTGAGCGCCTCCCGGAGACGTATCCCGTTGCCAGGGCCGATCCACGCGAACCGCGCTCAACCCACGCTGGTGAGCGTCTTCAGGATCCGGTGGAAGCGTTGCCCGGCCATCGAGACATGGTCGAGAATTCCCATATCGAGCTCGTCCTTGAGAACGGCCTCGTCCGCGAGATCCGTCGAGCTCCCGTAACTCAGACGGCGCTCGGTTCCGCGGAGACGGTCCGCCAGAAAGATCGCGAGCGCGCGGTAGAACCGGTAGCCGAAGCCCACGTCGGCGTCGAGCTTCTGTGTGAGCGTGCGTTTGTCCAGGAACAAGGCGAGGCAATCGCCGAGCGCCTTCACGGTGGCGGAAGGGGGTGCCGAATCGACATAGGACATCTCGCCGACGATTTCACCCACGCCCAACCGCGCCACTTCGCCGGCGCCTTGGATGCTCACGGAGAACTCGCCCTGCAACAGCAGGATCATGGAGTCGACGTGCTTGCCCTCCTGGATCAGCACCTCGCCGTCCTTGATGCGCCGTCGCGTGCCCGTGCGCGCGATCCACTCGACGTCGGCGTCGGTGAGCAGGCCGAACACATAAAGGACCTTGCGCATGCGAGCCGCTCCCTAAAGCAATTGGCGCTTGGCGAAATCCGCGAATAGACCGGGCGCCGCGCTGAGCTCGGCGAAAGTGCCGGTTTGTGCCACCTCTCCGTTCGCCAGCACGAAGATGCGGTCGGCGCTCTGCACGGTGCTCAAGCGATGGGCAATGACTACGCGGGTCACGCTCAGCTTCGTGAGCGAGGCGCTCACGACCGCCTGCGCTCGATTGTCGAGCGCGCTCGTGGCCTCGTCGAGCAGCAGAATGCGCGGCTGGTTCACGAGCGCGCGGGCGATCATCAATTTCTGCCGCTGGCCGCCGGACAACGTGCTGATGCCTTCCGTGACCACGGTGTGCATGCCCATCGGCATCGCCTCGATGTCCGCATCCAGGCCCGCAAGCCGCGCCGCTTGCCACGCTTGCTCGAGCGGGAGCTGAGCGCCGCCGCAGATGTTCTCGTGGAGGGTCCCGGAGGTGAGCTTGCCGTTTTGCAGCACCACCCCGATCTGGCGGCGCACCGCGGAGATATCCAGCGTGTCGAGCGCCTTGCCATCGAAGAAGATGGCGCCGGCCTCCGGCTTCTCGAAGCCCAGCAGCAAACGGAAGATCGTGGACTTGCCGCTTCCGGAGGGACCGACCAGCGCGACGAACTCGCCCTTGTTGACCCGGATGGTAACGTTGTTCAGTACTGGTGGTCCGCTTCGCGCGTATCGGAAAGTGACCTGACCGATCTCGAAGCCGCCGGCGAATTCGCCCGGCCGCTTCCGGTTCTCGGAGACCTCGGCCGGCTCCGTCAGCAACGGCTTGACCCGCGAGAAGCGCGGGAGTGCGATCAGTGACTCTCCGACGGCTGTCCCGAGGTCGCCCAGGGCGAACAGCGACTGTCCGAACGCCGCGAAAAAGCCGAGGAACTGACCCGTATCCAGGACGAGCTTGCCGTCCGTGCTGGTTCCGGAAACCGCGAAGATCGCAACCGTCGCAAGAGTCGGAAAGGCGATGTCGATAACGCCGAGCGAAGCCGCGGCGCGCTGCGAGGCGACGAAATGGCGCTTCTGCTCCGCGTAGCGGCGGGCCCAGACCGCCAGCGCCCGCATGGTCGCGGATGCGACCCTGAGCTTTCCGACTCCCGCCAGGAATTGCAGCACCAATCCTTGAACCCGCCCTTGGAGGTCGAAGTGGCGGCGCTCGTGACCGAGCCGCACCGCGCTCACCGTCAGCATCACGGCGCCGCGCAGCAGGGCGAAGCCCGCCGCGATCGCCGCGAGCTCGGCGTCGTAGTAGAACATCAATGCAAAACTGAACAGCGAGAACAAGCCCGCGAGCACGCCGCGAATGGTCCGCCCGGTGACCACGCGGCGGATCGCTTCGATCCCCAAGGTGCGGTCGGCGAGATCGCCGACCGTATACGGCCTGAAGAACGCCACCGGCAGCTTCAGCAGTCGATCGACCACGGCGGCCTGCACCCTCCAGTCGAGCAATCCTTCGAGGCGGAGCATGGCGAGCCCTTGTACGGCTTGCATGCCCGTCATGCCGATCGCCACCACGACCAGACCGGCCGCGCAAAACGTGAGCTGGTCGAATTGCGCGCTCGGAATCACGGAGTCGATGAGCGTCTCCGTGATGAGGGGCACGAACAGAGTCAAGGCACCCGTTGCAAGCGCGGCCAGTAGAATGCGCACCGCGTCGTGTCGAACCGAGCGAGCGCAGAAGGCCAGTAGATCGAGCGCGGAAAGAGGCCGCGACGGGAAGGTCGGATACAGCATCGCGGCCTCGGCGGTCAGCTCCGAGGTCAGCGACGCGTCCACGCGACGGCGCGCTCCCGTGAGCGGCTCCACCATGACGTAGCGGCGCGCCGAGCGCGGGATGAGCGCTACCACGCGAAGGTCGCTGGCGCGCCACGCAATCAGCGGGCCGATGTCGCGGCGCCACCAATCCGCACGGAGCAGCACCCGGCGCATGCGCAAGCCCGAGGCGCGCGCGATGTCGAGGATATCGTCAAAGCCCTGCTTGGCCGGGAGTCGGCCCGCGGGGCTGGCGATGGCGGCGCCGAGCGCGGAGCCGACCAGCCGGCACGCGGAGAGCAGCGGGTCGGCGATCTCGGTTTCCTCGGCCGGCGCATCCTCTCGCGGAACGATGATTGCGGCCAGCTCGTCGAAGAGCCGCCGCGCCTGCAGGGTGGTAAACGCGGCGCTCTGCTGGACTCTGCGCGATTCATCCCGCAACGACGCCGCGAAGCGGTTCGATAGGCTCAGCATCGCGAGGGCGTGGAAGCGATCGAGCGAAGGCCACGGATCGAATCCTGAAAGGCTCGTGCGGTCGAGCGCGAGCACCGTCGCTTCGTCGATCGCCTCGAGCCACGCGCCCGCCGCGAGCGGCAGCGGGGCATCGTTTGCCTGGTACGGCGGATTCAGGTCCATCAGTCGGATCCGGCCCGTGCGAGGAGATACCCAGGCCACGCGGCGCGCCGGCGCCCGCCGCCGGTCGCCGGCACTCAGCGAAACCGGCTCGCCGAGCGGAATCTCCTGTGCCTCCCAGTCCACCACCGCATCGGCGATCGCCCCGGAGATCGTGGTGACCCATTCCTCGATCGCCGCGATGTCGTTGACGTGCTTGCGCTCCAAGACCAACGCCTCGGTATCGGGGCCTCCGACCGCGAGCACACCGATGTGCTCGTGCTCGTCCCCGCCCTCGGCGCGCGGCAAGCCCAGGACGAGGCCGCCGGTTTCGATGCGGCACAGGTGCCGGCGCGCGCCCGCGGGCGCACCGCGCGAAATCGGCACGACGAACAGGTCCACGTAGCCTTGCGAGACGCTGAGCCCCTGCTCGTTCTCGTCGAGCAGCAGAGGCTTCCGGCTGTCGAGCGGGAGCAGCGGCAGCGGGCGCTCGAAGCGGCGGTCGGGCAGGGCGCCGGTCGGCGATCGGTTGAGCGCGCCATCGCTCATGCGTGCGCGACCAGCTCTGCGTACATGCCGCCGCTCGCAAGCAGCTCTTCGTGAGTCCCGCGTTCCGTCACCTTGCCTTCGTCGAGTACGATGATCTCGTCGCAGTCCCGGATCGTGCTCAGCCGGTGCGCAATGATGATCGACGTGCAGCCCCGACGCCTCAGATTGTCGTCGATCACTTTTTCCGTGACGGGATCGAGGCAGGCCGTGGCCTCGTCGAGCACGAGCACCGAGGGGTTGGCGGTCAGTGCCCGAGCGATCTCGATACGCTGGCGCTGGCCTCCGCTGAAATTCGTACCGCCCTCGCTGATGTGGCAATCGTAGTTGCCGGGGCGTGCCGCGATCTCATCGTGGATCGAGGCGTCCCTGAGCGCTTGGGCGAGCTCCGCCTCGGGGATGGTCGGATCCCACAGGCTGATGTTCTCGCGCGCGGTCCCCTCGAAGAGGACCACGTCCTGGTCCACATAGCTGACCGAGTTCGCGAATACCTCGGGCGGAATCTCTGCGAGCTTGCGGCCATCCACGCGAACCTCGCCCGACCAGGGCTTGAGCAATCCACAGATCAGGCGCCCGACAGTCGACTTGCCGCTGCCCGACGCGCCTACGAGCGCGAGGCGCTTGCCCGGCTCCAGGACCAGCGACAGCCCCTCGATGAGCGGGGGCTCGAGCGGAGAATAGCCGAAGCTGATGTCGCGCAGCTCGACCTGACCGGGCAGTTTGGCGGGCATCTGCGCCCTTGCCGTGTCCGAGGTCGGCGGAGCCTCGGCCGGATGGTTCAAGACGTCCTCGAGGCATGCAAGGTCGGCCTTGATCGTCTGGAAGTTGCCGGCGAGCTGAACCAGCGTGCTGATCGGCACCGAGAAGCTCTGGGTCAACGATTGAAACGCCACCAGGCTGCCGATGGTGAGGGCACCGTCGATCACCCGCAGGCCGCCGATGCCGAGCACCGCGGCGGTGGTAAGGGCGGTGAAGAGCAACGGCAAGACCTCGAGGAATCCGGAGTAGAAGCCGAGGCGCTGCTCGGAGTTCAGGACTTTCGCATGCAAGCCCGCCCAGCGCGCGAACGCGCCGTCCTCCAATGCGCTCGCCTTCAGGGTCTCGATCGTGCGGACGATGCTGACGGTGCTGCCATGGAGCTTGCCGCGGTTGAGCGCCATGCTGCGGTTGAGCTCCTCGCGCCGCCGGCTCACCAGCCAGAGCGCCAGCACGTTCAAGAGCGAAAGCCCGATGGCGACGCCGGCGAGGCGAGCGTCGTAGATCGCCATGACGGCGCCCAGGAATACGAGCGAGACGAGATTGAGGGTGTTCGTCGCAAGGCCGCCCAGGATTAAACGGGCGACCTCCTCGTTCGCGTCGACCCGGCTGGCGATGTCGCCGGCGTGGCGCTGCGCGAAGAAATCCATCGGCAACGAGAGCACGTGCCACATGAACCGGGTCACCATCGTGACCGTAAGCTTGGTTTCGACCCGCAGCAGCATGGATTGCTGCAACGCGGCGATCAGCGACCGGGCCAGCGCCGTGAGGGTCATTCCGATCAGCAAGGGAACGAACCAGCCGCCGAGCCTGCCGATCAGGACATCGTCGACGAAGATCCGCGAGAAGGTGGGAATCACGATGCTCGGGACGGCGAGCGCGAGGCTGGCGGCGAGCAAGACGAAGATCGCGGATTTCGAGCGGGTGAGCGCGCGGAGCGCGATGCGGCTGAGCTCGGATTTGCGCTTGGCCTTCCGGAAATCCGCGCCCGGCTCCATGGCGAGCACGATGCCGGTAAAGGCGTCGCTGAACTCCGCCAAGCTCACGCGATAGCGTCCGACCGCGGGGTCGTTGATGTAGGCGAGGTCGCCGCGCATCCCCTCCAGGACGACGAAGTGATTGAAGTTCCAATGGATGACGCAGGGCATCGGCAACTCGTTGAGGCCCGCGGCATCCTTGCGGAATCCCTTGGCGGCGAGACCGAAATGGCGCGCCGCCTTGGCGATGTTGCTCGCCTTGCTGCCATCGCGCGAAACGCCGCAGACCACGCGCAGCCGCTCGAGCGGGACCCAGAGGCCATGGTGGGCGAGCACGATCCCAAGCGACGCCGCGCCGCACTCGACGGCTTCCATCTGCAGGACCGTGGGCGTCGCCTTGATGGGGTGAAGGAGACGCGCGAGCCGCTCGCCGAGCCGCGAGATCGCGCGGGTCGGGAGCCATTCGCTCATATCCGGTGCGCCGCGAGTCCGGGCATCGGCTATCCCTCGATGCCGGTCACACGCTTGATCAGCGGCACGAGCAAGTCGATCGGCGGCTGCACGCGTGTCGTGACATCGGCGCGGGCGAGAGTGCCGGTCGTTATGCGAACCGCCGGTCCCGCGCCCGAAGACCAATGATAGCCGCTCGCCGTGGCTGCATCGCGCTGGAGGCCGATCATGGCGACGTAGGGCGCCCCGTCGCGAGAGAAGCGCGATACCAAGCTCTCGTTGTGGAGCACGGCGGCCATCCCTTGGGGCGTTACGGGAAAGTCCGAGATCGACAAGACCTTGCCGATCAGCGCGCCGAACTCCTCCCGCTTGACCGTTGCCGGCTCGACTTGCACCTGCATGCCGACTTGCACGCTCTTGCCGCGGTCTCCGGGGATGTAAATGACGGCCTGCAGCGTGCTGGCTTCGCTCTCGATCTCGATGACCGGCGTGCCCACCGCGAGCACGGCTCCCGGCGATACCTTCACCTCGATGACGCGGCCATCCGTGGCGCTGATCAAGCGGGAATCTCGATCGATCGAGCCCGCGAGCAGCTCCATCTCGCGGCGTGCGTCGTTGACGCGGAATTGGGAGGCAAGCCGGTCGCGCTGCGCCTGGCTCTCGGTATCGAGCTTCTGAGCGCTCAGCCGCACGAGCTCGGCGCGCGCGTCCGCAATCTTCTGGCGAGCGATACTGAGCTCGTTGCGCCGGTCCTCGAGCTCCCTCCGCGTCACGAAGCCCTTGGCCATGATCTTCTCGAGGTCGCCGACGTCGGTCGCGAGGTAGGCGGAGCGCTGCTGTGCGGCGTCGACTACCTGGTTGAGGGCGGCGACTTGCGCGCCGTAATTCGCGGCCTTGGCGGCCAGCTCGCTCTCGATGGTGGATGCGAGCTGGGCATCCTCCCGCTCGCGCTCCTGCAGCACCTCGACCGCGTCGTGATATCGCCGGTCGGTGTCCGTCTGAGCAAGATGGGCGATGACTTGATCCTTGACCACCCTGTCGCCCACCGCCACGTCGATGGACGCGAGACGGCCGCCGACCGCGGACACCGCGTCGACCACCCGGCCGCCCTCGCTGATCAGGATGCCTTCGCCGGAAATCCGCGTCGGAATGCTTCCTATGAAGCCCCATGTGACGAGCGCGGCCAAGCCGAGGCAAATCACGGTCGTCGCGATCCAGTCGGAGGGCCGGGTGATCCGGACCAGCTGATCCAAATGCTCAGGCGAGGACAAGCGCTCGATCGCGGCGCGCGGCGAGGCTTGTCCCGAGCCGTCGCTCATGGCCCGCTCTCTCTCCAGGGCCCGCCGGGCTGTGCGCGGCGAGGATGGCGCTCGCGCCGCAGTCCGCTTCGAGTGCAAAGAGGCGATGTCACCAAGCCACCCCCACCCTCAAGCTTGCTCATATCACTTATAGGACACGATGCCGGGATTTCCGCCACTATCCTCGGTGTGCCGCTATCGCGGGCATCGACCCGTGGCCCCCGTATGTATTTGAGCAATAACGATCTCATACGCGGCCGATTCCGGTCAAATGCCCGGGCTTGTATCTAATTGGCCCGACAGGCACGAATGCTGACCGTTAAATTTCGTGAGCATTGTGACGACCGTCACACGCTCAGGGATCGGCGGGCCCATATCCGGGTCATCGAGAGGACCAAGTCGGAGATCGGAGGCCATCATGACCGACCGAAACAAGCGCGAGAAGCCGAAGTCGAAGACCGAGAAGGACCAGGCACCCAAGAAGCCCGCCGGCAAGAGCGAGACCGTGTCCGACGAGGCCCTGGATGAGGTCGCGGGCGGGCTCAATCCTCAGCCGCTGCCGCCGCGCTGGATCCCAACCTAACTCGAAGACGGAAAGCAGAGTCACATGACCGACCGGAAAGAGCACGAGAAACCGAAATCGAAGACGGACAAAGCCGCGCCGCCAAAGAAGCCCGTCGATACCGCGAAGAACCTGCCGGACGAGGCGCTCGACGAGGTTTCCGGAGGGCTGAATCCGCAGCCCTTGCCGCCGGGTATCTACTGATCGGATCCGTTTGGTCCACGCCGGTAGGAGCCCGGCGTGGGCACCCCGCGCCTCGAGCCCTCGACAAAGCCGCAGTTACCGGAACGACGGCCCCAAGGCGAAACAGGCTGCTGCGTAGCGTCTGCCGGCCGTGACCGGCGTCGTGCGGTGCGGCATCCAGGCCGGAAACGCCAGCAGCGAGCCCTGCTCGCGAGGCGCACGGTCCGCAGGCGCCCCGAATTCCAGCACGCCACCGTCGTAAGCGTCGGCGGGCGACAGCTGGAGGAGCATTGTGATCTTGAAATCACAGTGATCGTCGTTGAGGTCGCTGTGCTGCGCCAGCCGATCCGACACGTCGTAACGGATCAGAAAGACATCGCTCCAGCCCGCGATATCGAACCGCCAAATCTGCCGATTCAAGCGGGCTCCGATCTGCTCGAGCTTGCGAGGCAGCCAGACGACGTCTTGCTCTCGTCCGGCGAGCTCGCATCCCCGTCCGGTTCCGGTTCGGATCCGCATTTCCCATGGGGTATTCCGAGCGGCGCCGCGGAGCGTTCGCTTCCAGCCGGACTCCGCGGCCTCGGCCCGTGCGATGACGCTGGTGCATTCTTGCGTCGAAAAGAGCGCACGTCGCCCGCCCGGGCGACTAAACGCGAGAGCGACCCGCGCGTTCTTCGCGGCCCTGGGAGAGGTGGCCACCGTGTCAGTCCCACGGCGCGGCAGAAGCAATACCCGACGCTTCGGCGGACGTGCCGCCGTTATATCCGGTTTGCCGGCGGGTGCGCCTAGTAGTGGCCTTTTTTCGCGGCGGCTCCCGTGACCTGCTTCAGGTCCTCCTCGGAGAGCTCGATGTCGGCGCCCTTCTTTCCTCGCACCAAGGTGTCGGGCGAGGATGGCTTCTTCTTTTCGGGCGCTTTCTTGTCGCGAGTGCTCGACGATGCCATTGCGATTCCCTCCTGTTTATGGGGACGGATTGCTCCAGCTGAACGCAGGGGCTACGCGAAACGTGCAAAATTCGAGCTGTCTGCCGAGCCCACGAACGCGATTTTGCCGGGTGGGCATTAAGATGAATTATACGCTTCATTTCGAATCCCCGGCATAGCAATCTTCCTGGGGTTGATTGCGGGCCTGGACATGCGCTCCGACATCATCGCTGCCCCCGGCTACCTCACCGACATTGCCTATCCGCCCACCTTCATCGGGTCTACGGCGCCGGCGTGGCTCGATTTCGTGGCGTTGCTGTCGGGCATCGAACGCCCCGGCCGGAGACGGGCATTCACCTGGTGCGAGCTGGGTTGCGGGCGAGGCGTGACCGCCGCGATCTTTGCCGCCACTCACCCTGACGGAATATTCCACGCCATCGACCTGATGCCCGAGCACATCGAAAGTGCTCGGCGTCTCAGAGACCAGGCCGGGATCGCCAACCTCGATCTGCACGCAGCCGACTTCGCGGAGGCGCTGACGCTCGGGCTTCCGCGCTTCGACTATATCGTCGTGCACGGGGTCTACAGCTGGATCGACGAGCGGAGCCGCGAGAATTTGCGCCGCTTCATCGCCCGCCATCTCGCGCCTTCCGGGCTCGTCTATGTCAGCTACAACGCGATGCCCGGATGGGCGTCCGACCTGCCGTTCCGGTACCTGCTCCGCAGGCTTGCCGATCGCGCCGCGGGGGACAGCGTCGAGAAGTTCTTTTCCGCGAAAGCGATGATGCGGCGGTTCAGCGCCGCCCGCGCGTTGAGGCATAGTCCAACCGCGAAGACGGTGCTGAAGGGCGCACGGCAGCGGTTGCCGCCGGCGTTCTTCCCGCACGAGTATCTCGTGCCGGGTTGGCAAGCGTTCTACGTGACGGAGGTGCGGGCGGACCTGGCGACGATCGGCCTGAAGCCGGTCGGTTCGGCCACGCTGGTGGAGAATTTCGATTCCTTCGTCCTGCAGAAGGCCGAGCGCGATGCGCTCTCCGATATTGCCGATGCCGATCTGCGCGAGCTGGTCCGCGATTATTTTCTGCTTCAGAGGTTCCGCCGCGACGTTTTCGGCCGCACGCGAGCGCCGATCCAGGATCGGCAACGCCGTCGAGAGCTCCTCGCTTGCCGCTTCGTCCTGACGCGGCCGCCGTCCGCGGTCAATTACTCCATGACGACGCCGGCGGGCCGCGTCAGGTTTGACAATTCGGTTTCACGATCGATTGTCGCGGCGCTCGCCGCTGGTCCTGGGCGTCTCCAGGATGTCTGCGGCCGCGAAAGGGTGGCTCGCGACGTATTGGCCAATGCAATGGCCATGGCGGCTGCGGGCGTGATCCGGCCGGTCAGCCCGCGCTCGGCGCCCGTGTCCGCGCTCAATCGGGCTCTCGCAGAGCCGTCCGGCGGCTCCGAGCCTCCGCCCTACCTGGCGCTGCCCTGCGGTACCGCGCTCGTCCTCGATCCGAGATTGTCGCGCTCCCTGCGCCGCGGTGCGTCTCCTCCGAAGACGTTCGCGGCCTGGCCCGAGTTTCTGGCGAGCCAAGGCCGCTCGTAATGGAGCCGCGGCTATGAGGTTGCCAGGACGGCCCAAAGCGCGGCGAGCGCGATCAGAACGCAGGATCCGAGCAGCGCCGACCACGGCCGAGGGCTCGCGAGCGTGACCAGCTGGTCGTGTCGCTCGGGCGAGGCCAGTCTTTCCAGGGCGGACTTGCGGAACAGCTCTTTCGTTTGCGACATTTTCTCATGCTAGCAAGGATGGCGGCGTCGGGCCATCGAGCGCGCCGATCTGGCCGGCCGCGCTGGCTTGCGCTTCGTCGCTCGCATCCGGTCAGTCCCGAGGTGCGCCAAGGGGAAGCCGCGGAGTGCGGCCTGGCGGCCATCGCCATCATCCTCGGGTATCACGGCGTGCATGTTCCTCTGGAGGAACTGCGCCAGGCCGCGGGCTCGACCTATCTCGGCACGAGCGCCAGCACCATGGTCGCGCTGGCGCGGCGCTATGGGCTCGAGGCGCACTCCTTCCGCCGGGAGCCCGACACGCTGCCCGAGCTTGGGTTCCCGCTGATCGCGCACTGCCGTTTCATTCACTTCGTCGTGGTCGAGGGCATGACGGCGGATCACGTCTTGCTGAATGATCCGGATGCGGGACCACGCCGCATGCCGCTCGAGGAATTCGACCTCGAGTTCACCGGTATCGCGCTGACCTTCGTGCCGAGCTCGGCGCTGCAGCCGCGAGGATGCGGATTCCGCTGGTGGCGCTACCTCGGCGGCGCGATTCGCGGACGCTTCCCGATGATCGCCGCTCTCGCGGGAACCGCGCTCGTCGCCGCGCTCGCCTTGGCTGGATCGATCCGCTACGCGGGGGCGGCGCTGGACCAGCTGTCGGCGACGACGCCGTCGCTTCGGACGCTGGCGCTTGCCGCCGCGGCGGCCCTCGTGGCGGGCGGTCTTGCGCTGCTGCGCGGTCGAGGCTCGGCGCGGCTGGCCTCCGCTATTGCCGACGATGCGCTGGGGCGAGCGTTTCGCCCGCTCGCTCGCCTGCCGGGCGCTTTCTTCATCGATCGGCATGTGGACCAGATAATCGCCAAGCTCGAGGCCCCGCTTGCGCTGGCTCAGCAGGGCGGATTGGCCGAGGCCGCGTTTGGATTGGCCTCGCCGCTCGTGCTGAGCGGGGCGGCTCTCGCGATCGATCCCCGCGCCGGCGCCGTCATCGCCAGTACCGCTCTCATAGACGTCCTTTCGGTCGCGCTGATCGGCAGCCGGCGCGGTGGCGCGGTGGCGCGGTTGGGCGACGGAGCGCCGCCGTCCGTCGCACCCGCGACCGACGTGATCGCGCAGATGGATGCGCATCGGATCGGCGGCGGAGAGGGCGAGCTGTTCGGCCTGCTTGCGGGTCAGCACGCGGCGGCCGCCACGCCGCTTCAGGAGGCCGGCGCGGGCTACGCCGCGCTTGCTTCGTGGCGCATGTTTCTTGCCGCGGGCCGCTTGGCGGGCGCCCTTGGATTTGGCGTCTTGGCTGTGCTTGGCGGCGCTCTCGCGATCGGCGATGTGGCGGCACTTGGCCTATTGGCGCTTTCGCTGGAGGGCCCGCTCGGAAATTTTGCACGGCAGCATCGGCTCGCGCCGCTGAAGGAAGCCGCTCATGAGCTCGCCGACCTCGACCGCGCAAGACCGCTTCCGACGGCCCCGATGAGTCGTGTGGCGCCCAGCGGCGGTTCTCGCGTGGTGGCGACCGATGTGAGCTGGTTGGGGGCCCTGGGTCAGCCGCCCGGGCTCGACGGCGTGACCTTCCGTCTCGAGCCCGGATGTCATCTCGGCGTCTCGGGTCCGTCGGCGAGCGGGAAGACGGTTCTGGTGCACCTCCTCACCGGTATCAAGCAACCGACGGGCGGCGCTTTGTTGATCGACGGGCGATCGCCGCTCGAGCTGACGCCGGGCAGCGCCGCATTGGTGGCCGCCGCCGGCGCGATCCTCGACGTGACGCTCCGCGATAATCTGCTGCTGGGCGCCGCGCTGTCCGATGACGCCCTGCGGGAGGCGCTCGAGGACGTGCGGCTCTGGGACGAGCTGATGCCGCGCGGCGGTCTCGACCTCGTCTTGTCCGGGGGTGGCGCCGAGCTCAGTGGAGGGCAGCGCAGCCGACTGTTTCTCGCGCGCGCTCTCCTGCGCGTGCCGAGCCTGCTCGTGATCGACGGAGCCCTCGACAGCGTCGAGCTGCCGCTCGAGGCGCACATTCGCGGCGTGATACGCCGGCTCGGAGCCACGCTGGTGCAAGTGAGCGCCCGCACCGAGAGCCTGCTCGCCTGCGACCGCGTGCTCCGGCTCGCGGCGGGCCGGGCCGTGGCGCTCGAGGAAGCATGACCGCTCTCGCCGAGGCTCTCCGCTTGCTTGCGGGTGCGACCGGATCGTCGTGGCCGCCGCCGGTGCGCACCATCGAGGAGGCCGCCGATCCGCGCGAGCTCGCGCTCGGGTTCGGGATCAGGCTGCGCCGGGTCAGGCTGTACCGACGGCTCTGGTGGCGGCGACAAAACGGACCGTTGTTGGCGTTCCGGCGGACGGACGGATCGCCGGTTGCGTTGCTGCCGGCGTGGTTGCGGGCTTACCGGGCGCACGAGCCGGGGCGGGCGACGGTGGCGCGTCTCGATGATGCGGGCGCCGCCGCGTTGAGCGAAGAAGCGTTCATGCCCTATCCGCGCGCCCGCTCGCTCCAGCGAGGCGATTGGCTTGGGGTCTCGGCTCAAGGTGGATCGCCGGACGCCCTCAAGCACCTGCTCTACAGCGCGGTCGCGGCGTGTCTCTCCCTAGCCCCGGCGGTGGCCGTGCTGGCGCTCGATCGGCTCGTCCGCGAGGACCGGCAGGACATGCTCGGCCTGGTGTTCCTTTCCCTGGCGGCCGTCGCCGGCAGCGTCGCGCTCTTCGGGCACAGCCGCGAGATCGCGGCGCTGCGCTGGCGCGGACGCACGAATCTGCGGGCTCACGCGGCGCTATGGGATCGGCTGCTCGACGCATCGGGCGCGGCGTTTCGCCGAATGCCCGCATGGCATCTCTCGGCGAAACTGATCGCCGCGCTGAAGGGCGCCCAGCGCGAGTTGGATGCGCGCCTATTGCTGCAGAAGGGCGCGGCCGAGATTGCGGTGGCGCTGATCCTCCTGTCTGTCGTGATGCCGCCAGCGATGCTGGTAGCGATCGCCGCTCTTGCTGTCGCCGCGGCGGTACGGTTTGTCCTGGAACGCCGCGCGGAGAGCGCCGCCGATGCGGTGGAGGCCCTCCGGCCGAGTGCCTCGCGCGGCGCTTATCTGATCGCCCGCTTTCTGCCCCAGCTTCGCACGCTTGCCAGCGAAAATTGGCTGCTGTCGAAGGTGAAGGCTCAATTCGCGGACATCATCGCGGGCACCCGAGCGGCGTCGTCGGCTCGGATAATCGCCGCGCAAGGATCGTGCGTGGCCGGGCTTGGGGTTTGCGCCGCGGTCGGGTCGGTGGCAGCGAGCAGACCAGAGTCGTCGATCGGCGTGCTTGCGTGCGTGCTGCTGCTGAGCTTCTCAGCCAGCCGTTCCGCGGCGGCGGTCGGGAGCAGTCTTGCGACCTACCGAAGCAACCGAGCTCGCATGGATCACATCGCGGCCGTGATCGACGGTTCGGACGGAGCGGCCGCAGGGGTCGGAGGGTTCGAGTCGATCGAGCGCGTCGAGCTCGATGGCGTGAGCTTCCGCTATCCCGGGCAATCGGCGGCTTGCCTCGATGCAGTCGATCTCTCGATCGAGCGGGGCGAGGTCATCGCGCTCACCGGTCCATCGGGCAGCGGCAAGTCGACCCTCGTCCGGCTGCTGATGGACCTGGATCGTCCGTCGGCGGGAACCGTTCGCGTCAATGGGAGGGATCTCGCGGGTGTCGACGCAGCGGCCTACCGGCGCCGGATCGGCGCCGTCTTTCAGGATCAGCAGATCAGCCCCGCCACCGTGCGCACGGTGATCCTCGGCATGGCGCCGCTCTCGGCTGAGCGGGCCTGGGAAGCGGTCCGCGCGGCGCAACTCGACGACGTCATCGCAAAGCTTCCCATGGGGCTCGAGACGATCGTCTCGGAGCGGAGCTTTCCGGCCGGGTACCAGCGGCAGTTGCTGATCGCCCGCGCTCTCGCGAGATCGCCGGATTTGCTCGTCCTCGACGAGGCCATGGCGCCGTTGGACGAGCTGGTCCAGGCGCGGTTGCTCACGGCGCTTCGCCGCATGGGCACGACGGTCGTCTTCTGCGCGCACCGGCCGTCGACGCTCGCCCTCGCGGATCGCGTCGTGCGGCTCTCGCGCGGCCGTATCGAGCGGGCCGAGAGTAGCGGAGACCGAACCGACTAGATCAGCTTCTTCGCGGAAGCGCCGGTTTCGGTTTTCAATTCTTCCTCCGTCAGCTCGATCTCGGCGCCTTTCTTCGACCGCGTCAGGCTGTTCGGATCCGAGGCTTCCTTCTTCTTGGCCGCGTCCCGCTTCGGCGTGCCCTTGCTATGTCCTGCCATCGCGAACTCCTCGATGTTGGCTCCGTGGCGAACAAGGTGCTGTCGTGTGCAACGGGGAAAACCTCTCACATTTCGAAAGTAGGGTCCAGCGGCGGTAGTATCCGAAGGTCGTCGGCGATGATCGTCCATTTGCCGACACGGACGGATTCAGCTTGTCGGGGGAAGCCCATGGCAGCTCGCAAGACCGGTTATGTGTCCGACGTGCTGTACACCCGGCACTTCGTTCCCTGGATGGCGCCTGCCCGGCTCGATCTGGCCGCGTTGTCGTTCGGCGTCGAGCCGCCCGATCGGCGCGAGGGCTTCGCTTGGTGCGAGCTCGGATGCGGCTATGCCGATACGGGCACCGTTCTAGCGGCGACCCATCCGAAAGGGATCTTCCATGGGATCGATCTGATCCCCGCGAACATCCAGGCGGCGCGCCGGCTGTCGGCGCGCGCCGGGATCGCCAATCAGGTTCTCCACGCACTCGATTTCGCGCAGGCGATCGATCGCAGGCTGCCCAAGTTCGACTATATCGTCGCGCACGGAGTCTACAGCTGGATCGAGGACGCCAGCCGCCACGATTTCCGCCGTTTCATCGACCGCCACTTGACTCCCGGCGGGCTGGTCGCCCTCAGCTACAACGCCATGCCGGGCTGGGCCAGCGACCAGGTGTTTCAATATCTCGTGCGCGCGATCGCGGCATCGGCCGCGGGCAAGAGTCCGGCCCGGTATCGGGCGGCGGAGGCGGTCGTCCGGCGCCTGCTCGAGGCCGGAGCGCCCGCGCTGAAGAACAGCCCGCTCGTCACGACGGGGCTCAGGGAATTGCACAAACTGAGCCATCCCGCCTATTTCCCGCTCGAGTATCTGCAGCCGGGTTGGCGAGCCTTCTATGTCACGGAGATGCGCGAGCAGATGGCCGAGATCGGGCTGGAACCGGTCGGAAGCGCCGACCTCGTGCAAAGTTTCGATTCCTTCGTATTGAGGCGAGCTTGGCGCGACGCGCTCGCCGAAATCGCCGAGCCCGGCTTGAGAGAGCTCGCGCGCGACTACTTCCTGAACCAGGGCCTGCGCACCGATGTCTTCGGGCGCGGCGGCAAGCGCATCGCCGATCCGGAGCGGCGCCGCCGGCTCATGGCGTGCGTCTTCAGCCTGACTCGGCCGGCGCCTCTGGTCGAGTACAAACTACCCACGGTCGCCGGGATGAGCCGCTTTGACAACCCCGCCGCGCGCAGCGTTGTCGCGTCGCTCGCGGGCGGTCCGCGGTCGTTGGCCGAAATCGCCGCGGACACCACGCTCCCGAAGCAGAGCATGCTGGCCAACGCACTGGCTTTGAGCGCGGCCGGCGCGATCCGTCCGGTCGGCCCCGGCGCGGCTTCCGTTGTCGCTTTGAATAAGGCTCTTTCGAAGCTCGGCAAGAGTTTTGCGTCGCGCCCCTACGTGGCGATGTCGGCCGGGACCGCGATCGAGCTCGCCCCCGAGGTGTGGCGGCATCTATGGCATCGCGGCGCGCTCCCGAAGCGTCTCGCGCCGTGGCGCGCCTTCCTAACCCGGCATTTGTCCTAGCGCGGTTTCCCACCGCGCGTTGCCGCTGATGCGCTGGGCTCAATCGCGTCCGAATATGTCAACCATCAGCGGATAACTTTGCTGCCCGCTTGAGCCGCCCGGGCAGGCGGAGATCGCGACCAGGACATTCATCTCGGCGAGCACGTCCACATAGTCTCCCTTCTTGGCGTCCGAGGGCAGGTAGAAGGGCTTTCCGGATCGATTGAGGCCGGTGGTCATGAAGATGTTGAAGGGATCGTGCACGTCGCCGGCTCCGAGGCCGAAAGGCGCGATCGCCCCGGCGAGATTGTCGTTGCAGTTCGCATGGGTGTCGGTGCGCTTGTGCACGAGCTCATAGAGCCGGGCGTCGCAGCGGCAAAACAAGAGATCGTGCGAGCGCGCGCCGTCAGCGAGCTCGCCATGCTCCACCGTATCCGTGATCATGGTCATCATGGGCCGCGTCCATGGCGGGATGCTCCAGAGCTGATCGCCGACGCAGAGATGACCGCCGTGCACGATCCGTGTCCGCGCCTGCCAAAACTTCTCCCGGGTGTCGTCGGCGTTGAACGCGATGAGATCGGCGACCTGCGGACCCTGGTGGCACCGCACTCGCACCACCTGGCCTTGAGCGACTCGAACGGCGCGCCCAGTCCGGCTCGGGATTTCGATGGAATTGACGAGCGGACGCGCTGGCACCGCCTTCGACAAGAGCTCGCACCGCGCGGCCGCGGCGGCTCTGGAGTCCGTCGGATAGCCGGAGGTGCCGACGATCGATGGTGGCGGGGACGGCGCGTCCTGGCTCACGGGAGTTCCTTTTCGCGCGACGGGCAGGCCGCTAAAGTTACCTCTCGCGTCTTGTGCGCGCCAGAGGAACCCCGATGCATCCAGCCGCACTGCCCCCGGATATCGTCGAGCGCGTCATCGCCCGGCGCGGCCGGCTCCATCCCTTCGATCGCATCTCGCCGACGCATGCGGCGTTCGTGGTCATCGACATGCAGAACGCGTTTTGCGCGCCGGCCGCTGCGATCGAGGTGCCCGTCGCCCGCAGTATCGTCGCAACATCAACCGGCTCGCCCATGCGGTCCGATCGAGCGGAGGACTGGTCGTCTGGGTGCAGATGACCATCCAAGACCAGGACGACTGGCCCGTATTCCTGTCGTCGCTCGTCGACAAAAAGAACTCCGCCCGGATCCTGGCGGAACTTCAGCCGGGGAGCGAGGGCCACAAGCTTTGGCCCGAGTGCGAAGCCAAGCCGTCCGACCTCGTCGTGCCCAAGAATCGCTTCAGTGCGTTCCTGCCGAGCGCCTGTGAGTTGAGCGGCATGCTCAAGTCGAAAGGCATCGACACCGTCCTGATCGGCGGCACATTGACCAATGTGTGCAGCGAGGCCTCGGCCCGAGACGCCGCGATGCAAGACTTCAAGACGACGATGATATCCGACGCGAACGCGGCTCGCTCCGATGACGAGCATAGGGCGAGCCTGATCACGTTCATTCAATCGTTCGGCGACGTGCGGACGACCGACGAGTTGATCGCCCTGTTGAGGCAGGGTGGGTAGTCGCCGCCGCATCGGGCGAACCTGCTATAGTCATAGCTTCAGCGCGCTGCCAAGGGAGTGGCCTCGATGAGCATCCGCACCATCTTCGTTGCGCTCAGCGGCGGGTCCGCGGGCCAAGGGGCGGTCGATCTCGCGTGCCGGCTGGCCCGCCGTTTCGAAGCGCATGTGGAGGGTTTCCACGTCCGGGCCGACCCGACCCAGGCCGCTCTAGGGTACGGCCTTGGGGCGCCCGTGGTCGGTGACCTGATCGAGCGCACAGCCCAGGAAGTGGCGCAGTCCGCCGAGCACGCCAAGCGGCACTTCGACAAGGCGGTGGCCGAGAGCGGGTTGCCGCTCATGACGGAGCCTTCGGTGCCGCGGCCGGGCGAGAAATTCACGCCTCAAGCGACCGCGGCGTGGCGAGAGGAAACCGGCTTCGCGGGCGACCTGATTCCGCGGCGCGCCCGTCTCTTCAGCCTCGTCGTTCTGGGCCGGTCCGATCGCGTGGTGGATAAGCCCCACACGGACGTGCTCGAGGACACGGTGCTGCGCTGCGGACGCCCGGTTCTGCTGGCGCCTTCGTCCGCGCCGAAGCAGCTCGGGCAGACGATCGCGATCGGCTGGAACGGCTCGGCCGAGGCCGCCCGGGCGGTAGCGGGCGCGATGCCGTTTCTTCGGCAGAGCAAGAGCGTGTGCGTCCTCACCGTCGGCGCCGGCGACGCTGCCGACGGGCCGGGGCTCGTCCAATCCCTCGCCTGGGAGGGCGTGGCCGCCCGCCTCAAGGAGGTCGCACCGGTCTCAGGGGTGAGCGTCGGCGCGCGCCTGCTGTCCGCCGCGCGCGACGAGGGGGCTGACGTCCTGGTCATGGGCGGATACGGCAAGGCGCCGTGGCGCGAGATGCTCCTGGGCGGCGCCACGCGCCATGTCGTGGCGACCAGCCTGTTGCCGATCCTGATCTGCCATTGAGGACCGGAGCGCACCGGTAAATCATGGCTACAGGCGTTTCGTCACTCGCATCACGTCGGCCTCGTCGGGGTGCGGCGCCACGGTGAAGCCGAGCTCGCGGGCCATCTTCAGCATGGGTCCGTTCTCGCGGAGCACCTCGCCGAAGATCTCGGATAGGCCGCGCGCTTTCGCGATCTCGAGCAGCCGGGTCATCAGGAGATAACCGAGGCCACGGCCCTTGATGTCCGTGCGCACGGCGACCGCGTATTCCCCCCGGATGTTGTCGGGATCGGCGGCGAAGCGGCCCACGCCCCAGAGCACACCGCGCTCCGGCGGCTCCGCGACCAGCGCGACCTCGCGGTCGTAGTCGATCTGCGTCAGCCTCGCCGCGAGCTCGTGGCTGATGCCTCTCATGGACGTGAAGAACCGCATCCGCAAATCTTCCGGCGACTGATGCGCAACGAGATCGACGATGCCGGGCTCGTCCTCCGGCCGCACCGGCCGCAGATGCACGCTGGTACCGTCCTGGAGCACGGCCTCGCCCTCGAGCTCCTTCGGATAGGGCCGGATTGCGAAACGATCCGTCTTCTCTGTCGCGCGCACGCGGAGCCGCGCGTCGAGGGCGAGCACGCCATGGTCGTCGGCCAGCAACGGGTTGATGTCGAGCTCGGCGATGGTCGCATGATCGGCGACCAGCTGGGCGAGGCGGATCAGGATGTCCGCGACGGCGTCGATATTCGCCGGCGGCTGGTTGCGATAGCCTTGCATCAAGCGGTAAACGCGGGTGCGCGCGATCTGCGCGCGCGCCAAAGCCATGTTGAGGGGCGGCAGCTCCAGCGTGCTGTCCTTGAGTACCTCGACGGCGGTGCCGCCTTGGCCGAACAGGATCACCGGGCCGAAGAGCGGGTCGTCCACCACGCCGACGATCAGCTCCAGCGCACCCGGGCGCTGGACCATCTCCTGCACCACGAACCCGTCGAGGCGCGCCGTCGGCCGCGCGGCGCTCACCTTAGCGAGCATGGCATCGGCCTCGCTGCGCACGCGCTCGGGTGTGCCGAGGTTCAGGGCGACGCCGCCGATGTCGCTCTTGTGGCGGATGTCCCGCGAGCGGATCTTGAGCGCCACGGGCTTGCCGAGCTTGCGCGCGACTTCCGCCGCCGCCGCGGCATCTGGGACGGTGTATGTTCCGATCAGCGGGATGCCATAGGCGACGAGCACCGCCGCGACCTCATCCGGCTCGAGCCATTCCCGGCCAGCCCGGAGCGCGCCGCCGAGCGCGCGCTTGGCGGCCGCGGCGTCGGGCGCGAAGGTCTCGGGCCGGGAGGGCGGCGTCTCCAGCAGGAGCTGCTGGTTGCGGCGAAATTGCACGCGGTGCATGAAGCCGCGGATGGCGCGATCGGGCGTGTCGTAGGTCGCAATATGCGCTTCCGAGAAGAGCTGGCGCGCGGCCGCGGCCGTGTGCTCGCCAAGCCAGTTCGTCAGCACGTTGCGTCCCATGAGGTGCGGCGCCTCGGCGTGCACGGTCTCGATGACAACGCGCGCGCAATCGGTCGCCGACTCCATCGCCGTCGGGCAATTGATGACGAGCACCGCATCGATCTCGCGGTCTTCCAGCAGCGCCTCGAGCGCGACCTTGTAGCGTTGAGGATCCGCATCGCCGACGATGTCGATGGGGTTGCCGTGGCTCCAGGTGCGCGGCAGGACCTGGTCGAGCCGGGCCCGGGTCGCGGGCGACAACGCCGCGAGAGTCCCGCCGACGTCGATCAGCATGTCCGTGGCGAGCACGCCGGGGCCGCCGCCGTTGGTCAGGATGGCCAGACGGTCCCCGGTCTGGGCGTGGGTCGAGGACAGGGTTTCGACGGCATCGAACAGGTCGGTTATGTCGCGCACGCGCAACATGCCCGCGCGCCGGAAGGCGGCGTCGTAAACCCGATCGGAGCCCGCGAGCGCGCCGGTGTGGGAGGCCGCCGCTCGGGCACCTTCGGCATAGCGGCCGACCTTGACCACCAGCACGGGCTTGCGCCGCGCCGCCGCGCGGGCAGCCGACATGAATTTGCGCGCATGGGTGAGGCCCTCGATATAGAGCAGGATCGCACGGGTCCCGGCATCGTCGCCGAGATAGTCGAGCATGTCGCCGAAATCGACATCGGCCATATCCCCCAGCGAGACAACATGGGAGAAACCGATGCCGCGGGGCTCCGCCCAATCGAGCATTGCCGTCACGATGGCGCCGGATTGGCTCAGAAAGGCGAGCCCGCCCGCTTTCGGTGCCAGATGGGCGAAGCTCGCGTTGAGATGGGCGCCCGGCGCCATCAATCCGACGCTGTTCGGGCCGACCACGCGGAGCAGATACGGCTTGGCGGCATCGAGGATCTGCTGCTCAAGCTGCTTGCCCTCGACGCCGAGTTCCCCGAAGCCCGCCGTAATCACCACGGCGCCTCGTGCTCCCTTGGCTCCGAGCTCGGCGATCGTCTCCGGCACGACCGCTGGCGGCGTCGCGATCACCGCGAGGTCGGGCACCGCAGGCAGGCTCGCCACGTCCGGATAAACCGGCATGCCCGCGATGTCCGTGTAGTGCGGGTTCACCAGCATCAAATTGCCCTTGAACTCCGCATCCCGCAGATTCTTGAGCAGCATCGCGCCCACGGTGTGCGGCTTGGACGTGGCGCCCACGAAGGCGATCGCTCGAGGCTTGAAGATCTTGTCGAGGTTGCGGACCGACATGGCGCCGATTCTCTAAGATAGAAGTTTCAATCGGGTTTCAAGGTGCTCATCGCCGATTCGGACCGGATTCCCAAGCTCTTGAGGAGCTCCAGGATCAGCATGACCGCGATTCCGATGCCGATTGCGAGGCCAATGGTGCCCGGGTGTACGGGGCCGAAGTGAAAGAGCGCGCGGGCGGGCGGAATGAATAGCGCGGCGGCGAGCAGTCCGATGATCACACCGAACATCCACCAGAACACGCGATTGGGACGCAACAGCGCGGTTATCAAGGAAGCGCCGAAGGACCGGTTGACCACGATCAAGCCGAGATTGCCGGCGACCAAGGCTGTGAAGGTTGCCGCGCGGGCTTCCGGCTCGGGCACGCCGGCGCTCAAGAGCCAGACGAAAAACGCGCCCACGACCGCCAAGACGCAAGCGCCCTGAAATAGGTTCCAAGCCAGGAAGCCGCGGGAGAAGAGCGGCGCCCTCTGGTCGCGCGGCCGCCGGCGCATGATGTCGCGCTCTTCTGGCTCGGCCTCGAACGCGACGGAGCAGACCGGATCGATGGTGAGCTCCAGGAAAGCGATGTGAACCGGCGCGAAGATCAGCGGCCAGTCGAACAGGAGCGGCAGCAGCGAAAGTCCGGCGATCGGAACGTGCACGGCGAGAACGAAACCCATCGCTTTTTGCAGATTGTCGTAGATCCGCCGCCCCAGCCGTACCGCCGCGACGATCGAGCCGAAATCGTCGTCGAGGAGGACGATCGAGGCCGCCTCGCGCGCCACATCCGTCCCGCGCCCGCCCATGGCGATGCCGATATGGGCGGACTTGAGCGCAGGCGCATCGTTGACGCCGTCGCCGGTCATGGCGACCACCTCGCCATCAGCCTTGAGCGCGTCGACGATCCGCAATTTCTGCTCCGGCGCTATGCGCGCGAAGACGGTAGCGTCCGCGATCCGCGCTCGGGCTTCCTCGTCGGTCATGCGGCGCAGCTGATCGCCGGTGATGGTGCCGCTCGTCGCGTCGATCCCGGCTTGCGCGGCGATCGCGTGGGCGGTCGCGGGGTAGTCGCCGGTGATCATCACGACTCGGATGCCGGCCGAGCGGCAGTCGCGCACCGCCTGCAATGCCGCGGGACGCAGCGGATCGGCCAAACCCGCCAATCCCAGGAACACGAAGTCGAAGTCGTGCTGGCCACCCGGCCAGCGGTCTCCCTTGAACGATGCCATCGCGACGCCCAGCACGCGCATTCCGCGGGCCGCCATCCGTTCTGTGGCGCGCTGGAGCGCCTCGAGGCCATCTCGGCTCATGTGACAGAGATCGGCGATCGCTTCGGGCGCGCCCTTGGCCGCGATGATGTAGTCCTCGCGATCCCTCGCCTTCCAGACGTGGGACATCGCGAGCAATGTGGGGCTCAAGGGGTATTCGTGTGCCAGCGCCCAGTTTCCGTGCAGATGCTCGGTGCCGGCGAGGCGGCGCTTGCCAAGCTCCTGGAACGCCTTCTCCATGGGATCGACCGGATCCCGCTCGCTGGAGAGGATTCCGAACTCCAGCAGGGGGTGAAACGCCTCAGGTAGATCCCGCTGCTCAGTCGTCCAGATTGCGCCGTCGACGGCGAGCTCCACGATCGACATGCGATTGAGCGTGAGCGTTCCGGTCTTGTCGGTGCAGAGAACCGTCGCCGCACCGAGCGTCTCGATCGCCGCCGAGCGCCGCGTCAGGACCCGTTGCTGGGAGATCCGCCAGGCACCCATGACCATGAACACGGTCAGGACGAGCGGGAACTCCTCGGGAAGCATGGACATCGCGAGGGTGATGCCGGCGAGCGCTCCGTCGAGCCATCCGCCGCGCGTTAAGGCAAAGAGCACGGCTGCCACGGCGCTCAGGGTGAGTCCCACAATGGCGAGGACTCTGACGAGCTGACCGGTTTGCCGTTGCAGCGGCGTGGGCTCCGCCTCAATCGCACCCAATGCCTGGCCGATCTTGCCGATCGCGCTGTTCGGCCCGGTGGCGACGACCTCCCCTATGCCGTGGCCCCGCACGACGAGGGTGCCGGAATAGACGAAGGGAAGATCGTCGCCGCCGGGCGGCGCGGG
>DATNIT010000315.1:0-5768 GCA_035604335.1 Allostellaceae bacterium | reverse complement strand
CACTGAAGGGTGCGCGCGCATTGGCCGCCTGCCAGGCAAAGCTTTTGAGCGTGACACACATGTCGGAGCCGCCCGTGGAGACGCGAGCACACGTGTCGTCCCCATGCGGCCCGAAGCGGGACAGATCGACGTCGAACCCCGCCGCTCGGAATCCCTCGGCAGCCCACGTGATGCACCGCCACCAGTTCGCACCGCCCTCCGTCGAAGAGAGCTGAATATGCTCGGTCATGTCTCTTCCCTCCCTGACCCCGCATTATATTCCGCCGGGCGGCCGTCTAGCCCGGCTCAAGCTTTCCGCAGCGCGGCGAGCACGGAGGGCGCGGTGAAGGGCATGCGCTCGACGCGCGCGCCCAGTGGGCGAAGGGCGTCGTTCATCGCGCACCAGACCGCCGCCGACGCACCGACCGTTCCCGCTTCGCCGACACCTTTGACGCCGATCGCGGTGCCCAGCTGTGGCGTCGAGACGTGGTCCACTTCGATGTTCGGCATGTCCCCGGCATGCGGCACGGCATAGTCCAGAAGAGAGCCCGAAAGAAGCTGCCCGTCTCGGTCGTAGACGCAGTGCTCGTAGAGCGCCGCGCCCAACCCCTGCACGATGCCGCCGTGCAATTGGCCCTCCACTAAAGCGGTGTTGACCACGAGGCCGCAATCATCCGCCACCCAGTGTTTCAGCAGCGTCGTGACGCCAGTTTCACGATCGATCTCCAGCAGACAGCCTTGCACGCCATTGGCCAGGAAGAAGGGCGCGGACGGCACGAAGCTCTCCTGCGCGACGAGCGGCGGTGCGATTCCACCGGGAAGTGTGTATTGGCGATAATGCGCGATCCCCGACAGCTCGGCCAAGCTCATACGAGGCGTCCCGTCGCCATTGTTCACGATCGCGGAGTCGCGGATGCCGAGCTGACTTGCATCCGTTTGCAGCAAGGCGCCGGCAAGTTCGAGGATTCGCGTGCGCAGAGTGGTGGCAGCGCGATGCGCAGCTTCGCCGCTGATCGACAGCCCGCGCGAAGCCCAAGCCCCGCCACCATGCGGACCCGCGGTGTCGCCGGCCTCGACGACGACATTTGCTAGGGGTACACCCATAACGTTCGCGACCAATTGAGCGATGCCGGTTAGCGTCCCTTGCCCTTGATCGGTGCACCCGACGGCACAATGGACGAAGCCGCTCGGGTCGAGCTTGACCATCGCCGTATCCTGCGCGCTGACCCGGATTCCGGAAGCGCCATAGGTCCGGCTTCCAGGCGCCGTCATTTCGATGAAGCTCGCAACGCCGATGCCGAGGAAACGGCCCTCCGCTCGCAAGCGCGCTTGCTCGGCCCGCAGGGCGGCATAATCCATGCGCAAAACCAAGGCCTCGAGACAAGGTGCGAGGGAGTGGGCCTCGATCGCCAAGCCTGTCGGCGTCGTCGTCGGCAAGGACTCCGAGCGGTAGTAGGAGCGCCGGCGAAACTCCACGGGATCGATGTTCAGCGCGCAGGCGGCCTCGTCGATCAGGACCTCGGTTACGGCGCAACCGATCGGGTGTCCGACGCCGCGATAGGAGCCGGTTGGCACCTTGTTGAGATAAGCCACCCTCGCACGGACACGCGACGCCTTGAGGCGATAGGCGCCGCCCAACACGACGCTCGCGAGGAAGGCATCCCCGATGCTGCCGCGCGGATAGATCGAATAGGCGCCGGCGCCGCACAACAAGTCGGCGTCGATCGCCGCAATCGTGCCGTCTGCGCTCGCGGAAAGCCGCGCGGTCACGCAGAATTCGCGCGTATGCGCATCGGAGAGGAAGCTTTCGCCGCGCCGCGCCTCGAACCGCACGGGACGGCCGAGACGCTTGGCGAGCGCGGCGGTCGCAAGCTCGTCAGAATAAACATGCAGCTTCAGGCCGAACCCTCCGCCGACGTCGCGGCAAATGACGCGGATGCGGTGCTCCGGGATGGCGAGCAGCCGCGCAAAGACATCCCTCGTCTGATGCGGCACCTGTGTCGATTGAAAGACCGTCATCCGGCCTTCAATCGGTTCGTAGTCCACGACGATCGCGCGGGGCTCGAGCGGCACACCCGTGTGGCGGTTGAAGCCGAAGCGACGCTCGACCTGGACCTCTCCGCCGGCAAGGTGCGTCGCGATATCGCCGCTGCCGAGCAGACGGTCCAGGGCGCGGTTATGCCCAAGCTCCGGATGCACCAGGGCCGTCATGTCGTCGAACGCCGTAACGGAATCGACGACCGCGGGCAGCGGCTCCCACTCGACCGCGATGGCCTCGACCGCGTCCTCCGCCGCGTCGCGCGTCTCTGCCACGACCGCAGCCACCGGCTCGCCGTGCCAGCGCGCCACCTCGCGCGCCAAGGGGTGCTGCGGCGGCGAGATATGATCCGGCACAGTCTCCATGACGGTGTGCATAGGGGCACAAACCCCAGCGAGATCCGCGGCGGTCGCTACGAACACCACGCCGGGCATCGCCTTCGCCGCCTCGGTGTCGATGCTGCGGATGCGGGCATGCGCATGAGGACTGCGCAGGAACGCTACATGGGCCATGCGCGGCAACACGATATCCCCCGTGTAAGTGCCGTGCCCGGCCACAAGCCGGGCCGATTCGAAACGAGGGGGAGACGGTTCGTGCGACATCCGGAAGTCCTTAGCGTTGCGGCGATGGACGACCGATGCTCCGTCTGCGCTTTGTCGCGTCAGCCCGCATCGGCGAACAGCAGAATCGTCGTCTCAGGGAAATGCACCCACAGATCGGAAGTAGCGAGTTCGGTTGTCCCACTGGTACGCAGAACGATGCTCGTCGTGCCGATATCGACCATGACGGATTGGCGTTCACCGAAATAGGTCACTGTCCTGACCTTGCCGCGAAAGAAGTTGGCGGCATCGCTCCGGTCGGCGCAAATAACGATATTCTCAGGACGAATGCCCAGCCGGACGGTGGACCCGTCGCTGAACGCGCGGCTATCGACGCACACCGGGCCAATTGCAGTGTCGACGATGCCCGCCCTCGATAGCCGTCCGGTCAACCAGTTCATGTCGCCGAAAAATTCGGCGACCTCGGGTGTTCGCGGTTGCCGATAGAGCTCATGGGGCCTGCCGATTTGCTGCACCTCGCCGCCGGCCAATACGGCGAGCCGGTCGGCCAGGGCCATGGCTTCGGTCTGATCGTGCGTCACGTAGAGAACGGTGATACCGAATCTCTTCGATATATCGCGGATCTGGCCGCGGACCTTTTCCCGCAGGCGCGCATCGAGATTGCTCAGCGGCTCGTCCATCAGCAAGGCGTCGGGCTCAACCGCAAGCGCGCGAGCCAATGCCACGCGCTGCTGCTGCCCTCCGCTCAGCATCGGGACGGGCCGCGCTTCGAGTCCTTGCAGCTCTACCGCCTCAAGCGCGGCGGCGACGCGCGCCTTCACCGCCGGCGCCGGCAGCCGCTTGCGCCCCTTTTGCAGCGGTAGGGCCACGTTCTCGAACACCGTCAGATGCGGCCACAGCGCATAGGATTGAAAGACCATGCCGATGTCGCGCTCCTCGGGCGGCACGGCGATCTGCTTGCTTCCGGAATAGACGGTCCTCCCGCCCAGCGAGATCTCTCCCACATTCGCGTGTTCAAGACCCGCAACGCAGCGGATCAGCGTCGTCTTTCCCGAACCGCTCGCGCCCAGCAGCACGAAAAACTCTCCGGCATTGATCTCGGCGGAAACATTCTTGAGTGCGTGGATGGAGCGTCCACCCGATTGAAAGCTCTTCGAAAGATTGGTGATAGTGATCATGACCGCCCTTCAGCGCGAACCCTCACGGCCAGCCGGCCAACAACGAGGGTCGCGGCGCCGAGCAGGGCAACCGACAAGAGAACGAGAATCGTCACCGCCGAGGCGCGCCCCAGGGAGCCGAGGCTCAGCAGCCCCCATGTGTAGACGGAAACCGTCAGATTGTCCCGCGAGACCAGAAGTGCGGGAACCGTGAGTTCCCGAAACGCGAGCACCGCCAAGAACAGCCAGCAATAGGCCAGCGCCGGCCCTAGGAGCGGCAACAGAATCCGCGTGAACCGAACGCCGGTGGATAATCCGAAGACCGCCCCGGCCTCGTCCAGCTCGCGATGGATTTGCACCATGGCGCTGCCGGTAATACGTGTGGCTACGCTGGTTCGCACGACGATCTCGACTAGGATGATCAGCGCGAGCGAGCCGTAGATCGGCACGAAGGATCCGATTGCAAGGGCGATGGTGATGGCACCAACCCCAAAGATGACGCTCGGAATCGAGAGCGGAAGGAATGCGATGAGCTCGACGGCGCGACTGATCGCGCGGCTTTGCCGCAGGATGACCCAAGACAGCGCCACGCTGATGATCGTGGTGAAAGTCGGCGCAACGACCGAGAAAATCAGCGTGTGGCCCACCGCCGTCCAGAGCGAGGGCGTCAGAACGCCGACGTAGTTGTTGAATGAGAGGAAGCGGAGTGCATCGACGGAGATCGGCCGAAAGAACGGGAGAAACGAACCCCAAGCGACCAGGAGCAGCGGCAAAAGCAGCACCAGAAACAGGTAGAGCCCCACGAACGTCAAGCCGCCAACGCGCCCGCGCGCGCCGAGTGGCGTGAGCTTGCTGCGATAGCCCTTGCCCGAAACCACTTGATAGCGGCTCGATTGCCGAATGATCCGGTAGTACAGCACGCTCAACCCGACCGCCAGGAGCAGCATCGGCGCGCTCGAGGCGGCGGCGATCTCATAGAGCGGCTCTGCCGACGCTGGGTTCACCAGGTTGTAGACATAGGTGCTGTAGAGAAGAATTTTCGCCGACAGGCCGAGGACGGCGGGAATATCGAATACCGCCAGCGCGACCATGAAGGTCACGAGCGCGCTCGCCATGAGGGCCGGCGTCACCAGCGGCAATGTCACGTAGCGGAAGCGGTTGACCAGCGAAAGACCGTGGATTTCCGCGCTCTCCTCGAGCGTGGAGTCGATAGCCGAGAGGGACGGCGCCGCGACCACGAAGGCGAGCGCCGCGAGCGCCAAGCCCTGGACAAAGCCCATGCCTGTCAGCGTCTGGATGTTGATGACGATACCTGCGTCTTTGAGCCAGATATTGAGCATGCCGATGCGCGGGTGCGCTAGGTAAACCCAACCCATCGCGGTGAAGAAGCCCGGGATGAGAATGCCGGCCCCCATCATGACGCGGATGGCTTCCCGTCCTGGCAGATCGGTGCGTTCGACGAACCAGGCGATCGGCACGCCGAACAGCATCGCGACGACCGTCGTCAGCAGCGCAAAATAAAAAGTGTCGAGGAGCGTCCGGTAATACTCGGCGTCGCTGAATAAAGCGATAATTGCCGCCCTGCCGGTGGCGCTCTCCAACGAACCGAACGACCGGAGGAGAACCGATGCCAGCAAGGAAACGATCATGACAAGACCGAGCGACGCGATCGCGGGCACAAGGGAGCGGCCCGCGACCGCGCGCCAGGCCGGCGGAGACGCGATCGCGAGGTCCGCCGCAGCGATCTCAGGCTGAGTCATCGGCGGGCCATGCAAGGCCGCAATGGCAAGGCGCGGTTCAGCGCTTCATGATTTGGCGAATCTGTTCGGACAGCGCCGGGTCGCCGCCCTTCTCGTAAAAGTCGGCGATGAGCCTCGGGTCGATGGCGGTGACCTTTTTCTCAGCCAGGAACTTGTTGACTCTGGTGCCAGCAACGAGGTGGGAGGCCTCGTGTCCGATACTGTCGGCGATGGCTTGGCCTTCCGGAGAGATCATGAATCCGACGAACAGCTTTGCGAGGTTCGGGCTCGCCGA
>DATNIT010000314.1:0-5610 GCA_035604335.1 Allostellaceae bacterium | reverse complement strand
TGGGGCACAGCAAACCCGGCGCCTCTGTACGACTGGTCTGGCGACAAATGGAAAACCGAAGGCCCGCGGCCGGGCGACAACCTCTACACCACGTCGGTGCTCGCCCTCGACATCGATACCGGCGACCTGAAAGCCTACCATCAGGAACTGCCGCACGACGCCTGGGACTTCGACAGCGCCGTCGGCGAGTTCGTATCCATCGACCGTGACGGCAAGAAATACTACGTTCACCCCAACAAGGGCGGCTTCATCTTCGTCTACAATCGCGCCGACGCCAAGATCGAGAACGTCTACCCCCTCATCAAGAACTTCAATTTCGTGAAGGGTATCGACCCGAAGACGGGCGAGCTCATCGGGCGGCGCGACATGACCGAGGGCAAGCAGAAGGACCTCTGCCCGGCGATCAACGGCGGCATCAGCTTTAATGCCGGCACCTACAGTCCGCAGACCGGTCTCTATTACAAGATCGGCAACGAGTGGTGCATGGATCTTGACATCGTGAAGACCCAGCCGGTGACCGAGCCCGCGGCGCAGCTCAATATCGGCGCCACCTTTACGGTCAAGGACCCGCCGGGGGACAAGATGCACGGTCACGTCGACGCGCGCGACCCGATCACCGGCAAGGTCGCCTGGTCGGTGGACTATCCGGAACCGCCGCTCGCAAGCCTGCTCTCTACAGCAGGAGGGCTCTTGTTCGTGCCCGACGCCCGCGGCTGGCTGCGTGCGCTCGACGCCAAGACCGGCAAGGAGCTGTGGAAGGCCAACGACGGCAATCTCCACAATGGCGGAATCATCAGCTATGAGGCGAACGGCAAGCAATATATCGCGACGGTCACCGGATTCCCCAGCATGGTCAGCGAGGGCTATCCGGAAATGTTCGGCGCGCCATACAAGTATATGGAGCAGAACACCGGCACGCTGATCGTCTACACGCTGGAATGAGTTTGGTTCACGCGTGAAGGGAGCCGCGGAATCCTGCGGCTCCCTTGCGCTGTTCCTGCCCAGCGCGCGAGTCGGATGGTTGCGACTTGCGCCAGTTGCAATGGCCAAACCCGGAATCGTCCGGGTTCGGCCCGATGAGGCAAGCATGCCGGCGCCTCGAAGCCGATTGAGACGGATCGCCTGCATTGACGTGCAAGAGTAGGCAATCGGCCAGCAAAATCGACATGATGAAGCAATGGATCAATGCCGGCGGCGCGATGCTTTTGGCCGCCGCATTGCACGGCCATGCAACCGGAATACTGCCGGCGCGCGCCGCCGAGACGGCGTCGCCGACGAGCCCGGCCGACGCCGCACAGATCGCACATGGCAAGACCCTGTTCATCAGCTATGGCTGCGGGTGGTGCCATGAGGACGGAGGCCGCAAGGCGGGACGCTGCCCGCAGCTAATGAACACGCCGCGTGACGACGAGTTCATCATCAGCCTCATCGCCGTTGGCTCACCGGGAAAGATGCCGGCGTTCGGCGAAGCGCTGACCGAGGCCGACATCCACGCGCTCCTTTTATATATCCGCAGCCTCAAGCCGGAGACCAATCCGTGATGATCCGCAAATGCCAACCAGGTCTTTTCATCTGCACGCTTGCGGCGGTGGCGCTCGTCGCCGTTGCCGTGGCATCCGCCGCCGCTGCGCGTCCGCTCGATGCGATCAAACAGCGGGGCAGGCTGATGGTTTGCGCCAATCCGAACGCGCTGCCGTTCTCGAGCAAGAACGGCGATAAGCGAGGCTTCGAGCTCGAGCTCGGCGAGGCGCTGGCAAAGGAGCTCGGCGTGGCTTTGGAGGTGGGATGGGTGGTGTTCCCAGTTCATGTGGCGCGGGTCGATTGCGATATCCTGTTCGACTCGATCGTCGATCGGGAGACTGCCGAGGATGCGCATCTTCGGCTCTCCAGACCTTACACTGCCAGCGGGGTGGCGATTGCGCTCCGTCCCGGAATTGAAGGCATCAAGGGCTTCGGCGACCTCAAGAAGGGCCAGCGGGTCGGCGCGATTGTCGGCTCGCTCGCGAGCGTGAGACTCGGCCAGAAGGGGCTGCCGACCATTCCGTTCACCTTCGAGGATGAGATGCTCGAGGCGCTCGGCAAAGGCGAGCTCGACGTTGCGCTCGCGATCCCGGCGACGATTGGGTACTACAACATGACCCACAAGGACGCTCCCGTGAGCCTGGTGCTTGATTACGAGAGCATGCCGGAACTGCACTGGGAAGTGGCGGTGGGCATGCGCAAGGCGGACGATGCGCTCGCAGCGGCAATCAACGCCGCGCTGGACCACATGCTGGCGGAGGGGGTCGTCCACCGCATTTATGCGAGCTACGGCATCGAGCAGAGCCTGCCCGCCAAGCCGTAAGCGGCCAGAGTGAGCCGCATGCGGCGCCGCTACCTTCACGGAGACGATCGAAACGGCGCCCCACAAGCGGGGGCAGGTGGGGAAGTGAAGGACGAACTATCCCTGATCGACCCTACGTTCGATTACGGCGCGGATGGCAGCGGTTTCGTCCGCCGTACGGGCGATGCGCGGGCGGTCGATCGGTAGGTCGGCGAGCACGCGCGCGGGCGACGCCGAGAGCAGGAAGACCCGATCGGCGAGCCCGACCGCTTCCTCGATGTTGTGGGTGACAAGAAGGGTGGTCACCGGCCGGCGCGAGACGAGCTCGACGAGTTCGGAGCGCAGCCTTGCCGCAAGGGCGGCGTCGAGCGAGACGAACGGTTCATCGAGCACGAGCAACTCGGGTTCGACCGCGAACGCGCGCGCCAAGGCGACCCGGCGGGCGAGACCGAGCGACAGCTCGCCGGGATAATGGCAGCGGTGCTCGGCAAGGCCGAGCGTCGCGAACAGCGCGCTCAGTGCAGTGTCGCTCGCCTGCGGCGCGGCGAGCCTCACGTTCTCCTCAACGGTGCGCCAAGGCAGCAGGCGCGGCTCCTGAAAGACGACGCCGAGCCTGCCGTGCGCCGGCAGCTGGACTCTGCCTTCGAACTCGTGATCGAGCCCGACGATAATGCGCAGCAGTGTGGTTTTGCCGCAACCTGAGGGACCGACAAGGGCCGCGACTTCTCCGTTCGCCAAAGCAATCGAGAATTCGTCAAGCACGTGTAGCCGGCTGCCAGAGGCGGTGCGATAGAACTTGTGCTTGATATGCACATCAAGTCGGCCTGGCCCGCCAGCGGGAGATATATCGTTCAAAAGGCTGCACCAGGAAGGTTTCGATGGCGAGCATCACAGCGACGAAGGCCAGAGCATAGGCCAGGATGCGCGTGACGTCGAATAACTGGAAGGCAACGCCAATCTCGAAGCCCACGCCGTTGGGCCGGCCAAGTAGTTCGACGATCAGCACGATCTTCCAAACGAGCGAGAGGCCGGAGCGCGCGGCCGCGGCGAGATAGGGCGCCAGCTGCGGGAGGATAACGTGGCGCAGCCGTACCCACCTGCCCATGCGGAACACCGTCGCCATCTCGTCCAGCGTCCGGTCGAGCGCGCGTGCGCCTTCGCGCACTGTGACTGTGGCGATCGGCAGCTTATTTAGGGCAACGGCCGCGATCGCCGCCGTCTCCGTCAGTCCCGCCCATACATAGGCAAGCACGATGATCACCAGCGCAGGCAGGTTCAGCAGCATCACAAGCCAGGGATCCGCGAGTCGATCAAAAATAGGAACGCGGCCCATCGCGAGTCCAATTACAGCGCCGAGCGCCATCGCCATGGTGAACGACGCGGCGACGCGCGCGAGCGTGACGCCGAGATTAAAGGCGAGCGCGCCGGAGCGCGCCTCCTGGACGATCGCAAGCCCGACGGTTTGCGGCTCCGGTAACAGGCGCACGCCGACAATGTGCGAGCCGGCAAACCACGCCGCAAGCAGCAGCGCGATCGAGGCGGCCCGCAGCATGAGATTCATTCGCTTGGTCCCGCGCTGTAGAAGGTGCCGGGATCGAGCTCGCGCGCCGGCCCGACGAGATCGGCGCCGCCGATCTCGGCCAGCACGCGGTAGAGTGCTCGCGCATCGGCAGCCTCATCGGCGAGAGGCCGTCGCGGAATGCCTTCGAGATAGCGCCGACGATAGATGTCGAGCGCGCGGGCATCGCTCACCCCGATGCGCGGGGCGAGCCGCTGCCATTCCGTCGGCGTATCCGCGAGAATCTTTTTCGCCTTCTGCGTGACAGCGAAAAAACGACCGAGCAGCGCGCGGTTGCGTTGCGCCCAGCCACCGTCGAACACGTAGCCGACCATGGCCACCGGCCCCGTAGCGCCAAGGCGCTTCACGATGTACTCCATCGAGACGGCACGGTTCATGCCCTTGGCCTCGAGTTCGGCGCAAAAATTCCAAAACGTTAGCGTGGCGTCGGTCTCGCCTTGCAACGCCTTTTGCGTAAGAAGCGGCGGCGCGCCGTAGGCGATCTGCGCCTGCGTTCTGAGGTCTACGCCCGATCGGCGCGCCAACGCCTGTAGTAGTAGCCAGCTCTTGTCGAGCGGTCCGCCGGCGACGCCGAGTTTCTTGCCCTTGAGGTCGGCGATCTCTTTGATCGGCGAATTCGCGGGCACCATCACCGCGCCGAGCGCGCTCGAATACGGATAGAAGACCAGATCGTCGCCGAGCGCGCGCTCGCGCGTGACCCACAGCCAGTCGGACAGGATCAGGTCGGCCGAGCCGCCCTTTAGCGCGACCTTGCTGGCCTCGGTGCTCGCGAGCTCGGTGGTTTCGATCGCGAGATCGGCCTGCCGGTCGAGATCGTGGGCGCGAAGGATTTCGAGCTCCCAGGCTAGCGTACCGGTCTTCTGCGCGGCGATGCGAATGCGATCTGCTGCGAGTGCTTGCGAAGCGGCAAGCGCCAGCGTGGCGATCACTACAACACGCAGGCACCACAGCGTGCGTCCAGCCGGTTCACTACCGCGCGTCATAACTTTGCGTCTGGCTTTGCATATGATGGCACATGCTCATCGGCGCGGCCTCGGTGGGAACGCGCGGTTCGACCGCGATGGCAACCTCGTTTTCACCGGCGTCACAGCGAGTGAATTCCAGGCGCTCCATGCCGAGACACGCAGGCTCTTGTGGAGCTTGCAGATCCCATAAGCCAGCGCCGTCAACCTACCAAGATCGCGATTTTGCAACGCATTCTTTCGCTATATTGTGTCGCTAACGCGCAGCCGTCAATCCGCGACGGCAGGTCCGGAGGGTGCAATAGCGAAGCGTATTACGCCGCATGTGATGACTAGCAGATTACACTCCCGCCGCAAAAGCCGGAGGCTGCGGCCGACGCACTCGCTCAGACCAGTGAAAAGCTTGCCATGACCGGTCAACAGCGACTTCTAGACCAGCGATCTTAAATCAACATTATCTCGACTGCTGCAATGCACACTCCACTTCCGCAACGGGTCAAACTGCGACATCGCGGGGTGTCTGCGTCACGGCAGCTCTACCCCCGAAAGCCGACATTCGCTTGCGCTGCAATATCTGTCGCAACGGGCCAAACTGCGACATCGCGTGATTGTCCGCGTTACGGCAGCTTTACCGCTGAATGCGGACGTTGCATTTCTTCGGGCCGTGCTCGAAGCCACGTCAGAGTGGCTTATGTAGCCGCCTGCAGTGTCCCCTTTTGGACTGGCTTAATCAACGACGGTCGGAA
>DATNIT010000313.1:0-100119 GCA_035604335.1 Allostellaceae bacterium | reverse complement strand
ATGGACCAGCCTGTGAAGCATTACTCGAGCGGGATGTATGCGCGGCTGGCGTTCTCGGTGTGCGCGCACGTGGACGCGGACATCCTGGTGGTGGACGAGGCGCTCTCCGTGGGCGACGGCGCCTTCCAGCAGAAGTGCATGCGCTTCCTCGAGGAATTCCGGCGCCGGGGCGCCGTGCTCTTCGTCTCGCACGACAGTGGCGCGGTGATGCGTCTCTGCGACCGGGTTCTGTGGCTGGACCGGGGTGAGGTACGCGCGGCGGGACCGGCGCGGGACGTCTGCCGGCAATACCAGGCCGCGCTCGCCGGCGATCTCCTGCGGCCGAGCGACGAGATCGTCGATGATGGCGAGGGCGGCGCGCGCGCGGCGGCGCCGGAGCTGGTGCGGGATCCCCGCTGGCTCGGCGCCAGCGTGGTCGAACTCGACGAGTTCGATCCGAGCGCGCCGTGGTACGGCCATGGCGGGGCCGTGATCGAGGACGCCGGCTTCTATGAGCCGGGAGGCGCCCGGCTTCGGGCGACCGCGGGCGGCGCGGAAGTCGAGTTGCGGATCCGATGCCGCGCCGAGCGCTTGCTGACGCGCCCGATCGTCGGCTTCATCTTGCGCGACCGCCTGGGCCAAAACCTGTTCGGTGACAATACCCACCTGAGCTATTGGTCGAATCCGCCACGCGTCGCTCCGGGTCAGGCTTTCACCGCGAGCTTTCGTTTCCAAATGCCATATCTCGCCGTCGGCGACTATTCGCTGGCTCCCTCGATCGTCGAAGGCATTCAAACCGATCACATCCATTTGCAATGGATCGAGGATGCGATGTGGCTGCGCGCGGTCGAGAGCCCGATCCGCCGTGGCCTCGTCGGCGTGCCCATGAAGGAGGTCCGTCTCGACGCGCGCTGAACCCGATCGACGCTTGCTTTTGCTGGCGATGTCGCAGCCGGTGCTGCGGCCTCGCGCGGAGCCCTCGCGCACGCTGCCGCTCGAGGCGATCCGAGCCGGGTTCGACTCTGGCGCCGTTCAAGTCGTCTTCTTCGCCTTGAGCGGTCTACCGGCGGTTCCGGAGGGCATATTGACCGCGGAGGAGGAGGCGCGCGCGCGCGGGCTCGTCGCGGCCTCGGTCAAACGCGGATTCGTCGCGGGGCGATGGCTCCTGCGCTCGGTATTGGGGGCTCTCACCGGTGTGGAGGCGAGGTCGCTGGAGCTTCAAGCCGGGGCGCATGGCAAACTGTTTCTCATGGGGCAGGAGCGGCTCGCGCCCTGCTTCAACCTCTCCCATTCCGGCGATCTCGCCGCCCTCGCGCTGGTCCGCGAGCGGCGCGTCGGGATCGATATCGAGGCCGAGCGCCCACTCACCGACCCCGATCTGTTGGCGCGGCGCATCCTGGGCCCGCGCGAGCGGGAGCGGTTCCAGGCTTTGCCCGAGCGCGCGCGCAAGGCGGCTTTGCTCGCCGCCTGGACGCGCAAGGAGGCCATGCTCAAGGCTTTGGGGACGGGTGTCTCGGGGCATCTGCGCTCGATCGAGGGGCTGCCGACTGAGACCGCCGACGCTGGAGACCATACGGTCGTCCACCCCGCGGATCCGTCGGCAACGTGGTCGGTGCGCACGCTGTCGATGCCGGCGGGCTTCCACGGTGCAATCGCGATCGAAAGCGACATCCCTCGGCTCGTGACGTGGCAGGCTGTGCCGGCTGCCGTCTCACCCTAGGCGAGCCCGGCCGCGCCCGTCTTGAGCCCCGCGCGCAGCCGAAGCAGATCGCACTCCACCATCTCTGCGACCAACTGCTCGAGTGTCACCTCCGGCGACCAGCCCAGCTTCTCTCGGGCCTTGCTGGCGTCTCCGATGAGGCAGTCGACCTCGGCCGGACGCAGGAAATGGGCGTCGACGGCGATGTGCTCCTCCGCCCGCAAGCCCACGTGAGCGAAGGCCAGCCGGCAGAAGTCGAGTACGCTGGTGGTCCGGCCGCTCGCGACGACGAAGTCCTCGGGCTCCACCTGCTGAAGCATCATCCACATCGCCCTCACGTAGTCGCGCGAGTGTCCCCAATCGCGCTTGGCGTGAAGATTGCCGAGGGTGAGCTTCTCCTGCAGGCCGAGCTTGATGCGCGCGACTCCGTCGGTGATCTTGCGCGTGACGAACTCGATGCCCCGCAACGGCGACTCATGATTGAAGAGAATGCCGTTGCAGGCGAACAGGCCGAAGCTCTCGCGGTAATTGACCGTCATCCAATGAGCGTAGACTTTCGCCGCGGCGTAGGGCGAGCGCGGATAGAACGGTGTCTTCTCCGTTTGCGTCGGCTCCTGCGCGAGCCCGAACATCTCGGAGGATGAGGCCTGATAAAACCGCGCTTGCGGGCATTCGAGCCGCGTGGCCTCGAGCATGTTGACGGCACCGAGCCCGGTGACGCTGCCCGTCAGCAGCGGTTGGTGCCAGGACGCCTTGACGAACGATTGGGCAGCGAGGTTGTAGATCTCGTCGGGGCGGATCTGCCGGAGCAAGCGCTCGAGGCTCGAAAGGTCGGTGAGGTTGCCGTCGACCAGCTCGACATCGCCGGCGATACCGAGCCATTTGAGCCGGGTGTCCATGCCCTCGCTCCAGCTGCTGCGTCGGACCAACCCAAAGACCTCGTAGCCTTTGCCCAGCAGGAATTGCGAGAGGTAGGCGCCGTCCTGGCCGGTGATGCCGGTGATGAAGGCTCGTTTCATGATTCTCATCTCGCGTTGCCGAGGACGGGGAAGGACCCCCAGACACCTTCTAGCCGCCGCGGGGTGCGCGCTCAAGGTGTGCTTGGTCTCAGCGGGACAGCAGCCCTTGGACGCCGAGCACCATCTGGCCCGCCACGCGCTCGAAGGTGAAGTCTTGCACATAGCGCCGAGCCGCCGCGTCGAAGGTGGCGGGGCTGAGCGGCCCGGTGTCCAAGGGCAGGAGGCGAGCCTCCGCGCGGCCGGAAGCGGGGGCCAGCGCGGCGATCAGCTCGACGAGCGCCGCCGCGAGCGCGCCACGGTCTCCTGTGGGAACCATGCGGCCGAGCCCGTGCGCCGCGCGCGGCAGGTTGTAGGCGGCGTATCCGACCGGAACGCAGCCGGCCCTCAGACCCTCGATCACCGGGCGGCAAAACCCTTCGTGGTAGGAGGGGATGACCAGGAGATGCGCGCGGCGGTAAAGCTCGTCCAGCCGCGCGTCCTCCACCGCGCCCAGGAACCGCACGAGCGTCGATAGGCCCCGGTTGGCGACCGCCGCTTTCACGTCGGCGGCATAAGAGGCATCGGAGAAATCCTCGTTGCCGGCGATATCCAGCTGGAATGCGGTTGCCGTGCGCGTGCGTGCGATGTCGATGGCCTCGATCAGGTCGAGAACGCCTTTCGACGGCACCAGGCGTCCGACGAACAGCAGTCGAACCGGCGCGACGGGTTTGCTCTCGAGCGCGGCCGCGGCCGGCCGATCGACCGCCAGCGGGATCACCTCGATCCTCGCGCGGTCCACGCCCCTAGCCACGAGGGCATCGGCATTGGTCGGGCTCACGGCCCAATACCGATCCACGTTCCGAAAGGTCTCCAGCTGCCGCAGGGATTGCTCGGCCACCGCCCGTTGGGCCGGCGCGACGTACTCCGGCGGCGTCACGTTGTGAAACGCCACGATCTGGCGCGTCCGGCCATTGTCCCTCGAGAGCGCCTCGAAGAGCGGACTGAAGACGCCGAAATGATAGATGGCCACGTCGGCGGCGCGGAACTTGCGATGGGATCGCAGCGCTCTGGCGTCGCGAACCTGATAGGCACCCAAGTCGGGAAAATCGCTGCGGGCCGTGAAGGCGCTGACGTCGAAGCCGCCCGCGTCGCGAAAGGCTCTCACCGTATCCCGCGCGGCCATCGAAATCGCGTCGTAGCGAGCGATGACGGAGGCGATGACGGCGATGCGCACCGGCCTTCCGCCGAGACCCGTCACGCGCGCCTATTCCGCCGCGGCGCGCGGCAGCGTCTTGCCGGCGCGGTGCGCGGCGGCCGTCTCGCAGAGGAACGTCGCAACCTCGCGCGCCATGCGCTCGGGCATGAAGCGAGCCTCATACCGACGACGGCCGGCGGCGCCGAGGCGCAGGCGCAAGGCGGAATCCTCGATGAGGCGCTCGAGGCAGCGCTCCAGCGAGGCGGCATCGCCGGGCTCGGCCAGCAAGCCGGTTTCGCCGTCCACGGTGACTTCAGGCATGCCGCCGGTCCGGCAACACACCACCGGCTTTGCGAACATCATGGCTTCCAGCAGGATCAGCCCGAACGACTCGAACCGCGAGGGCGCCACGAACATGTCGCAGGCTCGATAGAACCCGCGCAGCGCTTCCTCGCTCACCTCGCCGTGGAACCGGACACGCTCGCGGATACCCGCGCTCGCGGGGTCGGTCTCGAAGAGCGCGCGATAGGTGCGGCCGTCCGGGCCGGCGAGAGTGTCGTTGCCGACGACGTCCAGATAAAGCCGAGGAAAACGGGCAAGCAATCGGCTGGCCGCCTGGAGCAGGACATCGATGCCCTTGCGCGGCTCGAGCCGGCCCACGAAGAGCAATCGAAGCGACCCCCGCGGCAAGCCCGCGGGCGCGACGAACGAGCAGGCGCTCCAGTCCTCGATCGCATGAGGGATGAGGCGTGCGCGTTGCCGCAAGTCCACGCCGTAACTGCGTTCGATATCCCTCATGATCGCCTCGCTGTTCGCACGCAACCCCGTTGCCCCCAGCAGCATCCGCTTCTCCAGCGCCATGATCGGCTGGGCAACGGAAGCCATGAATGTCGCGTCGGCTTGCAGGTGGGATTGGGTCGAAAGGACCGAGTGCATCGGCGTGTGCAACTCGACCGCTAGCGGGAACCTGCCATCCAGCTGGATCGCGGCTCCTTCGCAGTCCCAGAGCGGGGCGTAGACGCCCTCAATCGGCCTGCGTGTTCCGATCCTTTCCACCTCGCGAAGCATCGCCGTCGCGTGGTCCCAGATACCCTGTGGCACGGATAGGCCTTCGGGGAATATGGGAGGCGGGGCCGCGCGCGGCAGGATGCGATGCACCCAGATTCCATCGTCGAAGTCCACGCTGTCCTGATCCGCGCCTCTTGTCAGAACGTGTGCGTGGTGCCCGAGGGCGGCGATCGCTCGAGCGAGCGGGGGCACGGAGCGCGCGACACCAGCCATCGGTGCCGGCGGGTAGTGCTGCGTAAGGAAGCAGAAGGTCTTGCGGCCACCCTCGGGCACGGGCGCGGTGAAGGGCAGGAAGGGTTGAGCGAAGCCGTGGAGGGTCTCGGCGCTCAGCAGTCGACGGTCGCCGGCAAGCCCGCGTGTCAGCCCGTCGCCCCAGGCGCGCGCCACGTCGGAGTGGAATCTCGTCAGATCGGCCTCGGTCTGATCTCCGTTGGCGATGTCGCGCTCGAGCACGCTGCGGTGGAAGTCAATGGAGTGACCGGCGTCGCGCACGATCGCGGCCATGTCGTGGTGCGCGCCGCCGTTCACAAGGGAGAAATATATCTTGTTCTTGACCGTCGGGTACCAGTGCCGGAGCGACCGCTGTCCAGTGCGGTGGCCGCCGGGCTGCAGCTGGTGATGCACATAGGCGCCCGCGACCTGCGCGATCTTGCCGCCGCGGTCGACCAGTCGGCAGCAGAGATCGGTCTCCTCGAGATAGTATTCGTATTCCTCGTCGAAGCCGCCGAGCGCGAGGAGAGTCGCGCGGCGGAAGGAGCAGTTGGTTCCGAGGAGCGCGGGAAAGCTCGGCGTCCCCGGCACATTGAGCTCGGGCGCTGCGCGGTCCCAGTCGAACTTGGTCTCGCCCAGCCGATTGCTGGTCCCATAGCGCCATTGAAACGCGACGCCGGTGTGGTCGTGGACGAAGCCGCCCGCGGCCTCGATGCCCGATGTCTCATAGGCAATCGAGAGATCGCGGAGCCATTCCGCTTCCGGCACCGCGTCGTCGTCGATGAAAGCCACGACCTCGCCGGCGGACAGGGCAATGCCCAGGTTCCGGGAGATCGCGAGGTTGCGCACGGGGCAGTGGGCCACCTTGATCTTGCCATGCCAGGGCTCCAGCACCTCGCTGGTGCCGTCAGGCGTAGGCCCGCGGACCACGCATACCTCGAAGTCCGCATAATCGAGCTGGCGCAGGCTCTGCAGCGTCTTGGCAAGGCTGCCCGCGCGATTGTCCGTGTTGATGACGATCGAAAACGAGAGTGGTCGAGACATGAATATTTTGGCCGGTAGGCGAGCCGCATTCTCGCCAACCCTTGCCCCTCGTCAAGGCAACCTGGGACAAAAAGGGAGCGATTCTTGAGCTGTCGAGGTAGCGCTTGCTCCGTCACTCCGTTCAGCCTAGAGACGGTTCGTGAACCAGACCGTTTTGGTGACCGGCGGCGCCGGCTATATCGGCAGCCACGCGTGCAAGAGCCTGGCACGAGCCGGCTACCGGCCCGTCGCCTATGACAGTCTTGTCAGGGGCCACCGCGAGGCCGTGCGCTGGGGTCCCTTCGTGGAAGCGGACCTCGCCGATATCGAGCGGCTTGCCGACGCCATCAAGCGCTTCGAGGTCGCCGCGGTGATGCACTTCGCGGCCTTCGCCTACGTCGGCGAATCCATGACCAGTCCCGAGCTCTATTTCCGAAACAACGTGGGCAACAGCATGCGCCTCCTCGAGGCGATGCGCGGCGCGGGCGTGCGCCACATCGTGTTCTCCTCGACGGCCGCGATCTACGGCAATCCTGACCGGGTGCCGATCCCCGAGAGCGCGCCGCAGCGGCCGGTCAATCCCTACGGCGAGAGCAAGCTCATGGTGGAGCGGATGCTGCACTGGTACGGCGCGGCGCACGGCTTCACCCATGCGGCCCTGCGGTATTTCAACGCGGCGGGCGCCGATCCCAATGGCGAGATCGGCGAGGATCATGATCCGGAGACGCATCTGATCCCGCTGGTGCTGCAGGCGGCGCTGGGCCGGCGGCCGCAGATCGACATCTTCGGCACCGACTATCCCACGCCCGACGGCACCGCGATCCGCGATTACATCCACGTCCAGGATCTGGCCGAGGCGCACGTGCGGGCGGTCGAGCATCTCCTGCGCGGTGGCGCGAGCCTCGAGCTGAATCTCGGTACCGGCGCCGGTCACTCCGTTCGCGAGGTGATCGCCGCCGCCGAGCGCGTCACCGGCCGGCACGTGCCCCAACGAGAGGCGCCGCGCCGTCCTGGCGACCCGCCGGTGCTCGTCGCGGAGGCAAGCCGGGCGCGCGAGGCGCTGGGCTGGGTGCCCGCGCTGTCCTCGCTTGATACGATCCTCGCGACCGCATGGGCTTGGCACGACCGGCAAACCCTCTGATACGGGGACCCGACTCGCTCGTACGGGGCTGACTTCGAGCGGCAATCTCCGCTACCCTGCGTTCGGTCGCGAAAAGCGATGGCCCGCACGAGGGAGCCTCCATGGCATTCGATCCCGAGGAAATCAAGCAGCTCAAGCGTCCGCAGGGCCTGCCGTTCCACATCAACAAGATCGGCCATGTCGTGCTCAACGTCAGCGACATGCGGCGCTCCGTGCGCTTCTACACGGAAATTCTGGGTTTCCAGGTCACGGACGTGTATCCCGACGGCATGGTTCCGGGCGGCATGGTGTTCATGCGCTGCAACGCCGATCATCACGGCGTGGCACTCGTCCAGATCATGCCGGGCCAATCGCCCAACATGGAGCTCAACCACATGGCCTTCGAGGTGGGGACCCTCGACGAGGTGCTCCGCGCCCGGGACTTTCTTCGCGCGAAGAAGGTACAGGTCGATTTCGAGGGTCGCCGCCGCGCGGGCTGCCAGATCGCGGTCGAGTTCCGAGATCCCGACGGGCACCGGCTCGAGATCTACTGGGGTCTCGATCAAGTCGGCAGCGACGGCCGCTCGCGGCCGTCGACGGAGTGGAAATGGGCGCATAGCCTCGAGCAGGCGATCACAGACCCCGTCCGCGGTCAGGACACGACGCTGATGAATCCGGCGCTGGTGAAGCGGTAGGGCGTCAGAAATATCGGTAGTGGCCGATGATCGTCCAGGAGAACAGGACATCCTCGAGCCGCGCGCCCGCGCCGATGTTGTGCACGATCTCGTAGTCGGGGGAGTCCTCGGCGCGGGTGCCGCTCACCACGCCGATGTGCAAGAGGCCGCCGCCGAGGTCCCAAGCGACGACGTCGCCGGGCGCGTAGTCCTCGGGCTTCTTGGTGATCGGCTGCGATTTCCCCATGCGCGCGAAGTAGGTCATGAGATTGGGCACGCGTCGGTGATCGATGTTCGGGTCGGGCGCGCGCAAGTGCCACTGCTTGGGATATGCCCCGAAGTGCCTCGCCATATCCTCGTGAACTTCCTTCTGCAGGTCGACGCCGGCGCGGCGGAACGCTCTCACGACCACGTCGGAGCACACGCCGCGGTCGGGTGGGGGATCGCCGCCGGGATAGGCGAGCTGGACATAGGCGGGATCGTAGAGCCGCGTGTAGCCGGTCTGCTCGACGGCGCCCGCCACCACTTGGGCGACCTGGCGCGGCAGTGGCGCTGCTTGCGTATCGGCGGTGCCGAGGCACACCACCGCCATCAACACGGCGGCTTTCGCCGAGCTGCGCATCAACCCCTCCCGTGTTCATCGAGGCCGGTCGCGTCTCGCGGCCGAGCTCAGGCGGGAGGATCGTCGAGTTTTGCGGCGAATCTTGGGCGCGGCGGCGTCAATTCTTCGGCGACGTCTCGATCACGCCGCTCGCAAGGAAGCCGCCATCGACGGCGAGGACGTGGCCTGTGATGAACGAGGCCTCATCGCTCGCGAGGAAGAGCGCTGCCGCGGCGACCTCATCGGCGGTGCCGTAGCGGCCGAGCGGCAGCCGCTTGGTCCAGATCGTCTGCTCCGCAGGGGTGGTCAGGGCCTCGATGAGCGGAGTCCGGATCGGACCGGGTGCGATCACGTTGACCCGGATCTTGCTCGCGGCCAGCTCTACCGCCATCACCTCGCTCAAGGTGATGAGCCCGCCCTTGGAGGCGCCATAGGCGGCACGCCCCAGATTGCCGCGGAGCCCGGAGACCGAGCTGATGTTAATGATGCTGCCGCCGCCCTCCATCATCGTCCGCGCGACGGCTTGGCTCATCAGGAAGATGCCGCGCAGGTTCACCGCGATGATGCGGTCGAACAGCTCGACCGGCGTATCCAGGAACGGCTTGTTGGCGGCGATGCCCGCGGAGTTCACGAGCACGTCGACGCGCTGAAACCGCGAGAGGACGGCCGCCATCACGCGCTCGATGCTGTTGATGTCGGTGACATCGAGCTTGTGTCGGTAGAGCCGTGGCGTGCCGGTTCCGACGAGGCCCGCGTCAGCGCAGGCGAGGTCCGCCGCGACCACCTCGGCGCCCTCCGCCGCGAAGCGCTCCGCGATGGCCGCGCCGATTCCGCTCATGCCGCCGGTGACGACGGCAACCTTGCTCTTCAGTCTCATGGCGCGATCCTCGCGGGGAAATGGCCCATCCGCAAGGGGGAGCTATACTCTTGTGAACGATCCGGCGGAGCCTTCATGACCGAGACCAAAACGGAAACCGGCGACCGGTACCGCTCCAACCTGCAAGGCGAGATCGACAGCGCAGCACTCTATCGTGCGCTCGCGGATGCCGAGGAGAATCCGCAGCTTGCCGAGGTCTATCGCCGGCTTGCCGCCGTGGAGGAGGCACACGCGGAGTTCTGGCGCAAGGAGCTCGCGCGCGTTGGGGCGCGTCTGCCGGCGCTGCGAGCAGGTTGGCGCACGCGGTTCCTGATCCGGCTCGCCCGCTGGTTCGGGCCGACCTTCGTGCTCCCCACGGTGGCGAGCCTCGAGCGGGCCGACGTCTCCCGCTATGACGCCCAGCCGGAGGCGGCCTCGGGCGGCCTTCCGGGAGTAGAGCGCTCACACTCGCGGGTGGTCGCAGCGGTGCTGCAAAGCGGGCCCAAAGGAGGCGCCGTCGGCCCTGCGCTCGCGAAGCTCGAGGGCCGTCACCGCAACGTCGGCGGCAACGCGCTCCGCGCGGCGGTGCTCGGCGCCAACGACGGGTTGGTCTCCAATCTGAGCCTGGTCATGGGCGTGATCGGCGCCGAGGTTTCCGAGCGCACGGTCCTGCTCACGGGGCTTGCAGGCCTGGTGGCGGGCGCATCCTCCATGGCCATGGGTGAGTGGCTTTCCGTCACGAATTCCCGCGAGCTCTTCGAGAGCCAGGTGAAGACCGAGGCCGAGGAGCTCGAGCAGAATCCCGCGGAGGAGCAGGAGGAGCTGGCATTGATCTATCAAGCGAAGGGCCTCGGACAGGACGAGGCGCGCGCGCTTGCCAAGCGCCTCTTCTCGGATCGCAAATCCGCGCTCGACACCCTGGTGCGCGAGGAGCTCGGCCTCGACCCCGAGGAACTCGGCGGCTCGCCATATGTCGCCGCCGGCACGTCCTTCGGCCTGTTCGCGGTGGGCGCGATCTTCCCGGTGCTGCCGTTCTTCTTCCTGAGCGGCTTCAGGGCGGTGGTGGCGAGCCTCGGTCTCGCTGGATTGGCGCTCGCGGTCATCGGCATCGCCACCTCGGTCTTCACCGGCCGCGGCGCCGCTTTCTCGGCGCTCCGCCAGCTCGGGATCGGCTACATCGCCGCCGGCATCACCTTCGGTATCGGCAAGCTGGTAGGCGTCAGCGTCGGCGGCTAGGCGCCATGGTCTGCCGCGACGGTATCTATGCGCGGTTAGACCGCACTGGCGAGCGCCGCGCGGAGCTCGGCCATGAAGTCGCGGTAGTCGCCTCCCGCCCAACGACGCGGCCGACCTACGTGCGCCGCGACCCTCAACGGCAGCGGTATAATGGCACCCTTCGGCAAGACGCGGTCCACGCCGTCCAACGTGATGGGAATGACTGGCACAGTTGGATGCCGGCGCGCCAGATAAGCGACGCCTGCCTTGAGCTCGCTCATGCGCCCTGGCGTGCCGCGGGTGCCTTCGGGGTAGAGGATCAGGATCTCGCCGGAGGCGAGCGCCGCCGAGCAACCTGCCAGCGGGTCACCCTCCGCCGGTCGCCATGCGCGTGCAACGGTGATGACGCCCAGGAGTCGGCGCGCGATCCAGCCTATGAGCGATCCCGAGCGGAAATAGTCCTGCGCCGCCACGGAGCGGAGCAATCCAGCCGCGCTCGGCGAGAAAAGCGCAAAGAGCGCGAGCGTGTCGAAATGACTGTTGTGGTTGGCGACGAGGATCGCGGGACCCGTCCTGGGCAACCGCTCGCCGTGCGTGACGCGCAGTCCGAAAAACCCGCGGATCATGGGCCGCACGACGATGCGATGACACCACTCGCGCAGGCGGTCTCTCATCGCCATCACCTCAGTGCGCAAGGGCGAGGTAGTGATAGAAGAATGGTGCCGCGAACACGAGACTGTCGGCCCGGTCGAGCGCGCCGCCATGGCCCGGCAGAAGCTGGCCCATATCCTTGACGCCCAGATCGCGTTTCACCGCCGAGATCGTCAGCCCGCCGAGGCAACCGAGGAGGCCAAGCGCGGCGCCGATGGCGAGGCTCTCGCCGCAACTCATCGGCGTAATGTAGGGGCCGAGCAGCGCCGCGGCGAGCGCCGACGCGGCGAGGCCGCCCGCGTAGCCCGCGACGGTCTTGTTGGGGCTGATCCCCGGCACTGCGCGGCGGCGGCCCAAACTCTTGCCGGCGATATATTGCGCGACGTCCCCGATCTGGCACACGAAGACGACGAACAGCATCAAGCCAGGTCCGCCCGCAATATAGCCGAGCGATGCGGGCATCGAGACGATCAACGCCAGATGCCCGAGCGCGACGATCGCGACCAGGACGCCCCAAATCACGAGGGCGGAACTCCGCAGGAAATCCCGCGCGGCGCCGCGCATCGCTACGATCGCGCCGAGCGCCGCCAATGTCGCTATCGGCACCATGGCCGCGGCTTCGGCGTGGCCTCGCGCGATCCAGCCGTATTGCAGCGGGATCATGGCGTAGGCCACGAACAAGCCCATGCGATCGCTGGCGTGGAAAGGCGTCACGCTCAGATATTCGCGCAGGACCAGGAAGCTCACGAGCGCCAGGAAAGCGAGCGACGCCGCGCGCCCGAGGAGCAGGCAGACGCTGAAGCTCGCGGCCATGATCCACCAGGAGCGCAGCCGAGCTCTCAATTCCGGTAGGATGGGTGATGCGAGGATCCAAGTCGGGCCACCGAACACGCGGGTCGCGGCGACGGCGACGCCCACGGTCGAGGTCGCGATCAGAAGGAGAGCGAAGACGCCCGTCAGCACGAATACGAGAGAGGGTGAGAGAGCGCCAATCGTCATGGCCGTATCTCCTCAACGGCGCGCCTCAGGCGATTGCCCGCCGTCACGGCGAGCAGAATAAGAGCGAGGACAAGCGCCGAGGGCGCCCACGACGCCGGCGCAAGTCTCAACACGACAGCGATGACGAGCATGCCGAAGAACACACCTCGCACGACCTTGCTCATAGGCCCGTCGAAACGGCGCGCGCCTCCGATCGCGAGAGACGCGAGGCCCGCGACCTCGACCAGCGCGCACGACATGACGACGCACACGATCAATGCCGCGGGCATCTCAGATCGGGCGGCCAGCGGCAGGTAGAGCGCCATATCTTCCACGGGCGTCGCCATCTCATTGAGCAAGCCGCCCAGCGGCGTCTTCATGCCGCGCTCGCGGGCGATGATGCCGTCCATATGGTTGAGGGCGAGCCGCGTCAGCATGGCGGCAAGGATCATCAAGAGCGGCCAAGTCGCCGTCGGGACAGCGAACGCGAGCGTGCCGACTAGGGTCGAGACCGCTAGGCTTGCGAGCGTGAGGGCATTGGGTCGGATCCCGAGGAGGCTCAATCCGAGCGCCGGCGGCCGGAACAGCCGTTCAAGCAAGGGCTTTGTATCGGGCAGATCGAGCATGGCGGGCTGCCGGGGAAGGCGCTCAGGCCAGCGATCAGCGCATCAGGATGTGCCGAAGCTGGCGGTCGCCGATCGGCATCGCGGCGCCGGACTTGAAGGCATGCCACAGCCACTCGTAGGGCGTACCGCAGTGCTCCGGAGGCAGCTCTTCCGCCGCGCGATCGCTGCGCCATCGCGAGCCCGCATAGCGGAGCGCGGCGCGATAGATCGCGGCAGCCTGGCGCGATACCGCTTGGCCGCAATAGAACCGCTCAGCCAATTCGCGGATCGCCGCGTCGCGTTTCCGCATCGCTTCCTCGAGCCACCACGGCACGCCCCCGCGCGGCCACACCAGCCCCAGCGCGTCCTCGATGCTGCGTCGGCGATGCGTCAGGAACTCGTCGAGCGATTTGCCGAGCCAAGCCGCGAGGCTCGCCGGCAGAGGCTCACCCGCGCTACAGCGGCGGGCGACTTCGCGCAGATTGTCGATTGATGATGGCATCTTCTTCCTCCGTCGAATGAACGTTCATTCATTCCAAGAGAAAAATGAAGTGCTACACGATCAGGCTCCGAGCAGTCCGACCAGAGCACGCGCCACGTGGTCCGCCTGCCCCGGCAGATCGCTGGAGATACGGCCGAGGATGCGCGTGTCGATGACTTGAATGAGGGCGCCGATGACGAGCGATGCCGCGAGGTCGAGATCTTGCCGAGGGATCTGGCGCCGCATCATGGCGCGCGAGATCACGTTCCGGAAGGCTAAATAGGGATTTCCCATCCTGCGGGTGACGCGCCGCAAATGATGGTGCCGTGCGAAGAAGACATAGGTGACGATCAGCCAGTCCTCTTCGAACCGCTTGAAAACATAGTGCACCATGGCCCTGAACTGTGCCTCCAGGTCGCGGTGCTCCTGCGCCCGGTGTCGAAGCGCATGGCCCATCTCGGAGTAATTCTTCGCGAACAGCTGCCAAGCCAACTCGTCCTTGCTGGTGTAGTGGTTGTACATGGCGCCCTGCGAAACCTTCGCAGCGCGGGCGACCTCCTTGATCGAGGTCTCGGCAATGCCGCGCTCGACGAACAGCCGCAACGCGGCCTGCTCGATCGCCGTCTTGGTGTCGGTCGATTGGGCCACTGGCACGTGCTCTAAATGAACATTCATTCATGATCGACCAATCCGGCCCCTTGTCAATGTGACGGTCTCGCGACAGCGAAAGCCTAGGCACGGGCGCCTGGAAACCCAAAGCGCTCCGGATTGCCCGCGAAAGCAGGTCAGAGAGGTTGTCGGACCGACCGAGCTGGGCCGGCTCAGACCCACTCCACGTAGGGTCCGAGGCCGCGCTTCTTGATCTGGCCGCCGATGATCGCGCGTTGGATCTCCGAGGTGCCTTCCCAGATACGGTCGACGCGGATATCGCGATAGAGCCGCTCGACCGGGTTCTCGCGCATATAGCCGCGGCCGCCGAGGATCTGCAGCGCCTTGTCGACGACGCGGCCCGCCATCTCCGAGGCCTGCAACTTGATCGCGCTCGCGCGCGCGTGGATGAGCTTGCGGTCGCCGCCGCGGTCGATCTCCCAGCCGACGCGATAGACCAGGCTCTTGGTCGCCATGATCTCCACCGCCATGTCCGCCAGCATGAACTCGATCGCCTGGAAATCGCGGATGGGACGGCCGAACTGCACGCGCTCGCCCGCGTATTTGTTGGCGATCTCCGCCGCGCGGATCGCGGCGCCGAGGCAATTGGCGGCGATCTGAAGGCGCGCCTCGACGAACCAGTCCTTGGTGAGCTCGAAGCCCTCGCCGACCTTGCCCAGCACCTTGTCCTCGCCGAGCTCGACGTTCTCGAACACGAACTCCGGATGCTCGAAGACGTAGGTGTGCATGAATTTCGGGATGCGCTTGACGCGCACGCCCGGACGATCCTTGTCGACCAGGAACAGCGTGGGCTTCGCGGGATCGCCGTCGACGTGCGCGTGGACGATGAGATAGTCGGCGTAGTCGCCGGTGGTGACGAACCACTTCTCGCCGGAGAGATAATATTTGCCGTTTCGGAGGTCGGCGCGGGTCTGCACCAAGCGCGGATCGGAGCCCGCGCCGGGCTCCGTGATCGCGAAGGCGCCGCGCCGCTTGCCCTGACAGCTCGGAATGAGATAGTCGCGCTTCTGCGCCTCCGTGCCGAAGCGCAGGGGATAGGCGGGATGCCAGACGATGGCCCAGAGCGCGCCGGTCGCCTTGCCGAGCTCCTCGCTCACCAGCATCTGCTGGAAGATCGTGAGCCCTTGGCCTCCATTCTCGCGCGAATGGTTGATCCCGCTTAGGCCATGCTCGACGACGGCACGGCGCAGCCGCGCCAAGGTCTCGGGCGGCAGATGGCCTTGGAGCTCCAGTTCCTCCTCATGCGGGAAGAGCCAGGTTTCCGCGAACTCCTTCGCCTTGCGTTTCAGCGTCAGGTCGGCTTCCGGGATAGTGAGGTCCATGAGTCAGGCTTTCTTCGGAATGATCAGCGCGTCCACCGCCACGGTGCCGCTCGGTCCTACGATGACCGGATTGACGTCGCACTCGCCGATGACGTCGGCGAGGTCTGCGGCGAGGACAGAGAACCGCGCGATGGCGAGTGCCGCGGCATCGATATCGGCGGGTGGCGCGCCGCGTGCGCCATCGAGCAATTTCCGGATCGCGAGCCCATCGAGGAGCCGCCGTGCCGTCGCCGGCCCGAAAGGCGCGAGCCCGTAGCGCGCATCGCGCATCAGCTCCACCAGCACGCCACCGGCGCCGACCATGACCACCGGGCCGAATTGCGGATCGTTGATCAGACCGAGAGCCAGCTCGACGCCCGGCTCGGCCATCCGGGTGACCAGCACCCGCGGCCCGAGGCGCTCGGCAAGATCGGTGTAAGCTGCGCGGACCGCGGCCTCGTCGGCGAGGCCGAGCTTCACGCCACGCCGCTCGGTCTTGTGGTGGATGTCCGGCATCGCCGTCTTGCACACCGCGGGGAATCCGATCTCGCGCGCCGCGGACGCGGCCGCTTCCTGTGTTACGACGATGCGGGCGGCAAGCGTGGGGATTCCGTAGTCCGCGAGCAAGGTGAGCGCATCGTTCTCATCGAGCGGACCCTCGGCAAGGCGCACGCGCCAGTCGCGTTTGGCCTTTACCGCAGGCGTGGGATCCGCTGCGCGCGTGCGGAAGTCCCGGCGGGCCAGCAGATGCCGGGCTGCCAACAGCGCTGGAACCGTGCCGTCGAGCACGGGCACGCCGGCCTCGCTCAAGCGCAGCGCGATCTTGTCGTGCCGCACGGCGCTGAAATTGGCGGCATAGGCCACAGGCTTCGAGGTCCGAGCTCGGGCGCGCAGCGCCGCCTCGGCGAAGCCGTCGTGGATATAAAATCCGTCGCGGAGATCGTTGAAGAAGATCCCGAGCCCGGTATCGGGATCGTCGATCAGCGCGGAGAAGCAATCGGAAAAGATGTCGACGAAATCACGCCCGGTGCCCCAGGCATCGAGCGGATTGACCGGCTCCAGCCCGTATTCCAGCCGCTCCCTAAGCCGCGTCACCGTGGGCGGGGCGATCTTGGCGAACGGCACATTGTGCGCGGCCGCGAGGTCGATCACCATCTCGCGCTCCCCGCCGGAATCCTGGATCACCGCGAGCCCGCCCGGCGCAGCCGGCCGTCCCTGCGCGAAGAGCAGCAGAGTCGCCGCCAGCTCGTCGAGCGTATCGACGCGCGTCACGCCGAAGCGATCGAAGAGCGCCTCGTAGGCGGCGTCGTTGCCGGCGATGGCGCCGGAGTGGCTAAGCGCCAGCGCGGCGCTCGCCTCGGTCCGGCCGGCCTTGAGGACGACGATGGGAATGCCGCGCTCTGCTGCTCGGGCAAGCGCCGCCGCGAAGCGCTCGGGCGCGCGCACCGTCTCGAGGAAAAGACCCACCACCTTTGTCGAGTCCTTCTCGAGCGCGTAGTCGAGGTACTCGGCGGCCGTGGTCACGAGCTCCTGGCCCGCCGAGATCACCAGATTGAACCGGAAGCGCGGATCGTTGTGGGCGAAGGCACCGAACACGGAGCCCGCATGCGAGATGAAGGCGATGCCGCCCGGCCGCCGCTGGCGAAGATTGGCGAAGCCGGCGGCCCAGACCCCGTCCTCGTCGTTGTAGAAGCCCATGCCGTTGCCGCCGCAGATCGGCATGTTGGCGGCGCGGGCAAGCGCGGCGATGCGCTCGGTCAGGGGCGGGGCCGTGTCATTCTCGAGGTAGCAACTCGCGAAGATCACGGCAGCGCGGGCGCGGTGGCGGATCGCCTCGGCGAGCGCGGGTTCGAGGCGCGCATTGGCGACGCCAAGCACGGCCAGATCGACCGGATCCGGCAGATCGGCGAAGCTCGCATAGCAACGCCGCCCCTCGATCTCGCGATAGTTCGGGTTAATCGGGTAGATCGCGCCCGTGAAGCTCGACAGCGCGATCATCTTCAGCATGTCGTTGCCAGGCGTGTCGGGCCGCGGGCTCGCGCCGACGAAGGCGATCGAGCGCGGCGCCAGCAGCGGCGAAAGCGGATGCTCGCTCACCAGCGGATCTCCGAGCCTTGAGAGCTCACGTGAACCGAGCGTCGCGCCAGGCCAGCGCGGCCTTGAGGCCTTGCTCCTTGCGAATGCGGTTGAACTCGGCGCGCTCGGGCCCGCCGCTGCTCTCGATCAAGATATCGGTCTCGACCGCCGCGAGCAGCGCCTGGCGCATACCCATGATCTCGTAGCTGCGGTTGATGGCTCGCTTGGTCATCCGGACCGAGGCGGGCGCCGCGGCCGCGATCGCGCGCGCGATCTCCATGGCCTGCTCGAGCTGCTGGCCATCGGGCACGACACGATTGACGATGCCGATCTCCAGCGCCCGCTCGGCACTGATGCGGTCGTTGCCGGTGAGCAGCAGCTCCTTCGCCTGCTTGGGGCCGGTGATCCAGGGCAGCAGCATCGCGACGATCCCGGAGCCGAAGCGGACTTCCGGCTCGCCGAACCAGGTGCCGGCTGCGGCCACGGTGATGTCGCAGGCGAGCGCGAGCTCGAAGGCGCCGGCCAGGCAGTAGCCGTGCACGGCCGCGATGGTCGGCTTCGGGCAATCCCAGAACTGGATGATGAAGTCGAAATCGGTCTCGATCACCGCGCGCCATTGCTCGACGCTGAGCGCGCCTTTCGCCGCCGATTCCTTGAGGTCGAACCCCGCCGAGAATGCCCGGCCGTTGCCGTTGACGACGATGGCGTGAATGGCCGGATCGCATGCAAAGGCGGCGAGCGCGCGCTCGACCTCGCCGACGAGCGCGGCATTGAAGGCGTTGAGCACGCCGGCACGATTGAAGGTGAGCAGGCCCACCCGGCCGTCGATCTTGGTCTCGAGCAGTGCGTCGCTCATGGCTTGGCCTTGTCCTTCCGCTCCGCCGTGGCTAGGCGGCAGGATGCGCGATCATCGGCCGGGCCAGCAAGCGGATTGGGGTCCGAACCCCCGCGAATTTCGTAGGAAGACTCGCGGCTTCGCGTGCTAACCTTGTATATCTGGGAGTCAGAGCTACAGGGAGGTAACAATGACGGAACTCGAATACTGGCTGCAGCAGATCACGAAGGGACGAATTTCCCGGCGCGAGTTCATGGGCCGGGCGGCGGCCCTCGGCGTCACCGCATCGCTCGCCACCACAATGCTGAGCGGCGCGGGCGTGGCCGCTACGCCAAAGAAGGGTGGGTCCGCCAAGTTCGGCCTTGCCCATGGCGCCACGACCGACACCGGCGATCCCGCGGCTTTCCCGGATACGGCGACGCAGGTGCCCTTCTGGGGCTCGATGTCGAACGGCCTTACCGAGGTGGACGCCAAGGGCAACATCACGCCCGACCTCGTCGAGAGCATGGAGCCTGGGGACGGCGCGAAGAAGTGGGTGTTCAAGCTCCGCAAGGGCGTGACCTTCCACGATGGCAAGAACCTGACCCCCGACGACATAATCGCGTCCTACCGCCATCACATGGGCAAGGATTCGAAATCGGCGGTGAAGTCGGTGCTGGCGGCGATCACCGACATCAAGGCCGACGGCAAGGACACGGTGGTGTTCACTCTGAGCGGCGGCAACGCCGACTTCCCCTATATCGCCAGCGACTATCATATTCCGATCATGCCGGCGAAGCCCGATGGCTCCGCGGACTGGCAATCGAATGTGCGCACGGGTCCTTTCACGTTCGTGTCGTGGGAGCCCGGCGTGCGTGCCAAGCTCAAGCGCAACGCCAACTATCATAAGTCCGGCAAGCCCTATTTCGACGAGGTGGAGTTCCTGACCATCGCCGATGTCGGCGCGCGCACCAACGCGCTCACCACCGGCGAGATCCACTGGATGAGCCGCTGCGATCTCAAGACGCTGAACCTGCTCAAGAAGAACACGAACGTCGAGATCTCCGAGGTCACGGGCTACGGTCACTACGTGTTCCCGATGGATGTGACGCAGAAGCCTTTCGACAACGCGGACGTCCGCAATGCGCTCAAATGGGCGATCAACCGCGAGGAGATCGCCAAGAAGGTATTCCTCGGCCACGCGGTGCCCGGAAACGACAATCCGATCGCGCCCTCGGTCAAGTTCGCGATCGATCCCAAGCCGAAATACACCTACGACCCCGAGAAGGCGAAATCCCTCCTCAAGAAGGCGGGCATGCCGAACCTCAAGGTCGATCTCTCGGTGGCCGATGCCGCGTTCAACGGTGCCGTCGACGCGGCGGTGCTCTATCAACAGCACGCCAAGGCCGCAGGGATCGATCTCAACATCATTCGCGAGCCCAACGACGGCTACTGGGACAACGTGTGGCTCAAGAAGGCGTGGATCGCCGGCTACTGGAGCGGTAGGCCGACCGTGGACTGGATGTTGACCGTGGTCTACGCCAAGGGCGCGGCCTGGAACGAGACCAAATGGGCCAATCCCAAGTTCAACGACCTGCTGGTCCAGGCGCGTAGCGAGACCGACGACAAGAAGCGTGCCGCCATGTATGCCGAGTGCCAGCAGCTGATCCACGACGACTGCGGCGCCATCGTGCTGGTGTTCAACAACTACGTCGAAGCCGGCTCCAAGAAGCTGGCGCATAACCAGGTCGCCGCGAACTGGGAATGCGACGGCCTCAAGATCGCCGAGCGTTGGTGGTTTGCGTGAGGCTCTGAAGAGAAGGCGGTCCGTCGGCGAAACCGGCGGACCGCTTCTCACATCCGCCCCGGCAAGAAGGTCGCGATTGCGGGGAAGCCGATCAGGATCACCAGGCGCACGATATCGGTGATCACGAAGGGAATGACGCCGAGAAAGATCGTGGTGAAGCTCACGTCCTTCACCACGCTCTTGATCACGAAAACGTTCATGCCGACCGGCGGGTGTATCAGCCCGAGCTCGACGGTCATGACGATGATAACGCCGAACCAGATCGGATCGAACCCCAGCGCGGTGATCACGGGGAAGATGATCGGCACGGTCAGGATGATCATGGCCATGGCGTCCATCAGGCAGCCGAGCACCAGGTACATCACCATGATAAGCGCCAGCACGCCGTAGCGCCCGAGACCGAGGCCGGTCAGGAACAGGGTGACCTTCTGCGGCGTCTCGGTGATCGTCAGGAAATATCCGAACAGCAGCGCGCCGATCAGCACGGTGAAGACCGCGGCCGCCGTGCGCGTCGCTTGCAGGAGCGAGGCGCGGATGTCGGCGCCGGAGAGCCGGCGGCGCGCGACCCCCAGGACGAAAGCGCCGCCGGCACCCATGCCGCCGGCTTCGGTGGGCGTGAAGAGGCCGCCATAGAGGCCGCCGATCACGAAGGCGAACAGCAGCAGCGGCGCCCAGACGTCGCCAATGCCTCGCGCGCGCTCGTGCCACGTGCTCGGGCGCCCCGCGGGCAAGAAGCCCGGCCGAACCCTGCCGATGATCGCGACGGTGGTTACATACATCAGCATCGCGAGAAGGCCCGGCAGCACGCCCGCCACGAACAGCTTGCCGATGTCCTGCTGAGTAATGATGCCGTAGACCGCCAACACCGTGGAGGGCGGCAGCATCGCGCCGAGCGTGCCGCCGGCCGCGATCACGCCGGTTGCGAAGGACTGTGCGTAGCCGTAGCGGCGCATCTCGGGGTAGGCGACAGTGGAGAAGGTAGCCGCTGTCGCGACCGAGGAGCCGGAGATCGCGGCGAATCCGCCGCAGGCCACGATGGTGGCGATGCCGAGCCCGCCTTTGAGGTGCCCCACCACCGTATTCGCGGCCCGGAACAGCTCTCGGCTTATGCCGGAGGCCGAGACGAAAGCGCCCATCAGGAGGAACATCGGGATGACCCCGAAGGTATAGTCCGTCACCGTGCGCATGGAGGTCTGGCCCACGAGCTTGAGCGCGGGTCCGGCGCCCACGAGATAGCTGTAGCCGGTGACACCCACGAGCCCCATCGCCATGCCGACGGGCACGCGCAGCAGCATCAGGAGGAACAGCACCGCGAAGCCCGTGACCGCCACCGCGTCGGTGCTCACCGGTTCATTCCACCGGCTTGATCACGGGGTTGCCCGACATCTGCTCCGGGTGAAACACCAGGCGATAGGTTCGGATCGCGATGAGGAGCACTGCCGAGACGTCCCCCGTCCAGGCGACCGCGAAGAAGGGCCAGGTCGGCAGGTTGAGATCGAAGGTTCGGATATTGTCCGCCATGGTGGCGCGGACCTTGTCGAACAGCGTGACGGTCTGCACTGACACCACGAACAGCAGTACCAGCGTGGCGAAGACATCGATCGCCCGCTGCCGCTTGGGCCCGACGGCGCCCCAGACGAGATCGACGGTGATGTGGGTCCCGCGGTAGCTGGTCGCGGCAATGCCCCAGAAGATCAGGATGCCCAGAAGCAGCCGGCCGAAGTCATAGCCATCGGGGATCGAGACGCTGAAGAAATAGCGCAGCAGTACCGAGATGAAGATGTCGGCGGCGACGATGCCGACGAAGAATGCCGCCACCATCTCGATGGCATCGATGAACCCGTCCATGTATTTGCGCCACACGCGGGTGCCGCTCCACGTCTCTAAGGAGCACAGACGCAGGGGGTCAAACGAAGATCGACCTTGTCCAAGGCCGCCTCAGTAGAGCGCGTTCTGCTTCTTCAGTGCGTCCTTGAGCTCCGCCATCGCCTTGTCGGGGTCGACGCCGGCCTTGCGCGCGTTCTCGGCCCATTTCTCTTGGAGCGGCGCCGCGGCCTTGCGCCAATCCGCGATCTGCTCGGGGCTCAGCGGATAGACTTCGTGGCCGGCCTCGGCCTTGATCTTCGGCTTGCCCGCGGCCTCGAAATCCGCCCAGGGCGCGGCGATCTTGACCGCCCAATCGGTCGTGCAGTGATCGTCGATCACCTTCTGCTGCGCCGCGGAAAGGCCGTTGTATTTGTCCTGATTCATCACCCAGACGAAGGTCGTGACATAGAGCGGCGCGTCCATGTGGAAGTTCACGACCTTGTCGATGCCGAACAGCATGATCGAGCCCCAGGGAAAGGTGATGGCATCGGCGACGCCGCGCGAGAGCACGTCGCGCGCCTCGGGCGCCGACGCTTGTACGTTGGTGGCGCCCAGCAGCGTCATGAACTGGCCGATGGTGGCGTTGGCGGGTCGGACCTTGAGACCCTTGAGATCGCTCGGCAGCAGGATCTTCTTGTGACTGTGGAAGGTGCCGGGGTCATGCACGAAGGCGAGGCAGAAATGCACGCCCTTCATCTCCGTGGCCGCGTACTTGCGATACCACGTATCGAGCGCAGCCGAGCCGCCTTTGGCATTGCTCATCAGGAACGGCAACTCGCCCGCCGCGATGATCGGGAATCGGCCGGGCTGATAGCCGGGATTGACGTAGGCGAAATCCGCGATGCCGTCGCGCGCCATGTCGTAGTGGTCGAACGCCTTGCCGAGCTGCTCGGACGGAAAGATCGTCGATTTGATGGTGCCATTGGAGGCTTTCTCGATATCGGCGGCCCAGGCCTCGAGCGCCGGCTGCAGCGGATGCGCCGGCGGGACCCAATGTGAGAGCTTGAGTTGGACTTGCTTCTCCTGCGCTCGAGCGGGGTCGGCGAAGCCCACCGCCGAGACCGCCAGCACGGCGGCCAAGCCGAGACCGATAAACCCCCGAATCATCCAGTCCTCCCCGGGCCGTCTTTGACGGCCTCGATTGTTGGTGTGGCCAACAATTCTATGCGGACCCAGCCGGTCCGCACAATTGCCTCGTCTATAGAAGGGGATGGAGCTGTGTTGCCTCAGGCAGCCGCGCCGGCGGGAGCCACCTCGATCGGCCGACCTGGCGCCGGCCGCCGGCCAACCGGCAGCACGGCCAGCGCGGCGATGAAGCAGAGCGCTCCCGAGACCAGGAAGGAACTCGTATAGGTTCCGACGGTATCGTGGAGCCATCCGGCGCCCGCGGCGGCGGTGGCCGAGCCCACCTGATGCATCGCGGTGATCCAGCCGAACATCATCCCGGCGCGCGCGACTCCGAAGGAATTTCCGGCAAGCCGCACGGTCGGCGGCACGGTCGCGATCCAGTCGAGGCCGTAGAACACCGTGAACAGGGTGAGGCCGTAGAACGAGAAATCGAAGATGTAAGGCAGGAAAAGCAGCGAAATGCCGCGCAGCGAGTAGTACGAGAACAGCAGATACCGGCTGTCGAAACGGTCGCTGAGCCAGCCCGAGGCGGTGGTGCCGATGAAGTTGAAGATGCCCATGCTCGCGAGCACACCGGCCGCCGTCTCGGCGGGAACGCCGCTCTCGATGCAGAAGGGGATGAGGTGCGTGCCGATCAGCCCGTTGGTGGTGGCGCCGCACACCCAGTAGCTCAGCGACAGCAGCCAGAAGTCGCGCGAGGCGAAGGCCTCGCCCAAAGACGAGATGGCGGACGCGAACGGGTTCACCCGCCTCGGCGCCGGCGTGTCCTGGAAATCGTCCGGCGCGCCATAGGGAGTGAGGCCGCAGTCCCGCGGGTAGTCCCGCAGCAGCAGCGCCACCACCGGGATCATCAAGAGGATGATCGCCGTGATCAACACCACGGCCCAGCGCCAGCTGTGATTGGTCACGATGGCCGCGAGCAGCGGCAGGAAAATGAGCTGCCCTGCGGCGAAGCTGGAGGTGAGCAGTCCCATCACCAGGCCGCGGCTCGCGATGAACCAGCGATTGGCTACCACCGCTCCCATCACGAGCGAGGCGATGCCGCTGCCGGTGCCGATCACGACGCCCCAGAGCAGCATCATCTGCCACGAGGCCGTCATCCCCAGCGTGCCCAACATGCCCACGGCCATGATGGCGAACGCGATGATCGCGGTGGCCCGCAGGCCGATCCGGTCCATGAAGGCTGCGGAAAAGGGTCCGAGCAGACCGTAGAGCAGCAGATTGATCGCGATCGCCGCCGAGACGGTCGTGCGCGTCCAGCCGAATTCCGTCTCGATCGGGACGATGAACACGCTGGGCGAGGAGCGCACGCCCGCGGCCGCCAGCAAGGTAAGGAACGTCACGCCAGCGACGATCCACGCGTAGTGCAGCCGCTTACGCGAGGCCTGCGGCTGCGGCATCGCCATTCTTTCAACTCCCACAAGCGCTTCCAGGCTCCAGTTAGCACTGCGGGCGTGGGGGACCAACCCACATTGCCGCATGGAAGCAATGCACGTCCCCGTGCGTTCGGCATTGTCTAGCGACACTGCCGTCAACGAAGTCGCTAGCTCGCTTGTGCCTAGGATCGTGCGGGAACCGCGAAATCCCTCAGCTGCGCGTAAGTCGCGGCCACCCGCCGGAAGGCACGCTCGACCTCGTCCCCAGTGCCGGTCCGCTCGCGCTCGGGCAAGAGTTCGATCGATTCGAACACGCGATGCTTGACGAAGAACCGCCACTCGACCGGCAACTCCGCGAGGAGGGCCGTCAGTCGCTCGTAGTTGGGGCGCGTCCATATCCGCTCGAAATTCACCCGTGCGGGATTGAAGCCGAAGTCGTTGTGGCCGCGCGCGGCGGCCAGTTGCGCCCGGAGCGTTGCGGTCGCCTCGGCGTCTGCTTTGCCCTCGAGAATCACCACGCCGTATTCTTCTTTTGCCTTCGCGACCGAGACGAAGCCTCGCCGCACGTCCTCCAGCACCCGCTCGGGCTCGCGCTCGAGGGGATTGCCCCAGCCGCCGGCGCCCGCCGAGGTGATCCGGATGATGTCGCCCGGCTGGACCGTGACAACGTCGGTGTTGCCGAGATTGACCTCGTGATTGCTGCCGGGGTTGAGCAGGAACTCGGAGGGCTTGCCGGCGTCGCCGCCGCGGCTGCCCCAGGGCGTGAAGCGGCTGCGGTCGCGGTTGCGCGCGGTGACCACGGTGTCGGGTGCCGAGACCTGGAATTCCAGAGTTGTGGCCGTGCCGCCGCGAAAGCGACCGGCGCCACCGGAATCCGGCGCCAGACCGTAGCGCAGGATCTTGACGGGCACCTCGGCCTCGTTGATCTCCACCGGAGTGTTCTTGAGAAAGCCGAAATTGGCGCCCGAGGCTTCGACGCCGTCGCGGAACGACGTGCCGCCGCCGCCGCCGGTGATCGGATCCAGGTTCGCCATCAGCCGGCGGCCGGTCCGGCTGTCCACGGTGCGCAGGTTGATGAGCGGCCCGCCGTCGCCGCAAGCGGCCGGCACTACGTCCGGGAGCGCCTGGGCGAAGGCACCGAACACTGCGGACTGCAGCCGCATGCAGCTGAGGCTCCGCATTCCGACCGCCGCCGGAAAGACCGGATTGACGATCGAGCCCTTCGGCAGGATCGCCGAGGCCGTGCGCAGCAAGCCCGCGTTGAGCAGGATCGAGTTGTCGAGCGCATAGAGCACATACATGACCGGCACCATCAGCAAGGCGTGGTGCGCGTCGCCCCCGGTCGGAATATTGATCGAAGACGTGAGCTGCGGGTCGCTGCCGGTGAAGTCGAGGACGAGTTCGCCGTCCTTGACGATGAGGGTGACCGCGATCCGGCAGGGCTGGCCGCCGACGCTGTCCTCGTCGATGTAATCGGCGAAGAAATACTCGCCCTTCGGGATCCGACGGATGACGTTCCGCGCCTGCTGCTCGCCGTAATCGAGGAGATCCCCGATGCCCTCGCGGAAGACATCGGCGCCGAAGCGCTCGATCATCTCGTGCACCTTGCGCTCGCCGGTCTTCATCGCGGCGATCTCGGCCTTGAGATCGCCCCAGTTCTGCTCGCGCATGCGCACGTTGAGCAGCATGATGTCGCGGACGTCGCGGTTGAGCTCGCCGCGGCGATAGAGCTTCACCGGCGGCACGCGGATGCCCTCCTGATGCACCTCGACGTTCGCGCGCGACAGGCTCGCGGGCACCGCGCCGCCGACGTCGGTATTGTGCACGTGCCCGACGGCGAAGCACATGATCTCGCCCTTGTGGAAGATCGGCTTCCAAAGATGGATGTCCGGCGAATGCGTGCAGACGAACCCGCTGTAGGGGTCGTTGGTCATGCAGAGATCGCCGTCCTCGTAGCCGTCGATCATGGTGAGGACGCGCCCGTAGTCGAGACCGAAGAACCAGGTGGCGCCGAGATCGAAGGGCGAGGCGAAGGTCTTGCCGTCGGGCGTCGCGAGACCGGTGGTGAAATCCTCGGTCTCCTTGACGAAGGTGGAATGCGCGGTCCGGAACAGCGTCTGCGCCATGCTTTCCGTGGCGGCGGCACAGTGGTTCGCGAGGATTTGCAGGGTCACGCGGTCGATGGGCATGGCCGGTTGTCTCCTTAATTCCTCCGCGTGGCCGCGGGTCAGGACCAAGCTGCCGTCGGCATCCACCCAAGCGCGATGCCGCGGGTCAGAACCAGATTGCGATAGGCATCCACCTTCACATGATACCCGCCGGGAATGCACGTGGTGCAGTCGCTTTGCGTCACGACCGCGGGTCCCTCGAAGGTCTGCCCGGGCGTCAGGGTCGCGCGAGCGAACTTGGGGATCTCGCGCTCGCTACCCTCGAGAAAAACCTGCGCGCGACCGCTGGGCTCGGCGGGGCCCTCGATTTCCGGCGCGCGCGGGAATTGCGGCTTCGGACTCTCGCCGGCGATCACCAGCCGCAGGTTGATGATCTGCACGGGAGCCTCGCGGTCGGCGTGGTCGTAGACTTCCTCATGCCGGCGGTGGAAGGCCTCGGCGATCCCCGCGATCTCTCCGCGCGTCACGTGCGCGGCGTCGAGCACCGTCTCGATCTCGTGGGATTGGCCTTGGTAGCGCATGTCCGCGGAATAGGTGAAGCGGTGTGCGCCGTCATATCTCTGCTCTTCGCGGAGCCAGTGGAGGGCGGCTTTCTCGAGCGCCTCATAGCCCCCGCGGATCGCCGGCAGCGCTTCCGCCCTCAGCTCCACGAACACCGTCGCGATGAAGTCGTTCTTGATGTCGGCGATGAGCCCGCCGAGCGCGCTCAGCACGCCCGGCGTGGTCGGGATGACCACGCTCGTCATGCCGAGTTCCCGCGCGAGGAAGCACGCCATCATGGGTCCGGCACCGCCAAAGGCCTGGAGCGCATAATCCCGGGGATCGACGCCGTAGCGCGAGATCAGCTTGCTGACCTCCATGTACATGCCGGAGACCGCGATCTCGATGATCGCCTCCGCGGCCGCCACCACGCTCATGCTCGTGCGCTCGGCGATGGTCGCGATGGCCGCACGCGCCTTCTCGACGTCGACGCGGATCGCGCTGTAGCCGAGCTCGCCATTGCCGATCCAGCCCAGCACGGCAAAGGCGTCGGTGATGGTGGGGCGAGTGCCGCCCCGCCCGTAGCAGGCAGGACCCGGCGTCGAGCCCGCGCTCTCCGGCCCGACCTTGAGCACGCCGAGGTCGTCGACCCAGGCGATAGAGCCGCCGCCCGCGCCGATGGAGGTGACGGCGACCGTGGGGATGAAGATCGGGAATTCGCCGATCATCTCGCCGACGCCGTATTGGGGCACGCCGCCGCGGATGAAGGCGACGTCGGCGCTGGTGCCGCCGATATCGAGGCTCATGGTGGCGGGAAATCCCGCGAGGCTCGCCACATGGGCGGCGCCGATCACGCCGGCGGCGGTGCCGGAAAGGATCATCTGCGCGCAGGCGGCCTTGCCGAGCTCGGCGCTCATGACCCCGCCGTTCGACTTGGTCACCATCGGCTCCGCGGGAACGCCCGCCCCGCGCAACGCCTCCTGGAGCGAGGTCAGATACCGCTCCACGCGCGGCTGCACGTAACCGTGAATGATGGCGGTGGTGGTGCGCTCGTACTCGCGGATCACCGACCACACGTCGGTCGAGCAGAAGACCGGCAAGCCCGGGGCCACGCGGTTGACGATCGCCTTCACCGCGCGCTCGTGGGCGGGATTGCGGTAGGCATTGATGAGCGCGATCACGATACCCTCGGCGCCGAGCGCGCGTGCCTTCTCGACGGCGGCGATCACGCTGGGTTCGTCCACCGGCGTGTCGACGCTGCCGTCGGCGCTCATCCGCTCCTTCACCGGCAGCACGCGATCCTTCGGTATCAGCGGCGCCGGCCGGGTCGACAGGAGGTCCCAGGGATTGGGCACCTTGAGGCGCGCGACCTCCAGCACGTCGACGAAATTCTCGGTCGCGAGCAGGCAGAGTTTGATGCCCTTGCGCTGGATCACGGTGTTCACGCCGACGGTGGTGCCGTGGGTGAAATAGGTGATGCTGCTGGGCGATACGCCGTAACGCTCCTTGAGCTGGCGCATCCCTTCCATGACTTCCGAGCCCGGCCGGTCCGGCGTCGACAGCACCTTCAACGTGTGAAGGTCGTTGGTCGTTTCGTTGAACGCGCAGAGGTCGGTGAAGGTGCCTCCGATGTCGACACCTACGCGGTAGGTCATTCAAGATGCTCCCGATGCGCGCCGCCAGGCTCGCGTTGCTGCGCCGAAAAAGCTAGCACGGCGCCCGCAAAGCACAAACAATGGGTCGATCTCGTACCTAGGGGAGCTGTGGTCATGACGAAGGAAGATCTCGAGCAGGAGCTGCGGGCCGCGAATGCCAATCGGGCCATCCTCTATTATTTGATCTTCGACGAGCTGCGCAAGGCGCACGGCGAAGCCGAGGCCACGAAGGTCATGCGTGCCGCCATCTATCGCCGCGGGCAGGAGATGGCGGCCTCGATCAAGCAATTCGCGCCCGATCGCATCAAGGCGCTCGGCGAGCACCACGTCGCGCACTCCGCCGGTGGCGGCAAGCTTTTCAATCCCGAAGTGAAGCGTCTCGACGACAAAGGCTTCGAGGTCCTGAACGCGACCTGTCCGCTCAAGGAGGCATGGCAAGCCTACGGCCTCTCCGACGCCGAGGTCGCGAAGATGTGCGAGATCGGCTCGGCGGTCGACTACGGCAAGTTTGAGGGCGCGGGCTTCCGCTTCGAATGCGACACCTGGAAACCCGGCAAGCGCGGCTGCTGCACCCTGAAAGCGTATCCGGGGAGGTAGGCGCTGGCGCTCAGCCAGGTCGTGAACTCATGAACGCGGGAAGCGCCGTCCATGCTTCCGGTGCCAGCGCTGACGCGGGCACGGCGCGGAGACTCCTAGAAAGGTCCGTTACCTAGGGTTCAACCGACGCGGAACGGGCACGGTCGTGACGGACTCAAGATACGGGTGATGGAGTCAGGCGGCGGGCGGCGGCGGCACGGATGCCGCCACCCGTGCCGTCGCCGCCCCAAAGCGAGCCGAGGCGGCGACTTGCCCGTGCGCTACCGGGACTGTGGTCGTCGGGCTGCTGCGAAAGTCGCCTTAGCGGGCGGGCTGATAGGTCTTGGTGACAACCGCAGCCTTCGTCATGGCCGCCACAGCTTGCGCGCCGGTCATCAACGCCGTCGTCTTGCCGGCCTTGGCCGCACCGCCCGCGGCGACTGCGAGTGCGACCGCTGACATACTTTCAGCATCCGGCATGTCGGCGATGAGAATGGCGTCATACTCGCCGAAGCAATACCAGGCGCTGATGAATTTCCCGCCAGCGGCCTCGCATAGGCTGCGGCCCACGGTCTCCACGCGGCTCTTCGGGTTCTTGAGCTGGGCGGCCCAAGACTCGGGCGTGTAGGCCAATTGATACATGAATAGCGCCATTTTCGCCTCCTTTGTTGATCCATGCCAGGTGGGCCGGCCGCACGAGCTTCACTGTGCCGTGCCGCCGCACGCCGGCGTGGTATCCCTGCACCTGGCCACGGCTCCTCACACATGCAAGGGCAGTCCCCCGTTCATTCTGGCCAGGCGTCTCAATGCTTTTCGACTGAATCCACCCGATTTCCGACTGAGATCGACAATAAGGCAGCCTGTGAGTGTGCTGGCAGCGCGGAAATCCAGTCTTGGGCACATCTCGGATGTGCACCCGCGGCGTGGTGCGCTTGCGAGTTCGCGCCCTAAAGATAAATGCTGCGGACGATATCTTCCTCGTCGAGGGTGCCGGAGCTGAAGTCGTGGTGCTGCGACACGCGGCCGTCTCTCAGGATCAGGAACCGGTCCGCGACTGCCAGCGCCAGCCGGATGTTCTGCTCGACCAGCATCATGGTGGTGCCGCTCTCCCGGAGCGACCTCATGATGCCCGCGATTTCCTCCACGAAGGCAGGCGCCAAGCCGCCGGAGGGCTCGTCCAGCAGCAGCAGCTTCGGTCGTCCCATGAGGGCGCGACCGAGCGCCACCATCTGCTGCTCGCCGCCGGACATGAGGCTGACAGGCTGGCGCCGCCGCTCGGCGAGGCGCGGGAAGGAGCCGTAAACGCCCTCCAGCAGGGTCGCCTCGTCGCCACGCCGAACCCAGGCGCCCAGCCGCAGGTTCTCTTCCACGGACATGTCCGCGAACAGGTCGCGCGCCTGCGAGACCTGGATGATGCCGCGGCGAAAGATCTCGTGAGGCGGCAAGCCGGAGATCTCCGTGCCACCGAACCGGATCGAGCCCGCCCAGAGCCGCACGAAACCGCTGACGGCATTGAGGGCGGTCGACTTGCCGCTGCCGTTGGCGCCCAGCAAGGCCACGACCTCGCCGTCGGCAATCGTGAAGTCGACGCCGAACAGGATCTGCTTGTTGGGATAGCCGGCCTCGACGCCGGTCGCCGCGAGCAAGGTCTCAGGCATGGCCCAGATAGGCCTCCAGCACCTTCTTATCCGCGCGCACCTCGGCGGGCGAGGCATCGGCGACTTTGCGGCCATAGTTGAGCACGATCACGCGGTCGGAGATGCTCATCACCAGCTCGATGGCGTGCTCGATCAGCACGATGCCGATGCCCCGCTCCGCCGCTAGGCGCCGGATGATCCGCCCAAGCTTCTCGCGCATCGGCGGGGCCAGGCCGACGGCCGGCTCGTCGAGCAGGAGCAGCGGCGGATCGGTCGCGAGCGCCCGGACGATCTCGACCATGCGCTGTTGCCCGCCGGAGAGCTCGGCCGCGAGATGATCGGCGACAGGCTCGACCTCCATGAGGGCGAGCAGCTCGCGCGCGCGCCGAGTGGCGGCGGCCTCCCCGCGATAGCTCTTCCCCGCGCCCACCAGCAGGCCGAGGAACCCGCTCCGGACCTGGGTATGAAGCCCCACCAGTACGTTCTCGAGGGCGGTCAGGTGCGCGAAGAGCCCACCGTTCTGAAAGGTGCGCCGAACCCCTCGTGCCGAGATGGCGTGGGGCGCCAGGCCGTGAATCGCATCGCCGCGGAACAGGATGCGGCCGGAGTCGATGAGTGCGTTGCCCGCAATCGCGTTGAAGAGCGTGCTCTTGCCGGCGCCGTTCGGGCCGATGAGCGCGCAGACCTCGCCAGCCGCGACTTCGAAGGAAACCCGGTCGACCGCGGTCAATCCGCCGAAGCGCACGGTGACCTCGGAAAGCTCGAGGAGCGGCGGCATGTCACTCCCGGAAATAACGGTCGTCGAAGGCCGGGTGCGCGCGCGCGAGCAGGCTGGCAAGGCCGCGCGGCAGGAACAGGATGACCACAATGATGAGTACCGCGAACAGCAGCTCCTCGAAGCCCGGCAAACCCTGGAAGAATTCCGGGGCAGCGGTGAGCAAGGCCGCTCCCAGCACGGAGCCCACCAGGCTGCCCAGCCCGCCCACCATGATGATGGCGAATTGCAGGATCAGCTCGGTCAAATCGAAGGACGCCGGCGAAAGGTGTCCGACCAAAGCGGCGTACATCGATCCTGCGATGCCCACCACGAAGCCGCCCCACGCGAAGCCCAGCAAAATGTAGCGGTCGGTCGGAATCCCCATGGCCGCCGCCGCTTCCTCGTTGCCCTTGATCGCGACGAACGCCCGGCCGAAGCGCGAGCGCAGCAGGCGATCCGTCAGCACGATCACGAGAATCACAAGGACCAGAAACGCGTAGAACTTGCGCGATTCCGCATCGAGCGCCCAGCCGAAGACGCTCGCCTCCGGCACCGCCATGCCGAAGGAGCCGCCGGTCACGGGCTCCCATCGGATGTAGACCCAGCGCATCAGCTCGCCGAAGGCGAGGGTCATGATCGCGAGATAGAAGAGCCGGACGCCCCGTAGCGCCGGCACGCTCGCGGCCGCGCCCGCCATCCCTCCCATGATGCCCGCGGGAAGGATCGTGAGCCACCAGGGCACGCTGAGCTTCAGCATGAGGACGCCCGCGGTGTAGGCTCCGATCCCGAAGAAGGCGACGTTCGAGAAGGCGAGCAGGCCGAGGTTGCCGACCACCACGTTGAAGCCCACGCCCACGGGCACATAGACGAGGATCAGATTGGCGACGTATTGCTGGTACTGATCAAGGAAAAGCGGTACCGGCAACAGCAGCAGCGGGACCAGCCAGAGGAGCCGTCGTCCGCCGCCCCGCGCCCGTCTGGCCTCGAGAGGTGTCCTGGCGGCGGCGTCGCTCACGATCGCCCGTCAGATCCGGAGGCTCGCGTGCTGCCCGAACAGGCCCTTGGGCCGGATCAGCAGCACGAGGATCGCGACAAGATAGGCGGTGATGTCGATGAACGCCGTCGAGACATAGAAGCCCAGGACTTTCTCCATGACGCCCAGCAGCAATCCGCCGATCACCGCGCCGTGGAGAGACCCGAACCCGCCGAGGGTCATGGCGGCGAACCCGCGCACGAGCGTCGCGACGCCGATCTCCGGCGTGAGCGGCACCACCAGGGCCATCAGCACGCCGCCGACGGCACCCAGGCCCGCTCCGGCGCCCCACATGACGCCGTGGAAGGCCCGCACGTTGATGCCCACCAGCGCCGCGCCGCGCTGGGTCTGGAACACGGCCTGGATGACCTTGCCGACGGAGGTCACGTTGAACACCAGGAACAACACCGCCAGCAGCACCAGCACCACGCCGGAGATGACGAGGTCGTCCATGGTGACGACCACCGAGCCCCAGAGGAATGCGCCGGACGGGTAGGGCCGCGGCAGCTTCAGAACGTCGTTTCCCCATTCAATCCGCGCCAGCCCTCTGAGCGCATAGCCGATCGCCAGCGCCATCATGGCGAGCGACAGGTGCGGGCCCGCGATGATCGGTTGCATGAGCAGGCGCTGCGCCGCCACGCCGAGAAGGAAGAGCAACGCCGCCGCCAGGGCGATCGCGGGACCGAAGGGCAGCCCAATGCCGGCGACCAGCACGTAGCTCGCATAGGCGCCGACCATCACCATGTCGCCATGCCCGAAATTGACAATGGTCGTGGCGCGGTAGCCGACGGTCATCGACAGCGCCACCAGCGCGTAGAGCATCCCGGTGGCGATGCCGCTGACGACGAGCTGCGGAAGGAAGGACAGCACGGGGGCGCCGGGCTCCTAGGCGGAGACCGCGCGCCGCGGGCGCAAACCGGCGCCTTCGGCCCCTGCGGGCGCGATCGGCCTTACTCCGCCGGGGTGCCCCAGGACTTGTAGACGGTCTCCTTGCCTTCCGCGCTGAGACCGACCGCATACATCAGATGGACGCCGTCGTGGTTGTCGTGGCTGATGTTCTCTTTGTCGGCGAAGACGCCGGTATCCCAGTCCTTGAAGGACTCCATCGCCGCGATCCATTTCTCGCGGGTGAGGTCGGGCCCTGCGCGCCGGATGGCCTCCACCGTGACGATCGCGGCGGGCACGCCGAAGTAATAGAAGTTGGTGGGCTCGCCGGACTTGGGCAACTCATCCTTGGTCAGGTACTTCAGGAACATGTCGTGGAAATCCTTGAGCGGACCTTGTCCAAGCGGCGCCTTGAACTGGTACGGCTGGAAGAAGATCTGCTTCACCGCATCGGGGTCGGCGACCTGGGCGACGGTCTGCTCGAAATCGGCGCCGAGCGCGCCCAGCACCGGCACTTTGACGCCGAATTTGCTGAGATCGCGCAGCAGGACCACGAGCTCGGGCTGGTAGAGGCAGCCCATCACCGCCTGGGCGCCCGACGCCTTGACCTGGAGCGCCTGCGCGGTCGCGTCCGTCGAGCCGCGCTCCAGCGCGGCGTCGAGGACGATCTCGCCGCCGTTCTTCTTGATGAGAGCGGTCGCGGGCTCGCAATAGCCGTGCGCCCAGTCGTTGCTGTGCTGCACGAGAGCGATTTTCTTGACGCCCGGCTGGCTCATCGCGAAGGTCGCCATCGCCTCGCCCGAGGCGATGCCGGTATAGCCGACGTGGAACATGCTCGGCGTCACCGGGTTGGTGATCTTCGGATTGGCGGAGAGGCCGACCCACGGCACGCCTTCCTTGTCGAGCATCGGCTTGATCGCCATCGCCACGCCGCTGCAGGGGTGACCGATGATCATGAAGACCTTGTCCTCGTAGATCAGCTTCTTGGCCGCCGCGATGCCCTTCGCCTCGTTGCAGGCGTCGTCGGCGAACACCGTCTCGAACTTGCGCCCGTTGACACCGCCGTGGTCGTTGACGTAGCGGAGGTAGGCTTCCGGCCCATAGTTCAGCGGGTTAAACACCGCGCTCTCCCCGGAGAAGGGTCCGAGATTGCCGATCTTGATGGTGGTGGCCGTGATCCCCTGAGTGTTGTCCGCCCGCGAAGCCGGCGCCATCGCCGCTAGAAGCACGAGCGCCACGGCTGCCGAGACGGTCTTGATTGCGCGCGTCATTTTGGACTCTCCCCTGGACGCCTGTCCTGTTTCCCATCCGCCGACAGGAATGATCATCGGAAAGTGCCGGGCTGGCAAGCGCGCACCGCCTCATGACCGCGGCTGCGGCCCGGACTAACATCGGGGCCGACGAAGGGGGGAGTGAGCCGGGCGATGTCAGAGGCGGAGCATCAAGTCGAGATCGGGGTCGACATCGGCGGCACCTTTACGGACGTCGTCTGTCGCGCCGGCGACGGCGCCATGCGTCTCGTCAAGATCCCGACCACGCGCGAGAATCCGAGCGCTGGCGTGCGCGCCGCGCTGGACCTCATGCGCCGCGACTGGTCGATCCCCGCGCATGCCATTGCCCGGTTCGTGCACGGCACCACGGTGGCGACCAATGCGGTGCTGGAGGCCAAGGGCGCCAAGATCGGGCTGCTGACCACCGAGGGTTTCCGGGACGTGCTGGAGATCGGCCGGCAGATGCGCCGCGCCATGTACGATCTGATGCTCAAGCCCGAAGCCGCAGGCTTCCTGGCACCCGGCCGCCTGCGTAAGGAGGTGCGCGAGCGCGTGACGGCGACCGGAGCGGTCCTGGTGCCGTTGGATGAGGCGTCGGTCGAGCGCGCGGTGATGGAGCTCAGGGACGAAGGCGTCAGCGCGATCGCGGTCAGCCTGCTGTTCTCCTTCCTCAATCCCGCGCACGAGCTCCGCATTCGCGAGATCATCGGACGCCTCGCGCCCGACGTGATGGTGTCGCTGTCCTCGGAGGTGGATCCCGCGTTCCGAGAATACGAGCGCACCTGCGTCACCGCCTTCGACGCCTACCTCAAGCCGGTGGTGGATCGGTATCTCGAGAGCATGGAGCGCGACCTCGCGGCAGCCGGCGTGCAAGCGCCGTTGCAGATCATGCAATCGCGGGGCGGCATCGCCTCGTCTCGCATCGCGCGGCGCCGGCCGGTTCGTCTGTTTCTGTCCGGGCCGGCGGCGGGAGTGATCGGCGGCCTCGAGGTCGGCCGGGCGCTCGGCATCGACGATCTCATCACGATCGACGTCGGCGGCACCAGCTGCGACATCGCGCTGGTGAGCGGCGGGCAGCCGCTGGTCCGATCGGAGGGTACGATCGGCGGCTATGCCGTGCGCGTGCCCATGGTGGACGTGAACGCGATCGGTGCCGGCGGCGGCAGCATCGCATGGCTCGACGATGCCGGATCGCTGCGGGTGGGGCCGGAATCCGCCGGCTCCGAGCCCGGACCTGCCTGCTATGACCGCGGCGGCGAAGACCCGACGGTGACCGACGCTTCGGTGCTGTTGGGCTACATCGATCCCGGCTACTTCGCCGGCGGATCCTTGACCCTCGTGCCCGAGCGCGCGCGCGAGGCGATCCGGCGCAAGATCGCGGATCCGCTGAATATGCCAATCGAGACGGCGGCGCTCGGCATTCATCGGGTCGTCAATGCGCAGATGGCGGAGGCCATCCGCTTGGTCTCGATCGGGCGCGGCATCGATCCCCGCGGATATACGCTGGTGCCCCTGGGCGGTGCCGGACCCTTGCACGCGACGGCGTTGGCCCGCGAGCTCGGCATCGCCCGCATCGTCGTGCCGCGCCACCCGGGCGTGCTCTCCGCGGCAGGCCTTTTGTACGCGCCCATCGAGCACGAGGTCTCCGCGGCGTTTCCACGCGCGCTCGATGGCCTCGCGTGGCCGGAGGTCCGCCGCGCGCTCGACGAGCTCGACCGCACCTGTGCCGAGCTGATGCGGAGCGAGGGCGTCGCGCCCGAGCGCTGCCAGATCGTCTATTCCGCGGATGTCTGCTACGTCGGCCAATCCTATCACCTGGATGTGCCGCTCTCGCCGGCGGCTCCCGACCCGCTCGCCGCCCTCTACCAGGATTTCCAAGCGGCGCACGATCGCGTCTATGGCCACAGCACCGACGCGCGGGCGCGCGTCGTTAATCTTCGCACGATCCACCGCTGCGTCGTGTCGGCGTCGCGGTCCGCGAGCTACGCGGCAGCAGGCGCGTCGGTCGAGAAGCCGCGGCGCCGGATCCTCACCGCGGAGAGCGCGGGCTTCGTCGATGCCGCGATCCATGAGCGCGGCGCGCTCGCACCCGGCGCCCGCTTAGCGGGGCCGGCGATCGTCGAGCAGGGCGATACCACGACCTTGATCGAGCCGGGCTGGCGCGCCGAGGTGGCGCCGAACGGCACGCTTATTTTGAGCTCGACCTGAGGGAGCCCATCCATGACCGTGCGCAGCCTCGAACCCGTGCTCGATCCCATCACTGTCGAGGTGGTGCGCCACAAGCTCGAGGGCATTGCCAACGAGATGCAATCGACGCTCTTGCGCAGCTCGTTCTCGCCGATCGTGAAGGAGGGGCTCGACGCGTCCGCCAGCCTCTTCACGCCCGACGGCACCACGCTCGCCCAGTCCTGCTCGATCCCGATCCATCTTGCCACGCTGATCCCGGCCGTCGCTGAGGTGCTGAAATCCTATCCCCTCGAGTCCATGGCCGAGGGCGACGCCTACATCCTCAACGACCCCTACCTCGGCGGCACTCACCTGCCGGACATCGCGGTGATCATGCCGGTGTTCCACCGCGGCAAGGCGATCGCGCTCAGCGGCGCGATGACGCACCACCAGGACATCGGCGGCATGTCCGCGGGGTCGGTGCCCACCAACGCCACCGAGATCTATCAGGAGGGCCTCCGCATCCCGCCGCTCAAGCTCCGCGAGGCTGGCGTCTACAATGATACGCTGGTGCGATTGCTGCGTCAGAATGTGCGCATTCCCGATACGGTCATGGGCGATCTCAACGCGCAGGTCGCCGCCTGTACCGTCGCCGCGCGCCGCCTTAGTGAGGTGGCTGAGCGTTATGGCCACAATCAGCTCGCCGCGATCTTCGACGAGCTCCTGCTGCGCTCGGAGACGATGACCCGCAAGGCGCTCCGCGCCATACCCGAAGGCGTCTACCGCAGCGTCGACTATCTCGACAACGACGGCATCGACCTCGATACGCAGATCCGCATCGAGGTCGCCGCCATCGTGAAGGACGGCACCATCATCTTCGATTTCGAGGGCACCAGCGCGCAGGTGCGCGGCCCTCTCAACTGCGTGCCCTCGGGCTCGCTGGCCGCCGCTTGCTTCGCCGTGCGCGCGTTGACCGATCCGCGCATTCCCACCAACGGCGGGTGCTTCCGGCCGCTGGCGCTGCGGCTGCCTAAGGGATCGATCGTCAACCCGGAGGACCCGGCGCCGGTAAATGCGCGGACGTCGACCATCAAGCGGATCACCACGTGCATGATCGGCGCTCTGGCGCCGGTACTGCCGACGAAGGTGCCGGCCGCCTCGGCGGGCGAGCTTCTGGTCATGGCCTTCGGCGGCCGGCGCCCGGACGGCTCGCGCTATGTGGTGGGTGAGCTGATCGCGGGCGGCAGCGGCGCCGGCCCGGGCCAGGACGGCGTCGACGTGATCGAGACCGACGCCACCAACTGCATGAACCTGCCGGCGGAGGCTATGGAGATGGAGGCGCCGATCCGGGTCCGCCGGCTGGCATTGCGCACGGATTCCGGCGGTGCCGGGGCCTTTCGCGGCGGCCTCGGCGTCGTGCGCGAGTACGAGGTGTTGGACGGCGAGGTCTCGTTCTCGCACCGGGGCGAGCGGCACTTCAGCGCGGCTGGCGGGCTCGCGGGAGGCGGCGAGGGCGCCAGAGCCCATTCCGAGATCCGCCGCGCCGATGGGCGCGTCGAAGAGATCCCCTCCAAGATCGTGACCACCCTGCACCCCGGCGACCGCGTGGTGGTGGAGACCGCGGGCGGAGGCGGCTTTGGCGAGCCTCGCGAGCGCGCGAGCGTCCGGGTCGACGAGGACGTGCGGAATGGGAAGGTGAGTGCGGACGCGGCGCGCCGCCTCTACGGCCGTAAGTCCGTTACGGCGTCTTCCAAGTCGAGTCGGGATCGAACGCCGTGATGGCGCGCGCGATCGAGGACGTCTTGGGCCCGAGGTTCTTCTCGTAGACCACGCCGTCCTGATTGACGATGAAGGTCATGATCCCGGAGTTGCCGTATTGCGCGGGGAAGGCGACCAGGGCGAACCCGCCGATCATGCGGTTCTTGGCCATGTAGCTGTAAGCGCCGCCCGGCGCGCCCTTTCCCTGGCCTTTCAGGATTTTATAGTAGTAGCCGTGATAGGGCTCGCGCTTGTATCCCTCGGCGTGCGCGCTGGCGACGAGCGCCCCGATGGGGCTTTCGGGCTCGCCCGGCTTCACGGGCCAATAGAGACCGTCCTGCTTGCCCTTCGCGCTGGTGAACTTCTGAGCGTACTCGAGTAGCCCGTCGTTGTTGCGATCCTTGGAGGCGTACTCCCGCTGCGCATCGACATAGGCACGGCACACCTCGATCGCATTGAGCTCGTTTCGGCCGATGCGGCGGGCCAGGATCTCTTGCTCACCGGCCTTGGTATCGAAGCGCCAGGCGCCGCCCTGGCGGACGATCGGTATCGGCAGTGGCCACTGCTCGTCGCCGACGATGACGGTCGCCGTCGCGTCGCCGGTCCGGCTGATCTCGTGCTGTTTCATATACGCGGCAACGAACTTGGCCCGGCCCTCCTTGTCCGCGACGGGATCGCCGGACGCCACGAGCTTCTTGCCCTCGGGTCCGAGCAGCCGCGCGAGCTCGGCGGTGCGATCGGTGCGCGCCGCGGCGACCAGGGCATCGACCGCGGCCTCCGGAGACGCGAAGCTCCGCTGCTGGACGCCCGCGGCCCAAGCGGGCTGCGGAGCCAGTCCCATTAGACCTGCAGCGACGCACAAGACCGCGCCACGGCGCCGCATCAAGGATCCGAGATCGCTCCAGCTCATGCCCATCATGGGTATCCTCGCACCGTCGGCACCGAATCGCTCGCCTTTGTCGTCATCGCCGCTGGAACCCGCCGGAAGATCTTCCGCCACCGGAAGGACGCGGAGCGTTGAAGGATGGGGAAAAGCTCCTCGGCGCTATCGTCTGCTGACTCGCATGGCCGCGCTCCGATTGCGCGCGCACATCGGCACCGCGCCCATATCCTCCAAACACCGTCCCCTGCGGCCGCTCGATCGTCTGAGGTCGATTGGGGAGTGTGGGTTGTGTGCTGGTCGGGCCGGTTGTGCCCGGCCTGACCAGGGCACGGGGCGCAATCCCCTGTGTCGTCACTCCGGTGCCGCTCCCATAGCCGCGGTAGACCCGCCGCGCATCGGGCGAGCCTGTCACCGGCCGCCCGAACTTCGTGCTCGTGCCGGGGTCGCGGTAAGCGACGCCGCGCCGGTGGTAGGGATCATGCTGCCAGGTGTCGCCCGCGGAGAACCGGTGTTGCCCTTCGATGCGATCGAACCGGTCGCGATCGATGTCGATCCGATGATGGCGCCAATCCCAGTGGTCCCAGCCCCAGAACGGGCGATAGAAGCCGATCTCGATCACGGGACCCCACCAGAAGCCCGGCCAGAATGGCGACCCGAAGACAAAGCCGGGCGGTGGCGGGAAGTAGTAGGGGGGATAGTCGGGATAAGGCCATGTGCCGTAGACGACCGTCGGATCGTAGACGGGAACATAGACCGTGTCGGGATTGGCGGGCTCGACCGTGATCGTCTGGTCTTGAGTGGTGACGGTCTGTTGAGGCGAAGACTTGAGGGTTCCGGCGGCCTGGGCTTGCTGGCGCAGGCGTTGCACCGAATCCATGACGTCGCTTTGCTGGGCGAGGAATGCGTCGCCGAGCTTCTGCATCCAGTCGAGCCGGTCGTTCATCATGCCCAGGATCTGCGGAAACGGCACCAGCGACTTCACGCTGGGATCCCAATCCTTGTCCTGGAGCGCCGCCGTCAGCTGATCGCCCTTGAGGCGGGCATTGTTGGGATCTTGCACCCATCGCGCCGCCTCGACGACCTCGAGGGGATAAGTCGAGGCCATCAGGATCTGGCCCAGAAGCTCGTCCGGATAAAGCGCCACCGGCGCCAGCAGCTGGTCGAGCTGGGCCGCTTGATAGAGCGGTGCGGTCTGAGCCGGCGGCGCCGATGTCTGCGCATCGAGTGCGGTCGGCGCAACGGCGGCAAGGGCGAGAATGCCCAGGATCGCTCCGATCAGTTTCGCCTTCATGCCTCGCCCTTTCGGTCGGCGATGAGGACCCAATGATTCCGGCTGCCTCAATGGACCATGAGCACGGGAAGGACCGCGTCGCGAAGTATATGCGCCGTGACGCCGCCGAAGATAAGCTCGCGCACGCGGCTATGGCTGTAGCCGCCCATCACCAGAAGACCCGCGCCGACATCGGCCGCGGCCGACAGCAGGGTCGCTGCCGCGCCGTGCGAGCCCGGCTGCACGTGGCGCGCCTCGGTCGACGCGTTGTGGCGCTGCAACGTGGCGAACAGCCGCGCGCCGCTCTCGCGATCCATTCGGTCGTTCTCGGCTACCGTGAGAATCACGATCCGCTTCGCCTTCGCGAGGAAGGGCGCTGCCGCGGTCACCGCCCGGGCCGCCTCGCGCGTCGATTTCCAGGCAATCGCCACGGTCTCGGGCAGCAGGGGTGCGGTACCTGGGATGAGGAGGGGGCGGCCCGTATCGAGCAAGGCTGCCTCGAGCATCTCGCGGGCTGCGCCCTGCTCGGGCCGACCGACCACCACCAAGTCGGACGTGCGGCCATACTCTCCGATCCAGGCGGACTCGTTGCCGATTTCGCGATGCCACTGCGCGGACACGGGCTCCGAAGGAGTGGGACGCTCGGCCAACCGCTCACGCTCGCAAAAGGCCTGGAATGATGTCTGCGCCTTCTTCTCGCGCTGATCGGCCTCCGCCTCCAGACTCTCGATCAGCCCGGCGGAGACCATGCCGCCCCCGACGTCCGTGGCAAACGCTGCCGCGATCTCGCTCGGATCCATATGAACGTGGAGAAAATCGAGGTGGGCGCCGAGCAGGCGCGCAGCCGTCAGCGCGGCCGTGAAAGCAGCGGGATCGGCGTCGGTACCCGTTACGGGCACGAGGATGGTTCTGATCATGATCTCTCGGGCTCCAAATTTGATAAAGTCTGAGCGCTAGGCCGCAAAAGCGCGTTGACTTGAATCAATATAGGCCGCGGCTGACCGAAATATCTCTGCGGGGCCGATATTGCACCGCGGTGTCGATCGATAAGGAGAACGACCATGGCGGTTCCGGCACAGGCGACGCTCCTGCGCATCTTCGTCGGCGATGACGACACGTACGCCGACGATGCCCATGGGGAGCAGCCGCTCTACGAGGCGATCGCCGTCAAGGCGCGCGAACGCATGATGAACGGTCTCACCGTATCGCGCGGGATCGTCGGGTTCGGCCCCTCGAGCCGGCGCGAGAAATTCCTCTTGAGGCGATCCGAGGATCGTCCGGTGGTGATCGAGATCGTCGACACCGAAGCGAAAATCGAGTCCTTTCTACCGGTACTCGCCGGCATGATCGGCAGCGGCCTCGCGATCATCGAGGAGGTGAAGGCTGTCCGCTACGGCCCCTCCGTCGCAAACTCATAGCGCGGGAAGCGATGAAGCGCTGAAGCGCTGGCGGGTTTGCGATGGTCGGCCGATCCGGCGAAACTGATGCGCTGGAGGACTGGACGATGAGCCGACGCGATTTGCCTCAATTCGGCCGACCGCCGGCGCCGATCGCTGAGCTGATGGCGCCGCGCTCCGTCGCGGTGATCGGCGCGTCCGAGGACCAGACCAAGTTCGGCGGTCGGCTCTATCGCATGCTCCTGAAGCACGGCTACGCCGGCACCGTCTATCCGATCAACCCCAACAGGCCCGAGCTGTTCGGGCTGAAGACGTATCCCGACATCCGCGCGACCCCCGAGCCCGCCGACATGGTCGTGATGGCCGTGCCGCGCCCGCGCGTCGCCGAGATGGTCGCGCATTGCGCTGAGATCGGCGTGCGCTGCGGCATCATCATCACCAGCAAGTTCTCCGATGAGGGCCCGGAGGGAGCGGCCCTCGAAGCCGAGATCGTGCGCACGGCACGGGTCGGCGGCATGCGCCTGATAGGGCCGAATTGCCTCGGCCTGATCAGCCCGGCGAACCGCGTGGTGCTGTGTTCCTCGCCGGCACTCGAGGTCGACACGCTCCGCGTCGATCCCATCGGCTTCGCGAGCCAGAGCGGCGCTCTCATGGCGACGGTCTTCGACCGCGCAGGGTCGCGCGGCATCGGCTTTTCCCATTGCGTATCGGTCGGCAACCAGGCCGACCTCGAGGTCTGCGACTTCGCCGAGTATTTCCTCGAGGACGCGCGGACGCAGGTGATCTGCACTTACGTCGAAGGCTTCAAGGACCCCGCGCGTTTCGTCGAGCTCGCCCGCCGCGCCCGCGCGGCCGGAAAACCCTGGCTGCTCGTCAAGGCGGGCCGCACCGAGTCGGGCGCGCGAGCCGCATACTCCCACACGGCAAGCCTCGCCGGCAGCTACCAGGCGCTGGCGGCGGTGTGCCGCGACCTCGGCGTCGTCATGCTGGACGATCTCGACTCCATGGTGCTGCTGGCCGCGAGCCTCGTCCGTTTCCCCGGCCGCAAGGTGCGATCGGCCACCATCCTCACCACCTCCGGCGGCGGCGGAGCCATCGCCGCGGACCGCTTGGCCGAGACCGGCATCGGGCTCACCCGGTTCGCGCCAAAGACGGAGCAGAGCCTCGGCCGGCTCTTCTCGCCGGGACAGGCGCGCAACCCGATCGACCTCGGCGGCAGGCTCGCGGGCGGCGAGGCGGTGGAGATCGCCGACGAGACGATGGCTCTGGTCGGCGCCGATCCTGCGGAGGATATGACGCTCGCGCTGATCACGACCGCGCCGCTGCTGGCGCGCACCACCGGTAAGATCGCCGATGCCGCGATCGCCGCGGGCAAGCCCTGCGTTTTCGTGATGGCGCCGGGCCAGGCCGCGGATGCCGCGCGCGCCGAGCTGGTGACGCGGCGCATGCCGTTCACCGACAGCCTCGACGACGCGATCCGCGCCGTCCGGGGCTGGCTCGACGGGTCCGCCGAGCGCGTGGGCACGGCGCCGCAACGTCCTCGCGGCCTGCCGGCGGCGCCGCCAGACGACCTGCTGGCCGGCGCGCTCGATCCCGCGAGCTTGCACCGCTTGCTGGCGGCCTATGGCCTGCCCATCGCGCAGCAGGCCGTATGCGCAGATCGGGAGAGCGTCTGCGCGGCGGCGGCGCGGCTCGGGTACCCCGTGGTCCTCAAGGCGCTCGGGCCTGCCTTGGTGCACAAGAGCGACGCCGGAGGGGTGGCGGTGGATCTCGCATCGGAAGCCGTGCTGACGGCGGCGCTGGAGGATATGCGGCGCCGTCTCTCCGGATTGGACGGCTTCCTGGTCCAGCGGATGGTTCGGGGAGACGCCGAATTGATCCTAGGCGTCACCGCCGACAGCCAGTTCGGCCCGCAGATCGTGATCGGCGCCGGCGGTATTCTCGCCGAGCTGCTCAAGGACGTCGTCGTTGCCCCGGTGCCGGTGGCGGCCGAGAACGCGCGCGGCATGCTCGGCCGGCTGAAGATGCACGCCTTGCTCCAGGGCTTTCGCGGTCGGCCGCCGCTGGACATCGATGCCGTCGTTGACGCCGTCGTGCGCCTCGGCTGGTTGGCGCACGACCTGCGCGACCGGCTGCGGGAGCTCGATGTCAACCCGCTGATCGTGAAGCGCCGCGGCGAGGGCTGCGTGATCGTCGATGCCCGGGCGCTGCTCGGCTGAACAAGGGAGGACATATGCCTGTCGTCGCACCCGTCGTTACCGTGGAGGAGCAGGGACCGGTCTCGGTCATTCGCATCAATCGACCGGATCGGCTGAACGCGATCAGCGCCGCGGTCGCGGTGGATCTGCAGGCCGCTTTCCAGGCCTTCGATCGATCTGACCAGCGGGTCGCCGTGCTGTCGGCGGCGGGCACGCGAGCCTTCACCGCGGGCGCCGACGTGAACGACCTGCCGGAGCTGTGGCGCTGCATCCCCAACGTGGGATTCAAGACGAAGAAGCCCATCATCGCCGCGACCAGCGGCTGGTGCGTCGGCGGCGGGCTCGTCATGGTGATGATGTGCGACCTGATGGTCTCCACCGAGGACACCCAGTTCTATTATCCCGAGGCGAATCTCGGCCTGACCGGCGGCATGATCAGCTCGCTGGTCCGGCGCATGCCGCACAAGCTCGCCATGGAGGTGATGCTGCTGGGCAGCAAAATCCCGGCGCGCCGGGCCTACGAGGTGGGGTTCGTCAACCGGGTCGTCGCCAACGGCCGGCACGAGCAAGAGGCCCTTGCCATGGGTCGAGAGCTCGCGGACATGGCACCGCTGGTGATCGCCGCCCTCAAGGGATTCGTCAACGACGTCATTCTGCCGCCAGGGCCGGTGGAGCACATGGTGGAGACCAGCCAGGCGCTGGCTCGCGTGCGTGGCAGCGCGGACTTCGCGGAGGGCGTCGCCGCCTACAAGGAGAAGCGCAAGCCAAGATTTAGGGGCGCCTGACCGAGGCGCCGCTCCCTCGCGCCGAGCCGCTCGCAAGATCGACGGATATGCCATACGCAGAAATACCTATGCGTCATCGTGTGCGCGCGTTGATCTGGATCATGCGTGTCGGGCCCGCAGTTTTCGTATCCTCGTGGCAAGAGGGGACACATACGCCCGAGAGGCACCCCGCCGTATGCTTACGATCCCGCTACAGCAAATCGCCGCCATCATCGCCGCCGCGCGCGACTGCGAGGTCGAGGAGAAGGCGCTCGCCCGCGCCGACCGCAAATCCGGTGCGGAGCGGAGAGACAGGGAGAGCGACGCCACGCCCGAGGCCGATCGCCTCCTCGATTTGGTCGCGGACCTCACGAGCACTGAGCTCAACGAGCTCGTGGCTCTCGCCTGGATGGGGCGCGGTGATTTCGAGCCGGAGGCGTTCCCCGCCGCGTTGCAGCAGGCGACCAAGATCATCAGCACGCACCCCGCGGAGTACGTAGCGCGTCTGCCCGGCCTCGCAGACTATCTGAGGAGCGCGCTCACCTCGCTCGGGTATCGCGTGGAATCGATCCGCGAGCCGGACTGACGCGGCTTACCGGGCGCGTCGATCGCATTTGCGACCCCGCTCAAGGACTCGCAGGCGAAATGGCCTTCGCCTCGAAGGCGATGTCTTTCCCGACTCCCTGCGCTATGTGACAGCTGTACTTGATCGCGAAGCCGACCTCCGGCGCGTACCAATAGGTGCGTATCGCGATGACACGCCCGCGGGAGACGTCCTGATGATCTTCGATTACCCAGGTATCGAAGGTTCCCGCCGGTACCGTCAGCCGTTCTTTGCGAGCGACGATGACCTTCTCCACGTACCAGAAGGGCGTGTCGGCATCGACGCCGCCGCTCGCTCTGCTGGAGCGCCCCTGGAAGGTGAAATCGATTTGCTTCCCGATCTGAAGCGGCCAGATCCGCTCGATGTGATTTTCGATGAAACCCGACCAGGATAAGTCGGCCCCCGCCAGCAACGCGTAGCGCCGAAACGACTGGCCCTTCTCGAGGGTTCCGGTACACCACATCCCGTCTGTGCCTCCGAACACGATCGTGCCACCGGTCTCGGTATATTCGATGATGGTGCCCGGCTTCGGGCAGCGGAACTCCTGTTGCTCGTCGGCGAGCGTGGTGCTCGGCGACACAAGGGCTGCGCATGCGCACGAAAGCGCGGCCAGCGCGAGCCCGTCTCGGCGACTCCATTTCAAGCAGGTCACGGATGCCCCCCGACAGCGCCGCCCTACGCGCTCGAACCGAAAGCACCGGCGCGAGCCACACAACACCTTAGTGCGGCGCCCTACGATTATCTAGTCGCGCATGCCTCGGCGACTGCGATTGCGCGGCCTTGATCGCGCTTCGCCGGGCTCACATCTTCGGCTTCTCGCCGAGCTTGAGGTTGGCGTAGAAGCCGCCCTGGAAGTGCGTCGCGGGATCCTTGGGGTCGCGGGGGTCGACGCCGCCGGGCATCAGCTTCGCCGCGTAGCCATCGGCGCTGTCCTGCGGGCGATAGTCGATGCCGGACTTCGAGTTGTCCCAATAGGTGCGCTTGTTGTTGGAGGCGCCATAGACGATCGCGAACTTGAGCTTGGGTGCGTCGAGGCATGCCTCGATGAGCCGCAGCAGATCGGCATAGCTGAGCCAGGTCGACAGCATCCGCGGGTTCGTCGGCTCCGGGAAGGCCGAGCCGATGCGCAGGCAGGCCACCTCGAACCCGAACTTGTTCGAGAAGAAGCTGCCGAGGTCCTCGCCGAAGGCCTTGCTGACGCCGTACATGGTGTCGGGCTTTTGCACGGCCGTGGCGTCGAGCCGCTCGGTCACGGGGTGATAACCGATGGCATGGTTCGAACTCGCGAACACGACGCGCTTCACGCCGTGACGCAGCATGGACTCGAACACGTGGTAGGTGCCGTGGAAGTTCGCGTGGAAGATCTTGTCGACCGCGTCCTCCGTCGAGACCGCGCCCAAGTGCACGACCGCGGAGGTGCCGGCCACCATGCGATCGACGAAGCGGGCGTCGCCGAGATCGCCCACCATGATCTCCTCGTTGGGCACGGGCTTGCCGGGGTCGCGGATGTCGGAGCTGCGCAAGCCGCCCGCGCGCTTGGCGAGATGCGGGCGCAGGTATTGACCGAGGGCGCCGGCGGCGCCTGTGAGCAGGAGCGGAGCGGGTGTGGCCATCGTGAAATCCTTTCGCTAGAGCGTGACGAGCGTCATTGATCGGCGATCTCCCGGAAGCGCGGCAGTTTCTTGGCGTTCTCGCGGCGGACCGCCGATCCCGGCGGCGCGACGGATCTCCATGCGCACTTACTCCAGGGGCAGAGGGATGAACAGCAAATAGCCGTTGAGGGCCAAGATCAACGCAAGGCCCGCAAGCGTGCAACCGAGCCAGAGCAGCGGCCGCGACAGCGCGACGATGCTGACCGACCCCAGCACGATCGCGATCTGGAAGAGCGCCCGGGCGTAATCGTAGTTGCTGTCCTGGCGCTGGGCGTGGTCGCGCTTCTCCTCGTAGCCCCGCGCCTTCGCAAGCAGCTCTTTCTTGCCGTCGCCCGTCTTGGGATCGCTCTCGTAGCGCGCCACGGTTGCTCGGTAGTCCGAGATCAGCTTGTCCGCGCTTGCCCGCGCCGCTCCCGACCACTCCGAATGGCTGGCCGATAGCGCCTCGAGCTGATCTGCCGCGAGCGCCGTGGCCGTCTGGCGCTCGTTCTTGGCCTGATAGAAGGCGTAGGTGTCGGACGCCTTGATGTTGAAGTTGATGGTCTCCTTCATGGCGGCTTCGCCGAGCAAAGACGCGATCGCGAGCAACATCGCCATGACGCCCAGGATCACCGCCGCGGTGCGTCGGAAGGACGCATCGGCAGGAGCATCGTGGCCCCCTTCGGCGATGGTGTCGCCGATCTCGTGCGCCTCATCTGCTTCCACTGAAAATCTCCCGCTCGTGACCTGGGCGCGCGCCATCGGCCTCGCCGACGCGCGCCCATTCTTGGTCAGGGGACGCGCTTGCGCAACTCTCCCCTCGACCGCGCCTAGGCCCAAAGCATAGGATCGGCGACCCCGCGCGGACGAGGGCTCGGCGGGCGGGGACGGGAAGCGCGGTTAATGGATGTCCAGGAGCTGATCCGGCAGCACGGTCTTTGGGTCTACGTTTTCACGTTCGTTTGGACGTTTTTTGAAGGCGAGACCTTCGTGCTGTTCTGCGGCTTCGCCGCCGCGCAGGGACTCCTGAACACGCCGCTCCTGCTGGTATCCGCCTGGCTTGGTAGCTTTGCAGGAGATCAGTTCTACTTCTGGGTCGGCCGGCATTTTGGCCTCATGCTGCTCGAGCGCCGACCCGTCTGGCGGGCGCGCGTCGACAAGGCCCTCGTCTGGCTGCGCCGGTTCGACATCGGCTTTATCCTGTCGTTCCGCTTCATCTACGGCATCCGCAACGTATCGTCCTTCGCGCTGGGGATCAGCGGCATCGATTGGCGGCGGTTCCTGTCCCTGAACTTCATCGCGGCCGGGCTGTGGGCGGTCGTCTTTGTCGGCGCCGGCTATCTCTTCGGGCAGGCCTCCGAGGCGATGCTCGGGGACTTGGCGGCGGAATTCCGCCTGATCGCGCTCAGCGTCTTCGTGCTGGTGGTGGCATCGGCTTCACTCGTGTTTCTCTGGCATCGCCGGCGTCGCCGGTCCGCGCCGCCCCAGGGCCGCAGGGTCGATTTCTGAGGCGATTCGGCTACCAGCGCAGCACGAGCTCGTCGTTGCGCGTCTCGTAGCCTTGCAGACGGGAGAGGAAGCTCATGCCCAGAAGCGAGACCGGCATGGGTTTCTCCAAGACGACCGCGCGTACGTCGAATAGCCGCAGCTGGTCGACTTCGACTTGGCGCAGCGTCACGGGTGCGACGCGGGTGACGCCGTTGGCGGTGATGGTCCGGGCCGTGTAGTCCGACTCGAAGACCCGGACACCGGCCGAGCGGGCGTCCTCCGGCGACAGCGAGACGTAGGTGGCGCCGGTGTCGACCAGGAAGCGGATGCGCGTGCCATTCACGTCCGCATCGACGTAGAAGTGACCGTCGCGAGCGCGGCGATAGACGGTCTCGTTGGGGATGGGCGCGGGCTGGTGCGCGGCTGGCTGGGCCGCGCTTGCGGCCCCCGAGCGCTCTCGCTGCAGGTAGCGATCGAAGATTCCGCCGGGCGCGACCACGAACGCCAAGCCGGCGCTCAAGATCAGGACCACCGCCACCGTGCGCAGCGTCCAAGCCAGCATCGCAGGCCGTCCTTCCCGGCAGTCGAAGGTCGCGGGCCGCCCGCCGCCGCCCGCTTGCCCATGGTGGGTGACGATCCTTTCCGAACCGTAAAGCGGAGCGCGCCCGGCACGGCTCCTGGTTCGAGGCGGGCTCAACCGTGGGGCGGGCAAAAATGTCATGAAGTTTTGGGTTGTTCGCGGCCGCATCTTCCATTAGGGAACATGTTGACCCGTTGGGACGGGGCTTTGAAAGCGAGGGAGTGGGGCGCATGCGGCGCGTAGCGTTGCTGGGGGCGGCTCTGAGCCTGGCGGCCATGGCTGCCAATGCCGCAGCGAAGGGGGATTGTTTTTCCAACGCCGATCTCGAGGCGGAGCAGGCGGTCCGCTTTCAAGCCCAGCTGATGGTGCTGAGCGACATCTGCCGGGACACCACCTACGGCCTTTTCACCCAGCGAAACCGCGATGCGATCATGGCCTATCAGCGCCAGATGATCGATCATTTCAAGCGTGCGGGCGAGCGCCGCGCGGATATCACGTTCGAGAATTACATGACCCGGCTCGCCAACCAGGAGTCGATCGCCTCGGGCCAGCGGACCTCGGCCGAGATATGCCAGCCGAATAACACCCTCATCGTCACGGCGAACAGCATCGGCACCTCGAAGGAGTTCCGCGCCTATGCGGCCTCCCAAGCCGCGGCGAACCGCGCCACCTATCTCGCCTGCAAGTAATGAATCCCCCCGCCGGGGGGCGCGGCTAGGCCGCCGGCGCCTGCCAGCGGGTTTCGTCGAGCGCGCCCGATAGCAAGCGGCGAGCCAGCACGTCGGCCGTGAGCGGACGCAGCCCGTAAGCGAAGTGCGGCGTCACGCTGACCGCGACGAGCGTCACACCCTCCATGGCCGCGCCGAGCACGCCGCCGACGCGGCGCACCATGTCGAAGCGAGTGACGGCCAAGTGCCGGCCGCCGAGTGCGCGAAAGGCTCGAGCGGCGGTAAGGGCATCCTCGACCGACGCATTCGCCGGCAGCACGAGAAGCGGCACCGCGTCGGCCGCGGCGATCCAAGGCCGCAGCGACTCCCAGGCTTGCCCATCCGACGCGTCGACGCCGCCGGTATCCACCACCACCGTCCCCTCGTTCCCGTGGACGGCGGCAGCGAGCATTTCGGGAGCGGCGGCTTCCATCACCGGCATGCCCAGAGTCGCGGCATATTCGGCGAGCTGACTTGAATCTCCCACACGGCCGGCCAGCGCATTGACGAAGCGCACGCCCGCGCGGTCGGCCCGCGCCGCGAGCTTGGCCGCAAGGGTGGTCTTGCCCGCACCCGCGGGTCCCGCGACCAGCACGCGCGGTGCATTCAGCACATCCTCTAGCGGTCCGAAATCGAGGCCGATCGCCAAAGCCTCCGAGAGCCGGTCCGCAAGCGTGCTGTTGCTGGGTGCGGAAAGCGGGATCGCCGCCGAGATCCGCTGAACTAGCGGCTCGGGGACGCGTTGGGCGCGCAGCACCGCGGTGAGGAACGCCGCGTCGCCGCTAGGCCAGCTGGGCTCGGGCATACCGGGATCGACCCCATCGCGCGCCACGGTGCTCAGGAGATCGAAGGTGGTCTCTCGCTGCGGCCGGCGCACGCGCAGCCGGCCGCGGGCGCGGCGGAGGATGATGGGCGCATTCGGCGACGGACGCGTCTTGCGAGCTTTTGTGACAGCCATGGGCTGGGCCCCCTGAAATTTGAGCCAAAGTCTCGCGATAAAGGCTTAAGAATTCGTCGCTAACCGAGAGAGCGAGAGCGCCGCGATGGCTCCCGCCGCCGCCATCCCTGCCATCACCAAGAAGGCGCTGGCGCCCACCGCCTCGTAGAGCGCGCCCGAAAACAGCCAGACCAGGCCGAAGCCGACGCACTGTGCCGTGGTGTAGAGCGATTGCGCCGTGGCCACATGCGAGCTCGCCGTATTGCGCAACAGGTAGAACATCGCGCCCACATGGGCGGAGGCGAAGGTGAAGCAGTGCAAGAAGTTGACCGCCGCCAGCGCCGGCAGCGACGTCGCCGTCGCGAGCGTGGTCCAGCGGATCACCCCGGCGATGCCGCCCAAAACCATCAAGTGCGTCGGACGGACCCGGCGCAGCAGGCGGCCGCTCCAGTAGAACAGGATCATCTCCGCGACGACGCCCTCGGCCCAGAGCCAGCCGATCGTGTCGGTGTCGTAGCCCAGTCCGCGCCAATAGAGCGCGCTGAAGCTGTAATAGACGACGTGGCTCGCCTGAATGAGAGCGGCGGCGGCGAAGAACAGCATTTGCCGGGGATGGATCAGCAGGCGCCAGCCGCCGGGATCCGGCCGCGGCGCCGTGCCGGTGGGCGTCGGGAGCAGCCAGATGGTGGCCAGGACGAGCCCGCCGCCCACGAGCAGAAGGGCCAGCAGCGTGTCGCGCGGTGCGGCCACCAGCACGCGCCCGATGACCACCGTCATCACCAGGAATGTCAGGGAGCCCCAGAGCTTGACCCGGCCGTAGTCGACCGCGGCTTGCAAGACCGCGCTTTCGGCGAGCGGACCGAGCGTCCAGAAGAAGGTGCCGAAGGCGGTGGAGATCGCCAAGATCGGCAAGAAACCGTAGGCCGGAATAAAGAGGCCGGAGACCGCTAGGCTTACGCCCGCGAGCAAGAGCATCACGAGCCGGGGCTTGCCGCTTCGATCGGCCAGCATCCCCAGCAGCGGCGTCGCCCCGACTCGGACCCAGAGGCCGACCGCGCCGAGAACGCCGATCTCGGTCGCGTCGAGCCCGCGCGAGGTCAGCCAAAGGGGCCAGAACGCCATCAGCACGCTGATGGTGGCGGCGCTCGCCGAGGTGAACAAGGCGAAACGAGTCGTCGAGGAGGCGAGCATGACCGAGTCAGAGCAGAGGCGCGTGGCAGTGTGCGGTCTTGGGCGAAGGCGCGCAATCGTCTCGCGAGCCGCGCGAGGCATCGCTTGCATCCGCCGCGTGCGCGATTCAGGGTGCAGCGGCGCGTGCCGCTTCGGCCCGCAAAGGGACGCGACGCATGTCGATCGGGTTCGGTCTGGACGATCTTTGGGCGTTGGCGTCGGTCATGATGATCGACTTGGTGCTCGCGGGAGACAACGCGCTCGTGGTGGGGATGGCCGCGTCGGGTCTCGAGGCGCGGCAGCGGCGCCGGGCGATCATCTGGGGCATCGGCATCGCGACCGCGCTTCGCATCGGCTTTGCCGGCGCGGCGCTGCACCTCCTGGAGATCATCGGTCTCACGCTCGCCGGTGGCATCCTGCTGCTTTGGGTGGCCTGGAAGCTGTTTCGCGAAATCTACGCCGTGCGGCGATCCCATGGTGCGGCTGGCGCCTCGGGCGGTGCCGTGCACAAGACCCTGCTTCAGGCCTGCTTGCAGATCGCCCTCGCGGACGTTTCCATGTCGCTCGATAACGTGCTAGCCGTGGCTGGTGCGGCCCGCGGCAGCTTTCCGGTGCTGGCGGCGGGTTTGCTGGTGTCGGTGGCCCTCATGGGCGTGGCCTCCAACTACCTCGCGCGCCTGCTCGCCCGCCACCCCTGGATATCCTGGGTTGGGCTCGTCATGGTCACCTTCGTGGCGCTGCGCATGATCTACGACGGGTCGATGGAGGTCGCGACCCACTCGCGACTGGGGCTGGGTTGAGAAGGCTCATCTGGGCGCAGGCAGCGTCCTCAGGAACTCCGTCAGGAGCCGAGCCATCTGGCGGCTGGCTCGGCCGGCCACCGCGAGGGTCTCCTCGTGGGAGGGCGCCGTCGCGCCCGTGCCCTCGGCCAGGTTGGTGATCACGGAGAGCCCTGCGACGCGCAGCCCGCAATGCCGCGCGACGATGGCCTCGGGCACCGTGGACATGCCCACGGCACCGGCGCCCAGCCGCTTGAACGCCCGGATTTCCGCCGCGGTCTCGAAGCTGGGGCCGGGATAGGCGAGGTAGACGCCGTCCGCAAGCGCGATGCGCGCGCGCCGCGCGGCCCGGCGCAGCTGGCGCCGCAATTCCGGATCGTAGGCGTCCTTCATATCGGGAAAGCGTGGACCGTAGGACGCATCGTTGGCGCCCCAGAGCGGGTTCATCCCGAGCAAATTGATGTGGTCACGGACGAGCATGATACGGCCCGGCCCGACCGCCCGGCGAAGGGAGCCCGCGGCATTCGTCAGCACGAGGATCTCGACGCCGAGGCGCCGCATCGTGCGCACCGGCACGCGATAGGCGTCCGACGGGAGGGCCTCGTAGGCGTGCGCCCGGCCGGAGAGAGCGATCACGTCGACACCGCCAAGCGTCCCCGCGACGAGCCTGCCGCGATGGCCCTCGACACCGGTCGGCGGGAAACCCGGGAGCGCTCGATAGGGCACCACGATCTGCGAGTCGATGCCCTCGGCGATTCCACCCAGACCCGAGCCCAGGATGACCGCAACGCGCGGCTTCAGGCCCTGCAGCCGACGCTCGAGGATCGCTGCCGAGCGGCTCGCGAGATCGCGCGGCATCAGCGATCGCTTCGATAGGGAATGCCGAGCGCCCGCGGTGCGCGCGAAACGCCGACGAAACCTGCGAGCAGCAGCACGGTCAGCGCGTAGGGGATCGCGCTCACGAGTTCCACCGGGACGACGCCCAGGACCGGCAGCGCCGCGCCCTGGAGCCGGGTCTGCGCCGCGTCGGCAAAGGCAAACAGCAGGCAGGCGAGCGCGGTCGGCACCGGCCGCCAGCGTCCGAAGATGAGCGCCGCGAGCGCGAGATAGCCGCGCCCGGCGGTCATGGCGCGGGTGAATCCGGCGCCCGCCGCGATCGAGAGATAGGCGCCGGCAAATCCGCATAGCACGCCCGTGATCACGAGGGCGCGATAGCGTAGCCACGCGACCGAGATGCCCGCGGTCTCGACGGCGTCGGGACTCTCGCCGACGGCCCTGAGCCGGAGGCCGAAGCGGGTTCGCTGGAGCGCCAACGCGGTCGCGGGGATCGCAAGCGCCGCAAGATAGACGATACCATTGTGGCCGCTCATGACCCGCGCGTAGACGGGCCCCAGCAGCGGAGCCTCCACGATGGCGGACGCCCAGGGCAGCGGCAGCGCTCCGAACCGCGCAGTCTGCGCCAGCGCCGGCGTCGTGCCGTCGAGGTGGAACCACGAGGTCGCCAGCACCGGGGCGAGGCCAGCCACCAATATGTTGAGCGCCATGCCGGTGACCACCTGATCGCCCCGGTGGGTTACCGCCGCAAAGGCATGGACCAGCGCCAGCATCACCGCGACGGCGACGCCGGCGCCGAGCCCGACCCAGGCCGAGCCGGTTAGTGCGGCCATCGCGGCGGCGGCGAAGGCGCTGCCCAGCATCTTGCCCTCGAGCCCGATGTCGATGATGCCGGAACGCTCGCAAAACAGCCCGCCCAGCGCCGCCAATACCAGGGGCGTCGCGAGGCGAAGCGTCGCCGCGAGGATCGAGAGCAGCTCGGCTCCTGCGTCGCTCACGCCGTGGCCTCGCGCCCGAGCCAGCGCGAGATGCGCGCCCGGAACAAGTTCTCGAGCGCGCCGCAGAACAGGATCGCGAGGCCTTCGATGACCACCACGATGTCTCGCGTCACCGCCGGCATGTCGAAGCTGAGCTCGGTACCGCCTTGGTAGAGCGCGCCGAAGAACAGCGCGGCGAGGCAGATGCCGAGCGGGTGGTTTCGCCCCATCAACGCGACCGCGATCCCCATGAAGCCGTAGCCCGCGGGAAAATCGAGCAAGAGCCGATGCTGCGCGCCCATCAGCTCGTTGACCGCCACTAGGCCCGCGAGCGCGCCGCCGAGGGTGAGGGCAAGAATCGCGGCGGCACCCACCGAGATGCCGGCGGCGCGCGCGGCCTCGGGATTCGCGCCGGCGGCGCGCACCTCGAAGCCCGCGCGGCTCAAGCGCAGAAAAATCCAGACGGCGACCGCCAAAAGCAGCGCCAGCGGGAACGTCACGTTGAGCGGCGAGGGACCGAGCAGCGGGCCGAGGCTCGGCATCCAGGTCGCCGCCGGGAAGGCGACGGATTCCGGCGCATTTTGGCCGGGCGCGATCAGGACATTGATGAGCAGGAACGCCATCACCGCCGAGGCGATGAAATTGAACATGATGGTGGTGATGACGACGTGGCTCCCGCGCGCCACGAACAGCCATGCGGGGACGAGGGCCCAAAGCGCGCCGCCCGCGGCCGCCGCGAGCACCGCCAGCGGGATCGCCGCCCAGCCGAGCGCGGGGCCCGCGAACAGGCATACCAGGGCGGCCAGCAAACCCCCGATATAGGCTTGCCCCTCGCCGCCGATGTTGAAAATTCCGGCATGGAAGGGCAAAGCCACGGCAAGACCGGACAGGATGAAGTTGGTGGCGTAGTAGAGCGTGTAGCCGAGGCTTGCGCCGTCGCCGGCGGCGCCCATCGCCAGCACGGTCATGGCTTCGAGGGGATCGGCGCCGGCCGCGAGCACGACGAGCGCCGAGAGCATCAACGCCGCCATCAGATTGATCAGGGGAACCAAAGCCGGCTCGGCTTTGCGCAAGAGCAGGAGCGCGGGCTTCATGCGGCCTCGCTGCCCGCCATGAGCAGGCTGAGCCTGCGCTCGTCGGCTGCCTCTGTCGTCACTTCGCCCGCGATGCGGCCGTCGCACATCACCAGGATCCGGTCCGAGAGCAGTCGGATCTCGTCGAGATCGGCCGAGATCAGCAGGATTCCGACGCCCTCTGCCCTCAGCGCAAGCAAGCGGGCGTGGATCGACTCCGCCGCGCCGACATCGATGCCGCGGGTCGGCTGGCCCACCACGAGCACGGCGGGTCCGCGCTCCAGCTCGCGCGCCACCACCAGCTTCTGCTGATTGCCGCCGGAGAACAGCGTGAGACGCTGCTCCGGATCGCGCGGGCGGATGTCGTACGCCCGCATCCAACGATCGAGCGTGTCGCGGACGGCGGTGCGGCGGAGCAGGCCCCATCGCGCGCAGCCGGCATCGCCCTGGCGCCCCAGCAGTGCATTCTCGGTCGCAGAGAACGCCGCGATGGCTCCGAGGCGCAGCCGGTCTTCCGCGAGATGACCGAGGCCGAGGCGTCGGCGCGCGGCGACGGAGAGCGAGGTCGCGTCGATGCCCGCGAGCCGGATCGTGCCGGCGCGCACCGGCCGCAGGCCCACCAGCGCCTCGATGAGCTCGGATTGCCCATTGCCGGCGACGCCCGCGACGCCCACGATCTCCCCGGCTCGCACCGAGAGGCTCACGCCATCGAGGCGTCTTATGCCGTCGGGGTCCACGAGCGTCACCGCCTCGACCGCCAGCACCGGCGCACCGGGGGCGGCGGGCGACTTCGCCGGGGGGTGCGGAGCTCGCCCGATCATCAGCGCCGCCAGCTCCGCGGGATTGGTATTTTTGGTCACGTATTGGCCGACGACGGCGCCCTGGCGCATGACCGTGACAACGTCGGTGATCGCCATCACCTCCTTGAGCTTGTGTGTCACCAGCAAGATCGTCTTGCCCGCGCGCGCAAGCGCCCGCAGCTCGTCGAACAGCGCGCGCACCTCGATCGGCGTCAGCACCGCGGTGGGCTCGTCCAGGATCAGGATCTCGGCGCCGCGATGCAGCGCCTTCAGGATCTCCACTCGCTGCTTCAGGCCCACGGGCAACGCCTCGACGCGCATATCGGGATCGAGCCGCGCGTCGTGGCCGCGGGCGAAGCTGGCAAGGGTCGCGCGCGCGGCGGCTTCGCCTCGGGCAAGGGTGAGGCCGCGCTCCTGCCCGAGCACCAGGTTCTCCAGCACGGTCATGGAGTCCACCAGCATGAAGTGCTGGTGCACCATGCCGATGCCGGCCGCCATCGCGTCGCGCGGGTTTCGGATCGCGACCGGGCGGCCGTCCATCCGGATCTCGCCGGCGTCCGGAGTGAGGTAACCGTAGAGAATACCGGCGAGCGTCGACTTCCCGGCGCCGTTCTCGCCGATGAGGCCGTGGATGGTGCCACGAGCCAGGCTCAGCGAAACCTTGCGGTTGGCCTGTACCGCGGCGAAGCGTTTGTCGATGCCGCGGAGCTCCACCGCGGCGGCGGCCTCGCTCACGGCGAGAGCTGGTCCGGCACGGCGATCTTGCCCGCGATGATATCGGCGCGCGCCGCATCCGCCTTGGCGCGCATCGCCGGTGTCACCAGCGCCGCATTGTAGTCGTCGAGGGTATAGCCGACGCCGTCCTCGGCGACGCCCAGGCTGTGGATGCCCGCCTGCCAGCCGCCGTCCTTAGCCGAGCGATAGGCCTGATAGACCGCGAGATCGACGCGCTTCACCATGGAGGTCAGCATGGTGCCGGGGTGCAGGTAATCCTGATTGGAGTCGACGCCAACGGCCAGCTTCTTCGCGTCGGCTGCCGCCTGCAGGACGCCGAGCCCGGTCGAGCCCGCCGCGGCGTAGACGACGTCGGCGCCGCGGTCGAATTGGCTGCGCGCGAGCTCGCCGCCGCGGGCGGGGTCCTGCCACGCCGCGGGCGTGGTGCCGGTCATGTTGACGAGGACCTCCACCGCGGGGTCCGCATAGCGTGCGCCCGCGGTGTATCCCGCGGCGAAGCGGCGGATCAGCGGAATGTCCATGCCGCCCACGAAGCCGAGCTTGTGGGTCTTGGACGCGAGCGCCGCCAGCACGCCGACGAGGAAGCTGCCCTGCTGCTCGCGGAACACCACCGACTGCACGTTCGGCAGCTCGCTGGTGGCGTCGATCAGCGTGAATTTCTTGCCGGGGTATTGCTGCGCCACCGTCTCCAGAGCCGCCCTCTGGGTGAAACCCACGCCGACCACGATGCTGGCGCCTCGCCGCGCCATATTGGCGAAGGCCTGAGCGCGCTGGGTCTCGTTCGTGATCTCGAATTCGCGCACCGCGATGCCCGTCTCGGTCGCGAAGCGTTGCGCGCCCCGGTAGGCGGCCTCGTTGAAGGACCGGTCGGCCTTGCCGCCGACGTCGTAGACGATCGCGGGAAGAAACATCTCGTCGGCACCGGCGGTTGCACCGGCGCAGAGCGCTCCGCACAGCGCGAGAGCGGCGATCGCTCCCCTCATTCGTCCCCCCGACAACCCCGATCCCTGCGATCCTACGCGCATCTGAAACCGCTGGGCAGGGCTTTCGTGCGCACCGGCGGCGCCGCTATGATCCCCGCCGCGAGCGCAGTCCCGGAGGCCGATATGCCCGCTCTCAGCAACACCCGCGTGCTCCTGGCCGACCGCCCCGTCAATCGGCGCGTCCAAGAGAGCGACTTCAAGATCGACGTCACCGCAGTTCCCGAGCCCGGGGATGGCGAGGTGCTCCTCCGCACCCTCTGGCTCTCGCTCGATCCCTATATGCGCGGGCGCATGAGCGCCGCACGGTCCTACGCCAAGCCGGTCGAGCTCGGCGAGGTCATGACGGGCGAGACGGTCTCGGAGGTCGTGGCGTCCCGCGCGGCATCGCTCAAGCCCGGCGACACGGTGTTGGCGCGCGCGGGATGGCAGCAATACGCGGTCCTGCCGGGCGGCGAAGTCGAGCGCATCGATCCCCAGGGCATGCCGCTCTCCTATTTCCTGGGCGTGCTCGGCATGCCCGGCCAGACTGCCTATTGCGCGCTTCTGGGCGTCGGGCAGCCGAAGGCCGGCGACACCGTGCTGATCTCCGCGGCATCGGGCGCGGTCGGGCAGGTCGCCGGACAGGTCGCGAAGCTGAAAGGCTGCCGCGTGATCGGCACGGCCGGCGCCTCGGACAAGATCGCCTACGTCAAGGAGACGCTCGGCTTCGATGCGGCCATCGACTACAAGGGCAAGGATCGCGACGCGCTCGGCGCGGAGCTGGCGGAGCTCGCGCCCAAGGGTATCGACGTATTCTTCGACAATGTCGGCGGCGTCGTGCACGACGCCGCGCTTGCGAATCTGGCACTGCACGGCCGTGTCATCATCGTCGGTGGCATCTCGCTCTACGACCGGCTGGAGACGCCCGACACCGGCATCCGCTGGAACCGCCAGCTCCTGGTCAAGCGCGCGCGCATGGAGGGTTTTTTGGTTTGGGATTGGCGGCACCAAACCGGGCAATTCCGCCGAGACGTCTCGCAATGGCTGCGCGAGGGCAAGATCCGGTACAAGGAAGACGTGGCGGACGGCATCGCCGCGGCGCCGCGCGCCTTCATCGGGCTGCTCGCCGGCCAGAATCGAGGCAAGCAGCTGGTGCGCGTGGCCGCGCCGCAGAGCTGAGCGTCGGGGCCGGCGATCATGGCCGCGCCCGCCGCCCGGCCGCCGCGCGATCTGCGCCTCGATTTCTTTCGAGGATTGTCGCTATTTCTGATCTTCGTCGACCACATACCCGGCAACGTTCTCTCGTATTTCACGTTGCGCTCGGTGGCGTTCTCGGACGCGGCCGAGGCCTTCATCTTCATTTCCGGATTCACGGCGGCGCTCGTCTACGGCGCGGTGCTTCGTCAGCGCGGGTTCCTGCTCTCGGCGGCGCAGACGTATCGGCGCGTCTGGCAGCTCTATGTTGCGCATGTTTTCCTGTTCGTCATCTTCACCGCCGAGGTCTCCTACACGCTCAACGCCGCGGACAATCCGATGTACGCGGAGGAGATGGGGGTCGGCGATTTCCTGACCCAGCCGCACATCGCGATCATCGAGGCGTTGCTGCTGCGCTTTCAGCCGACCTTTCTGGACATCCTGCCGCTCTACATCGTGATGCTCGCGGGCTTCCCGCTGGCGATGGCGCTGATCCAGCGCCACCCGCTTTGGGCCCTCGTTCCGTCGGCGCTGGTATACGTTGCGGTCCAGCGCTGGGGTTGGACATTGCATCTCTATCCCGACGAGCATCCGTGGTTCTTCAATCCGCTGGCTTGGCAGTTCCTGTTCGTGATCGGAGCCGTATGCGGAAACCTCCAGGCGCTTGGCCGGCGCGTACTGCCGGAGTGGCGCTGGATGCCGTGGCTTGCGGCCGCTATCGTCGCCTTCTGCGCAATCGTCAGCATTACCTGGCTCATCCATTGGCTCTACGATCCGTTCCCGCCGCTCTTGGCCCAGGAGTTGTGGCGGTCTGCGATCGACAAGACGAATTTGTCGCCCGTACGCTTGGTCGATTTCCTGGCGCTGTCCGTGTTGGTGGTATCGGTGCTGCCGCGCGACTCGTCGCTCCTGGCGGGCCCGCTGGCGCGGCCCATCGTGCTCTGCGGCCAGAACTCGCTTTACATCTTCTGTCTCGGCATCCTGCTCGCGGTGCTCGGGCATTTCGTGCTGGCGGAAGTCACCGACCGGCTTTCGGTGCAGCTCCTGGTCAACGCGGCCGGGATATTGCTGATGATTTCCGCGGCCTTCATCATTGCGTGGTACAAGAAAGCCAGCCGCCCGCCGCCGTCCGCGGCCGCTGCGGGCCCGGCCGAGTGACCGCTATGGGACTGAAGCATCTTCGCTATCTCGCTGTCCTCGCCGCGCTGCTCCCCGCACCGGCCTCGGCGCAGGGCGTGCCGGCTGCGAGCGGATGCGACGCGTCGGCGGAGCTGGTGCAAGACGACCCGCAATTCCCGCAGGTCGCCGAGCGCCTCAAGGCCAAGCAAGCGATCGTGGTCGTCGTGATCGGCGGTTCCTCCACCACGGGCCGCGCGGCCGGCGGCGGGGATGCGGCCTATCCGCACCAACTGGAGCTCGCGCTCCAGCGGCGTTATCCCGGCGTGACTGTCACGGTGCTCAACAAGGGCGTCGCGGGCGAGACGGCGGATCAGATGGCCGCCCGCATGGAGCGCGACGCGCTGGGCGCGAATCCCGCCTTGGTGCTTTGGGAGGTCGGTGTCACCGACGCCGTGCGCGCGACCAATAGCGACGATTTCACCACGACCCTCCAGGCGGGCGTCACGCAGCTGCACGATCGTCGCATTGACGTGATGCTGATCGATATGCAGTATTCGCCGGACACCTCCTCGGTCATCAATTTCCAGCCTTATCTCGATGGATTGCATCAGATTGGCGACCTCACGGGTGCATACGTCTTCCGCCGCTACGACATCATGAAGTATTGGAGCGACGCTGGCGTGTTCAATTTCACCGACGTGCCGAAGAGCGATCGGCGGCAGCTCGCAGCCAGGGTCTACACTTGTCTCGGCGAGCGCCTCGCCGATGCGATCGCCTACGCCGCCCGATGAGCTTTCCTCTGCCACGGCTGTTTCTCCGCCGACGACATGTGCTGCTCTGGGCGATGGCGCTCGTGCTGGCCGCCGCCGCCGCGCCCTGGGCCGAGCGCGGCGCCGCTGCAACGGATCGCTGCCACGCCTCGGGCGGGGTGGCGAGCTTCACGGCCTCTCTGCCGCATGTGGACGCGAGCCTCGAGGCCGGTGAGCCCGTCACGATCGTGGCTTTCGGCTCGTCCTCGACCGAGGGCGTGGGCGCCACGCGGCCCGAGAACAACTATCCGAGCCGGCTCGCCGTCGAGCTCCGGCAGCGTCTTGGTGCCGAGGTGCGCGTGCTCAATCGCGGCGTCGGCGGAGACGCCATGGGTGCCATGCTGAGCCGGATCGAGCGCGACGCCATCGAGGTGCACCCCGATCTCGTGGTTTGGCAAGTCGGCACCAACGACGTCCTGCACGACGATGACGCCGCCGCCGACGCGGCGATCCTGCGCGAGGGCGTCCAGCGGCTCAAGGCGGCCGGCATCGACGTCATCCTGATGGATGTCCAGTACGCGCCCGAGGTTCTGGCGCACGAGAGCTACCATGACATGCTCCACGCGATCGCGGCGGTCGGCATCGCCGAGGGCGTGCCGGTGTTCCGCCGGTTCCAGGTCATGCAGTCTTGGGACGAGACCGGCGTGATGCCCGTGCGCGCGGCGCTCGCGGACGACCGCCTGCACATGAACGACCGCAGCTACGGCTGTCTCGCGCGGCTGCTGGCCGACGGCATCGCGACGGCGGCTCGCTGACGGGCGCGCGAGCGTGAGCGTCGACTACGATCCGCGCCGCCCCGAGATCATCGCAAATCCGTTCCCGATCTTCGCCGAGCTGCGCGAGCGCGACCCCGTGCATTGGAGCGACGTGCTCGGCGGCTGGGTGCTGACGCGCTATCGCGACGTGCGCCAGGTGCTGAACGACCCTCGCTTCAGCGCCGACCGGATCACGCCGTTCCGCGATCATCTGCAGCCCGATGCGCGGACGCAAGTCGCCGAGCTCCTGAAGACGCTCGGCCAATGGGCGGTGTTCAACGACCCGCCCGCGCACACCCGCAGGCGCGGGCTCCTCAACAAGGCGTTCACGCCGCGGGCGGTGATGGCGCTGCGCCCGATGATCGAGCGCATCGTGACGCATCTCATCACGCGCGTGGCCGCGCGCGGCGAGGTGGACCTGATCGCCGGTTTCGCCTATCCGCTGCCCGCGAGCGTGATTGCCGGCATGATCGGCGTGCCGATCGAGGATCTCGACCGCTTCAAGACCTGGTCGGACGAGATCGCAGCCTTCGTCGGCAGCGCGCTCGCGACGCCCGACAAGCGCGAGCGCGGCGAGCGGGGCGTGCGCGAAATGTCCGCCTATTTCCGCGAGATCATCGCCGATCACCGCAGGCATCCGAGGGACGACATCCTGAGCGCGCTGCTCGCCGCTGAGGAGTCGGGCTCCGGCTTCAGCGAGGACGAGCTGGTCGCGAGCTGCATCCTGCTGCTCTTCGCGGGCCACGAGACCACCACGAACCTGGTGGGGAACGGCATGCTGGCGCTGCTGAGGCACCCCGAGGCCTTGGCCGCGCTCCGCCACCACCGCGGTCTGGCCGCCAGCGCGGTCGAGGAGATGCTGCGCTACGACGGTCCCACCCAGGCGATGACCCGGATCGCGCTCGAGGACGTGCGCCTCGACGAGGCGAGCCCGATCGTCGGGACGGGCGACCGGGTCTTCGCGCTGCTGAATGCCGCGAACCGGGATCCCCAGGTGTTCGCCGAGCCCAATCGCTTCGACTTGACGCGCGGCGACACCCGGCACATCTCCTTCGGGTTCGGCGCCCATTTTTGCCTGGGTGCGCCCCTTGCGCGGCTCGAGGGTCAGATCGCGGTCAAGGCCCTGGTTGAGCGGCTCCCGCAGCTCGCGCTCGCGACCGAGACGCCGGAATGGAGCGACAGCTTCGTGCTCCGCGGCGTCAAGTCGTTGCCGGTGCGGTTCCGGCCCGCGGCGGGCTGAAGGCCGGGGCTTACGGCGTCAGTACCGCGCGGCCGATCACCTCGCCCCTGCGCAGCTTCTCGAGCGTGGCGCTGGCCTCGTGGAGCGGATGACGCGTCACCGGGACCGGCGGCACTTTGCCGGCCTTCACCAGCGTCATGAGTTCCTTGAGCTCGCCGAGGCTGCCGACATAGGAGCCTTGGATCGCGATCGCGCGCCACGGCAGGAACAGCGTCGAGAGCGTTATGTCGCCGCCGAACAGGCCCACGATGATGTAGCGGCCACCCTTCGCGAGGCAGTCGATGCCGAGCCGCGCGGTGGCCCCGGAGCCCACGAAGTCGATCACGCCGTAGGCGCCGCCCTTGGTCGCCGCCTGAATCTGTTTCGCCGCATCGGGAGCCGCGCCGTCGATGGCGGCGAGCGCGCCCGTCCTGAGCGCGGCCTCGCGCTTCCGGCCCTCGATGTCGACGGAGATCGCGCCGTGGCCGCCCATTGCCTTCAGGATGGTGATCGCCATCAGGCCGAGGCCGCCGGCGCCTATCAGAATCACGGGCTCGCTCGCGCGAACCGCCGGATCGATCTTCTTGAGCGCGCCATAGGTGGTCACGCCCGAGCACGCATAAGGCGCCGCCTGCTCGGGCGTCAGGCCCCCGAAGTCGACGAGGTAGCGCGGATGCGGCACCAGCACGTGATCGCTGTAGCCGCCGGGCTTATGCACGCCGAGGAAGCGCGGCTTGAGGCAGAGCTGCTCCTCGCCCTTGCGGCAGACGACGCAGGTGCCGCAACCGATCCAGGGATGCACGACGCGTCGGTCGCCGATTCGGACGCCCTCGGCTTCGGGTCCGAGCGCCACCACCTCGCCCACGATCTCGTGGCCCATGGTGAAGGGCGGCGTCATGCCGCGCTCCCTGACGTTGAGCTTCTTGCCGCCGCCGAGGTCGTACTCGCCTTCCCAGATGTGGAGGTCGCTGTGGCAGACGCCGGCCGCGAGGGTGCGCACCAAGACCTCAGTGCCCTCGGGCTTGGGCGTCGGCCGCTCGATCAGCTGCAAGGGAGCGCGAAATTCGACGACGTCGTAGCTCTTCATGGGGCCCATGCCTTTCCTGAGCGCGCTGGACCACGAAGCTTAGGGGAGCGCTTGGCGCTTGCCAACGCCCGCGGGGTGACAGCGGTCGGGCTCCGCGCTATAAGCCCGGCCGGCCCAATCATCAGCCGCGGGATCATGGCCGTCCTCGTCACCGGCGCCGCCGGGTTCATCGGATTTCACGTGGCGGCGGCGCTCGCACGCGCCGGCGAGCGCGTGCTCGGCGTCGACAATCTCAGCAGCTATTACGACGTGCGGCTCAAGGAGGCGCGGCTCGCGGAGCTGCGGAACCTCCCGGGCTTCGCGTTCGTGCGTCTCGATATCGCCGAGCCGGGTGCGATCGCGAAGTTGGCGGCAGAGCATCGCGATATCGACCGCGTCGTGCATCTGGCGGCACAGGCGGGCGTGCGGTACTCGCTGATCGAACCGCGCGCCTACGTCAGCGCCAATCTCGCGGGACACCTCGAGGTGCTTGAAGCGTGCCGCGCGATTGGCGGCCTCAAGCACCTGGTCTATGCGAGCTCGTCGTCGGTCTATGGCGGCAATACCAAGCTGCCGTTCTCCGAGGCCGATTCTGTCGATACGCCGCAGTCGCTTTATGCCGCGACCAAGAAGGCGGACGAGCTGATGTCGCATTGCTATGCGCATCTCTATCGCTTGCCCATGACGGGGCTGCGCTTCTTCACGGTCTATGGGCCTTGGGGCCGGCCGGACATGGCGGCTTGGCTCTTCACCAAGGCGATCCTCGCGGGCGAGCCGATCAAGCTCTTCAATCACGGCAAGATGCGGCGCGATTTCACCTATGTCGACGACGCGGTGGCGGGCGTGCTCGCGTGCCTCGCGAAGCCGCCCGCGGACACCGGCTCCGCGCCGCCGCACCGCCTCTACAACCTCGGCAACCATCGGAGCGAGGAGCTCGAGCGCTTTGTCGACGTGCTCGAGCGCGCGCTCGGCAAGGCCGCGCGGCGCGACTTGGTGGCGATGCAGCCCGGCGACGTGCCCGCCACCTACGCCGATATCGAGGCGGCCAGCCGCGATTTCGGCTTCCTGCCGCGGACTAGCATCGACGAGGGCCTGCCGAAATTCGTCCAGTGGTATCGTGGATATCACGGGCTGTGAGACGATCGAGGATGCAGTAGCGTCAAAATCCAGCCATCTGCCTTGGGAGGGCCACACCATGTTCATCCGCAGCTTCGACGACCGGCAAGCGGCCGGCATGGTCAAGTCGCTGGTCAACAACACCACGCAATCGGCCCGCTTTCTCACAGCCGCGGACGGCTTGGGCTTTTCCTACAACGAGAACCGGATCGGCAACGGCTCCGACGTCAACCTTTGGTACAAGCACCATTGGGAGGCGAACTACATTATCTCGGGCAAGGGCGAGGTGACCGATCTCACGAGCGGCCAGAAGTGGGCGCTCGGGCCCGGCGTCCTCTACGTGGTCGGACCGAACGACCGGCATCGGTTCCACATCACCGGCGCCGAGCATCACATCAGCGTCTTCTGCCCGCCGCTCAAGGGCGACGAGCGCCACGATGCGGACGGCGCCTATGCCGCGAGCGGCCCGATCCCCAAGACCAGCCAGCGCATGTTCGTGAAGCGCGCGGACGAGATGCGCGCCGCCGGGAAGGAGCTGGTGGTCGCCGGCGGCAAGGCGCGTACCATCCGGATGCTGACCCAGGCAGACAACGTCGGGTTCGGCCTCTCGGACGTGCATTTCGACGCCGGCGCCGAGGCGGTGCTCTGGTACAAGCACCATTGGGAAGCGAACCACATCCTCGCCGGCACCTGCGAGGTGACGGACCTCGCGACCAAGCAGTCGTGGCAGCTGGCACCAAGCATGGCGTACTACGTCGGGCCCACGGATCGGCACAAGCTGCGCGCGATCACCGACGTCCATCTACTCAGCGTCTTCTCGCCGCCCCTCAAAGGCGACGAGCAGCACGACGCCGACGGCTCGCTCCCGCCCACCGGCCCCATCCCGCCAGGCCCCGCCGCGAGCTGAGACGGCGCGTTTCGACCAGTTACGCCGCCTTCGTCTCGTAGAGCCGGACCAGCGCCTCGCCGTAGGCTTGGCGGATGGCGTGGCGTTTGATCTTGAGGGTGGGGGTCATCTGGCCGTTGGCGGTGGTGAAGGGCTCGCGGGCGAGGATGAAGCGGCGCACGCGCTCGACGGGCGAGAGCTCGGCGTTGACCCGCGCCACGGCGACGCCCACCGCCTTGACAAGCTCGGGATGCTCCTGCAGCTCGGAGAGCTCCGGCTTCACGCCTTGGGCGTGCGCGACGCTCTGGATCAGCTCGGCATGCGGCACGATCACGGCCACGAGATAAGGCCGGCGGTCGCCGTAGACCATGGCCTGGCCGATCTCGGGCTCGATGGTGAGATGGCCCTCGATGCGCGCAGGCGACACCATGTCGCCGCCGGAGTTCTTGATGAAGTCGCGCTTGCGGTCGGTGATCTTGATGTAGCCGTCGGGGTCGAGCATGCCGACGTCGCCCGTATGCAGCCAGCCGTCCTGCAGCGCCCGCGCCGTCGATTCCGGATCGTTCCAGTAGCCCTTCATGATGAGCTCGCCGCGCACCAGGATCTCGCCGTCGTCCGCGATCTTGATCTCGACGCCGTCGAGCGGCGGGCCCACCGTGTCGATCTTGATGCGGTTGGGCGGATTGGCGCTCACCACCGGCGAGGCCTCGGTCTGGCCGTAGCCCTGGAGCAGCGGCACGCCCAGCGCGAGAAAGAATTTCCCGATCTCGGGATTGAGCGGCGCGCCGCCGGAGACCATCGCCTTGAGCCGCCCGCCGAAGCGCTTGCGGATCTTTCTGCGGACGAGAAGCCCGAGGGCCCAGTATTGGATCCGCTCGCCGAGCCCGAGGCTCTTCGGATCGTCGTAGTGCTTGCGGCCGAGCTCGAGGGCGCGCTTGAAGAGCTTGGCCTTGAGCCCGCCCTCGCGCTCCATCGCGCGCTGGAGCCGCTGGTGCATGGTCTCGTAGAGCCGCGGCACCGCCGTCATGATGGTAGGCCGGGCCTCCAGCAGATTGGCGGCGAGGGTCTCCGCGCCTTCCGCGAAATAGATCTCGGCGCCCAGCGAGATCGGAAACATCATGCCCGCCGTGTGCTCGTAGGAGTGCGACAGCGGCAGGAAGCACAGGAACACCTCGTCGCCGTAGCCGATCGCCTCCAGCAGAAGATAGGCGCCGCGGCAGTTCGCGAGGATGTTCGCGTGGCTCAGCATGACGCCCTTGGGTACGCCGCCGGTGCCGGAGGTGTAGATGAGGCAGCCGACGTCGTCGCGGCCGATTCGCTCCACCGCTTCCGCGACGTCGTCGGGCACGGACTTGCCGACCGCGATCACGTCGTCCCACGCGTGGATCTCGGGATGCGAGACTTGGCCGGCGGTAAGGGGATCGACGGTGACGATGTGCTCGATGGAGGTGACTTGATCCGCGGCGGGCAATACGCGCGCGGCCAGGGCGTTGGTGGAGACGATCACGATCCGCGCGCCGCTGTTGGCGAGGATGTGGCGGTGGTCGTCGACCGTGTTGGTGGTGTAGGCGGGCACGGTGATGCCGCCCGCCGCCATGATGCCGAGGTCGGCGATCATCCACTCCGGCCGGTTCTCCGAGATCAGCGCCACGCGCTCGCCTGGCTTGAGCCCGAGCAGGCGCAGGCCGCGCGCGAGCGCGCTGATGGCGTCCGCAGTCTCGCGCCAAGAAGTCGCGCGGTAGGTCCCGTCGCGCTTTGCCCAGAGGAAGGGCCGATCGCCCTTCCGTGCGGCCTCGTCGAAGAACATCGCGACGAGGTTCCGGCAGCTCTGATAGTCCATAGTCCTCAGAGGTCCCTCCCTGCCCCCTCTCGGGGAGAGTTGCAGGCACGTTTGTACGGGGATTCCGGCACCCGCGGAATAGCGGCGATGTGCGTTGCGGTCTTGCTTGGAGAGCCTATATCCAGGAGGCTGTCCGTCGACAGGAAGGGTCATCATGGCAATTCGAAGCACCGCGGGCACGTCGGAAAAGCAGAGTGAGCTGGGCCCGCTACCGGAATGGGATCTCGCCGATCTCTATCCCGGCCGCGAGAGCCCGCAGCTGAAGAACGATCTCGACGGTGCCGCCGCCGAGGCGACGCGCTTCGCCGAGCGCTATCGCGGCAAGCTCGCGAGCCTCTCGGGCGACGCGCTCGGCGGCGCGATCAAGCAATACGAGCGGCTCCGCGAGACGCTGGAGCGCGTCATGAGCTACGCCTCGCTGATCTATGCCGGCGACATGTCGGATGCCGAGATCGGCCGCTTCTATCAGATGATGCAAGAGCGGGTCACCGACATCGGCTCGACGCTGCTGTTCTTCACCTTGGAGCTCAACAAGCTCGAGGATGCCGACCTCGCGCAGAAGCTGAAGGCACCGGCGCTCGCGCATTACGAGCCATGGCTCCGGGACGTCCGGGTGTTCCGGCCGCATCAGCTCAGCGACGAGCTCGAGAAGATGCTCCACGAGAAATACGTGGCGGGCCGCGCGGCCTGGGTCCGACTCTTCGAGGAGACCATGGCTGCGTTGCGCTTCCCGGTCGACGGCAAGGATCTCACCAGCGCCGAGGCGCTGCATCTGCTGTCGGAGCCCGATCCGAAGCTCCGCAAGGCGGCGGCAAAATCGCTGGGCGAGGTGCTCGGCAAGAACGCGCGGCTCTTCTCCCTCGTCACCAATACGCTCGCGAAAGACAAGGAAATCGAGGATCGCTGGCGCCATTACGAGCGGCCGATCTCCTCGCGCAACCTCGGCAACTATGTCGAGGACGAGGTGGTGGATGCCCTGATCTCTGCCGTGCGCGCGGCCTTTCCGCGGCTCTCGCACCGGTATTATCGGCTCAAAGCGAAGTGGTTCGGGGTCGAGCGGCTCGCCTACTGGGATCGCAACGCGCCGCTGCCGGAGGAGCCGCACCGGGTCATTCCCTGGCCCGAGGCGCGCGACACCGTGCTGGCGGCCTATGGCCGTTTCTCGCCGGAGCTCGCCAATATCGGCAAACGCTTCTTCGACGGACGCTGGATCGACGCACCGGTGCGGCCCGGCAAGTCGCCGGGCGCCTTCGCGCATCCGACGGTGCCGAGCGCGCATCCCTATCTGCTGCTGAACTATCAGGGCAAGACGCGCGACGTGATGACGCTCGCCCACGAGCTCGGCCACGGCGTGCACCAGGTGCTGGCGGGCGCGCAGGGAGCGCTGATGGCGGATACGCCGCTGACGCTCGCGGAGACCGCCTCGGTCTTCGGGGAGATGCTGACCTTCCGCGCGCTGCTGGCATCCGAGACCGATCCCAAGAGCCGCAAGGTCATGCTCGCCGGCAAGGTCGAGGACATGCTGAACACGGTGGTGCGCCAGATCGCCTTCGTCGAGTTCGAGCGGCGCGTCCACGACGAGCGCCGGCAGGGCGAGCTCACGCCCGACCGCATCGGCCAGGTCTGGATGGATATCCAGGGCGAGAGCCTTGGACCCGCGATCTCCTTCGAGGACGAGTACAAATACTACTGGACCTATATCCCGCATTTCATCCATACGCCGTTCTACGTCTACGCCTATGCGTTCGGCGATTGCCTCGTGAACTCGCTCTACGCGGTCTATCAGAACGCCGACAAAGGATTCGCGGAGAAGTACCTAGACATGCTGCGCGCCGGCGGCACGCGCCGTCACAAGGAGCTGTTGGCCCCCTTCGGCCTCGACGCCGGCGACCCCAAATTCTGGGACAAGGGCCTCTCGGTGATCGCCGGCTTCATCGACGAGCTCGAGAAGATGAGCTGAGCCCGGCGCATGCAAGAGGAAGTTTCACCACAGAGACACAGAGAGCACGGAGGTTCTTTTACGGCGAAGCCGCGAGAATCCTTTCTTGGCGCCCCTGGTGCCTTGGCGGCGAACCTTGAACCGCCAAGACGCCCAGTCGCCAAGAGGGAAAGACTGCGGCTTCTCCATTCTCCGGGCTCTCTGTGTCTCTGTGGTGAATCTTTTCTTCCGGTGCCCGCGTGAACGAGGGCAACTCCTTCACCGGCCGCGTGCGGCGCTATGCCCGGGTCTCCACCACCGTGGGCGGGCTGGCGGCGCGGCTCGCGGGGGCGCGGTATCTGGGCCTCTCCGTCGACCGCGCACGCCACGCGGCCGATCTCAAGACGGCGCTCGGCGGCATCAAGGGGCCGCTCATGAAGGTGGCGCAGCTCCTGGCCACCATCCCCGACGCGCTGCCGCGGGAATACGCGGGCGAGCTCGCGCAGCTGCAGGCGAACGCGCCGCCCATGGGCTGGGTGTTCGTGAAGCGGCGCATGGCGAGCGAGCTCGGGCCGAACTGGGAGAAGAGATTCCGCCGCTTCGAGCATGAGGCCGCGCGCGCGGCCTCGCTGGGCCAAGTGCATCGCGCCGAGGCGCTCGATGGGAGGGAGCTCGCCTGCAAGCTGCAATATCCCGACATGGCCTCGGCGGTGGAGGCGGACCTGACCCAGCTCCGCTTCGCGCTCGGGATCTACGAGCGCTACGACCGCGCGGTCACGACCTCGGAGATCCACCAGGAGATCTCGGCGCGGCTGCGCGAGGAGCTCGACTATCTTCGCGAGGCCGCGCATCTCCGGTTTTATCGCCTTGCGCTTTCAGGCGAGCGCCATGTCCACGTGCCCGAGGTGCTGCCGGAGCTCACGACGCGGCGGCTCCTCACCATGACCTGGCTCGAGGGCACGCCGCTGCTGGAAGCCGCGAAGGTGCCGCTCGCGGAGCGCAACGAGATCGCGCGCAATCTGTTCCACGCGTGGTACGTGCCGTTCTACAGCTACGGCGTCATCCACGGCGATCCGCATCTCGGCAACTACACGGTGCGGCCCGACCGCGGCGTGAACCTGCTCGATTTCGGTTGCGTGCGCGTCTTCCGCGCCTCTTTCGTCAAGGGCGTGATCGATCTCTATCACGCGCTCGACCGCGAGGACGAGGCGCTGGCGGTCGCGGCCTACGAGAGCTGGGGCTTCAAGAACCTGAACCGCGAGATGATCGACGTGCTCAATCGCTGGGCGCGCTTTCTCTATGCGCCGTTGATGGACGACCGCAAGCGGCGCATCCAGGAGAAGGGCGCGGGCCCCTACGGCCATGAGGTCGCCGAGGACGTACACCGCGAGATCCGGCGCCTCGGCGGCGTGCGTCCGCCTCGCGAGTTCGTGTTCATGGATCGCGCCGCGATCGGGCTAGGCTCGGTGTTCATGCACTTGAAGGCCGAGGTCAACTGGCACCGGATGTTCCATGGCTTGATCGACGACTTCGACGCCGATGCCCTGGCGCGGAGGCAGAAGAACGCGCTCAAAGCTGCGGGCGTACCCGAGCGCACGGATGAGCGCTGAGGCCGACGGCGGCCGGCTGGCGCTCTGGGACTGGCGCCGGCGCGTCTCCGCGCTCTATGCGGAGATCCGAGGCGAGAGTGATCCCGTGGCGGCCTGGTGGCGCTGGCGCGAGGCTCGTGACCGGCTCTTCCGCGACCACCCGCAATCTCCGCTGGAGCCGGCGCAGCGCGCGCGTTTCCGCGGGCTCGCTTACGGCGATTACGATCCGAGCCTGCGCTTCGCGGCGGTTTTGCATCCGGTCGCCGACGGGATCGTCGCCCGCTTCGATGCTGGCGCCGACGGCTCGCTCACGCTGGCGGGCTTTGCGCGCACCGAAGGTCTGGCCCGGCCGCTCGGCCGCGAGCTGACGCTGTTCTGGATCGAGGGCTACGCGGGCAGCGTGTTCCTGCCGTTCACCGACGGCAGCACGGGCCGAACCAGTTACGGCGCCGGCCGCTACCTCCTCGACACGCTCAAAGGAGCCGACCTCGGCAGCGACGCCCAAGGCCACGCCATCCTCGACTTCAATTTTGCCTACAACCCCTCCTGCGCCTACTCCCCACGCTGGGCCTGCCCACTGGCGCCGTCGGAGAACGCGCTCCCGGCGACGATCCACGCTGGCGAGCGGAAATATGACGGGCCTGTCGTCAATGACTAAGAAATGCCCCTTCTCCTCGCCCGCACGTTTCTCGACACTGCCGCGGGGTGCGTATCGATTGCGCTAACCGCGAGGCTTTGAACGCGGCGGTCTGGCGATGATCCGGGTGGGGGGCAATTAAGTTCGAAACGTGGTGGGTAGGTCGGTAACAGTCCGTGCCCCGGACAACCGGGCACTGGCGCGGAAGGCGGCGTCCCTGGAAAGAGGTTCCATCGGCGCCCATCTGCTGCGGTTGGTCGAAAACACCGCCCCTGTCCGCACTCATGTCGGTCGAATGGCGGCGCCGGAGTTTTCCGGCGGAGACCTTGCTCGAATTAGGTTGAGTCTGGGGCTCTCGATCGACGACGTCGCTTACCTCGCGAGCGTGACGCCCTGGCAGCTCCGGTACATGGAAGAGGGCTCGTCGAATGTCCGGTACCGCCCCAGTTTCGAAGTTCTCGACAGTGTCGCCGCCGCGCTGCACTTCCACATCATGCGGCGCCTGAAGCACCGAGAGGGCATTGCGCCGGAGCGCCGGCGCAGATCGTGACGCGCGATTTGCGTGTCCACTCTAGCTAACTCCGACTGCACGACCCTCCGCCGAGCACGCAGAACTTGGCGCAGTGCGGGTGGTTGAGCGCGACTGCACCGGCGGCCTCCGCCAACGTGGCGCCGAGCTCGAATTGGGGGTCGTAGGGGAGAAGGGTGCAGGCAACCACGGCGGGGCGGTCGGCGCCTTTGCGCTTCACCACCATACGGGAGGTCGCGCACATCAGGCTCGCGGGCGCGACGCCGAGGATGCCCCAGCACGCCTCGGTGATCTCCGGCACGTCGGCCTGCGCATCCATCTCTGGAAACAGCACGAGGCGCGCGGGGTCTTCGGCGTCGATGGGTATCTCGTGCTCGGCGAAGAATTCTGAAAAACCTTGGCGGGTGGAGGTCTCGCTCTCGCCCCACATCATGCGGCCGGCGACGGCGAGGTTGAATGCGTTGGCTGCCAGCCAGACCAGGCCGTCGACGGTCGGCTGCCAGGTGTCGGACCCGCGCTCCTCCTCGTGGAGCTCGCGCGTATAGTGGTCGAGGGAGACGCGGATGGTGAGTTTGCGGCCGAGGCGCCGCTGGAGGTCGAGGAGCGGTTCCTGGAGGCGGTGCATCGGCCGCATGGCGTTGGTCAGCACCAGCGTCTTGAAGCCGCGCGCGAGGCAGTCCTCCAGCATCGCCAGGAGATCGGGATTCATGAAGGGCTCGCCGCCAGTGAATCCGATCTCCTCGGTCGCGAGGTGATCGCGCGCGACCTCGTCGAGATAGCCGCGCATCTCCGCACGCGTCAGATAGGCGAGCCGATCGTTCCGCGGGCTCGATTCGATGTAGCAGTGGGCGCAGGTGATGTTGCAGAGCGTGCCGGTGTTGAACCAGAGCGTTTTGAGCGCCTCGAGGGCCACACGTGCGCGCGGCTCGCCTTTCGCGGTCACCGCGGGATCGTGGAATTTCTCTAGGCTGAGTGGCAGAGGTGACGGAGGCGCGGGCGGCTCGGCGGGCCAACGCAGCGTCTCCCCCTCGCTCCAACCCTCTCCCCGGTGGGGAGAGGGAGCGCTCAGCCTCTTCTCCCTATCCTTCTCCCCATCGGGGAGAGGGCGCCGCCACAGCACCGCGCCGGGCTCGATCGCGCGACCGGTCGCGGCGCGCTCCGCGGGCGGCAGCACGTCGAGGCTCGGCCAGCGCCCGGTCTCCAGCGCATCCGCATAGCCCGCGGGCAGGCCCGCCGCGCGCATCTTGCGCGCGGCGCTCCGGTGATCGTAATCGAGCGCCGCGTGCTCGATGCGCAGCCCCTCCTCCGTAGGGATCAACAAGCTGAACCAGGTGCGCGGCGTGCCGTCGTTGGCGGGCATGCCGATGGCGCCGGCGTTGTGCCAGAGCGTGCCGGCGACCAGCTCGCTGAAGGGAATGCCGGAGTGGCCGGCGATCACGCCGTCCTCGGCGAGCGTCGCGATCTCCCGGCGCTTTACGGGCTCGGGCGTCGAGGCGAAGACGAAGCGGTTGATCTGCCGGACGCCACCGTGGATCACCGCGAGCCGACGGCCGCCGACCTCGATGGTGAGACGCCGCGGCAGCGCACTCATCCAGCGCCGGCTTTCGGCGTCGAGGGTGCGATGGGCGTGGGCGTACCACTCGCTCGCGAGCCGGTCGCAGGCGCTGCCCTCGGCATAGCCGCAGCCGCAATCCTCGGCGCCCGCCGCAAGGGACTCCTCGCAGTTCCCCCTTACGGCCCAGATGCCGGCTTCGCGCACGGCTGCGGTGGTGGCGACGGCGTCCGCGGCATAAGCCACGATGTCGCCGGTGCAGAGAATGCGCTCAGGTGGAATGCCGCGCCGACGCGCTTCGGCGAGCACCGCCGAAGTTGCCTCAAGATTGCTATAGGGACCGCCGAAGACGAGCACCGGCCCGTCCATCCGCTGAACCCGCTCCTCGGCCATCGCGCCGCTCCCGACGAACGGAAAGAATTGGGGGCATCATAGCGGGATTCCGGCCGTTTCGCGTGCTGCCCGAGTACCCTTCGCCGCTCTCACGGGGAATTGAGAGGGCCGCCGCCCGTGTTGATTTTCGGCTTAGCCGATCTACCGTTTCACGCCGGTGACACTCGGAAGGAGAGATCCATGAGAGGGCTCGCGGGATGGCTGGCGCTCGGCCTAGCGCTGTCGGTTGCGCCGGTCCAAGCGCAGGAAGGCACGGTCGAGTCTGTGCATCTCGACCGACACGCCCGGCTTAGCGGCACCACCTGTCACCCGACCCACGTCCTCTTCAGCGGCCGGATCAAGACCGACGGTCCCGCCTTCGTGGCCTATCGCTGGCTCCGGAGCGACGGCAGTCATCAGGATCGCGTGCTGCAGTTCACCGAGGCCAACGGCCGGTCCGTCGGCACGGACTGGGACCAGACCTCGACCGCGTCGGGTTGGGTCCAGCTCGTCGTGCTCACCCCCAAGCATGTGGAGTCTCCCAAGACCTATTTCCGGGTCCACTGCGGGACGAGCTGAGAATCCCGGGGCGCGCCGCTCGCGGACCCTCGTTAACCGTCGGTTCATTCCGCCCACCTCACTATGACGCTGGGGCTGGGAGGCCGGCGTGTCGGACCGGAATTTCCTCATTTCTTGCGCGTCGATGGGACCGGAGGTCGCGAGCGAATCCGCCCGTGGGCTTATCGACTATTGGGAGGCGCGCCGGCTCGGGCGCGCCATGCCGGTGCGGCGCGACCTTGACGTGCTCGATCTGCGTCCCTGGCTCGGGCGTCTCAGCCTTTACGAGGCGCTGGGCGACGGCGATTTCAGGATCCGGCTCCGGGGCACCACTCTGTCCTTGATCCCCGTGCCCAATCACCGCTCTGACGGCGTCCTGGTGAGCCGGACCAAGCCCGCCGCGTTCGCGGAAATGGGGCTGCGGCACTACCAGCAGGCCCACGCCTTGGAGCGGCCCACCCTGCACCACATCGAGCTCAGCTATGACGGGTTCGCCTACGACTACGAGCGCGTCACGCTGCCGCTCGCGGAGGGCGCGGGTCTTCCGCCGATGGTGCTGACCTTGATCTCCGTCGACGTCGGGCGCTCGTGCGAGTTCTGGCGCCGTTTCAACGCGGACGTGAAGCGGGCGTCGTCGTCACCGACAGCGATCCCCAGCGACTGAGCGACGGGCTAGGCCCGCAGCTTCGTCACAGAGCTTAGCTTTCCGTCGCCCGCGAGCAGCTTGTCGAAGTAGGCGATAGTGCGCTCGAGGCCGGTGTCCAGGGGAACGCGTGGCTCCCAGCTGAGGAGATTGCGGGCGCGGCTGATATCGGGGCAGCGCTGCACGGGATCGTCGACCGGCAGCGGACGCATCTCGATCTTGGATTTCGAGCCAATAAGCTTGATGATCTTCTCGGCGAGCTCGATCACCGGCGTCTCCACGGGATTGCCGAGGTTGATCGGGCCGGTCACCTCGTCGGCCGATGCCATCAAGCGCAGGAAGCCCTCGATGAGGTCGTCGACGTAGCAGAAGGCACGGGTCTGCTTGCCGTCGCCATAGACCGTGATCGGCTGGCTCTGGAGCGCCTGCACGATGAAGTTCGAGACCACGCGGCCGTCGTTCGGGTGCATGCGCGGCCCGTAGGTGTTGAAGATGCGCGCCACCTTGATGCGCAGGTTGTGTTGCCGGTGATAGTCGAAGAACAGCGTCTCGGCGCAGCGCTTGCCCTCGTCGTAGCAGGCGCGCGGGCCGATCGGATTGACGTTGCCCCGGTACTCCTCGGTCTGCGGGTGCACGGTGGGATCGCCGTAGACCTCGGAAGTCGAGGACTGGAACACCTTCGCGCGCACGCGCTTGGCGAGGCCCAGCATGTTGATCGCCCCGGAGACGCTGGTCTTCGTGGTCTGCACGGGGTCGAACTGGTAGTGCACGGGCGAGGCGGGGCAGGCGAGGTTGTAGATCTCGTCCACCTCGACATAAAGCGGGAAGCAGATGTCGTGGCGCATCGCCTCGAAGTTCGTCTCCTTGAGGAGGTGCGCGATGTTCTCCTTGCGGCCCGTGAAGTAGTTGTCGACCGCGAGCACATCGTGGCCCTGCGCCACCAAGCGCTCGCAGAGATGCGAGCCCAGGAAGCCGGCGCCGCCGGTTACGAGAATACGCCGCTTCTTGGGGGTCATCTCAGGTCCTCGAGGCAAGCACGCGCTGCTCGGCGCGCGCGGGTTCCACCGGCCGGCGGCCGATGCTGAAGTAGAAGAATCCGGCGGCGGCCATCTCCGCGGGCTTGTAGACGTTGCGCAGGTCGATGAGCGTCGGCGATTTCAGCAGCCGCCTCATCCGCTCCAGGTCGAGCGCGCGGAACTCGTTCCATTCCGTGAGCAGCACCACCGCGTCGGCGCCATCCATCGCCTCGTAGGCGGTGGCGGAAAACGCGATGCCCGGCAGCAGCGGCCGTGCCTCGTCGAGCCCCTCGGGGTCGAAGGCGCGGATCTCCGCGCCCGCTTCCTGCAGCGCCGGGAGGATGGTGAGGCTTGGCGCCTCGCGCATGTCGTCGGTGTTGGGCTTGAAGGTGAGGCCGAGCACCGCCAGGGTCTTGCCGGCGACGCTGCCGCCGCAGGCCTTGATGACCTTCTCCGCCATCTTGCGCTTGCGCGCGTCGTTCACCTCGACCACCTGCTCGACGATGGAGATGGGCGCGCCCGCTTCCTGCGCCGTGCGCACCAGCGCCAGGCAATCCTTGGGGAAGCACGAGCCGCCATAGCCGGGTCCGGCGTGCAGGAACTTCGGGCCGATGCGGCCGTCGAGGCCGATGCCCTTGGCCACATCCTGGACGTCCGCGCCCACCTTCTCGCAGAGCTCGGCGATCTCGTTGATGAAGGAGATCTTGGTCGCGAGGAAGCTGTTGGCGGCGTACTTGATGAGCTCGGCCGTTTCGATCGCCGTGAACACGATCGGCGTCTCGATCAGATAGAGCGGGCGATAGAGCGCCCGCATGACCTCGCGCGCCCGCTCGGTCTCGGCGCCGATTACCACGCGGTCGGGCCGCATGAAATCGCCGATCGCCGAGCCTTCGCGGAGGAACTCCGGGTTCGAGACCACGTCGAAAGCCCCCTCCGGCCGCACTCTCCGCAGGATCTGGGCGACCTTGCGCCCGGTGCCCACGGGCACCGTCGATTTCGTGACCACCACCGCATAGCCCGTGAGCGCCCGGGCGATCTCCTCGGTCGCACCGAAGACGTAGCTGAGGTCGGCGTGGCCGTCGCCACGGCGCGACGGAGTGCCGACCGCGATGAAGACCGCATCAGCGCCCGCGACCGCCTGGGCCAGGTCCGTGGTAAAGGACAGCCGGCCCGCTCGGGCATTGCTCGTCACCAGCTCGTCGAGACCGGGCTCATAGATCGGGATCTCGCCCGCCTTCAGCCGCTCGATCTTGGCTGCGTCCTTGTCGACGCAGGTGACGGAAACCCCGAACTCCGAGAAACAGGCGCCGGAGACCAAGCCGACATAGCCCGTTCCGATAACCGCGATGCGCATGCAAGCTCCTGATCAATGCCCGGGAATAACGAGCCCTCGGTCGGAAAATTCCGGCCTGGCCAGGAAGCATGGTGCGCGACGAACCATGCTCCATCAAACCCTAGGATCCCCCGTGGCCCGCCACAGCCCTTTCTATGCCGATGGCAGGCGACCGCTCTGCCCCAGCTAGACAGCCGAGCGTCGCCATTCTCGCCAAGGCCCGTCCGGCGTCAAGAAATGGTGCGGTTAACGCCCGAAGATGCGCCAGATTCGCGGTCCGAGGCCTGCGTTCTGGGCTTGCGATACTGCCGGGCGCGTCGTAAGACGGACGGCCGAAAAATATCCGCCGCGGCGGAAGAAGGGGGCACCGGCGGCCGTTCTCGGGGGGCGTATCCGTCCCAGAACCCGAACGGCACTCCGAAACGCGATGAGTAAAACCATTTTGGTGACCGGTGGCGCCGGCTATGTCGGCAGCCACGCCTGCAAGGCCCTGGCCCGCGCGGGGTACCGTCCGGTCGCTTACGACAGCCTCATCCATGGCCACCGGGAGGCTGTCCGCTGGGGCCCGCTGGTGGAAGCCGACCTCGCCGATGCCGGGCGGCTTACCGAAAGCCTCAAGCGCTTCGACATAGCAGCGGTCCTGCATTTCGCGGCCTTCGCCTACGTCGGGGAGTCCGTCGCGCAGCCCGGGCTCTATTTTCGAAACAACGTCGCCAACACCCTGACCCTCCTGGAGGCGATGCGCACCTGCTCGGTGCGCCACATCGTTTTCTCTTCTACATGCGCGACCTATGGGGTGCCGGATCGGGTGCCGATCGCCGAAAGCGCGCCGCAGCGGCCGGTCAATCCCTACGGCGAGAGCAAGCTCATGGTGGAGCGAATGCTGCACTGGTATGGGGCCGCGCACGGCGTCACCCATGCGGCCCTGCGGTATTTCAACGCGGCGGGCGCGGACCTCGAGGGCGAAATCGGCGAAGACCACGAGCCCGAGACCCATCTGATCCCGCTGGTGCTTCAGGCGGCGCTGGGCCGGCGGGCGCAGATCGACGTGCTCGGCACTGACTATCCCACGCCCGACGGCACCGCGATCCGCGATTACATCCACGTCCAGGACCTGGCCGAGGCGCACGTCAAGGCGCTGGATCTCCTCCTCAGGGGTGGCCTGAGCATCACCGTCAATCTCGGTACCGGCGTCGGCCACTCCGTTCGCGAGGTGATCGCGGCCGCCGAGCGCGTGACAGGCCGGCGCGTCCCGCGGCGCGAGGCGCCGCGGCGCTTCGGCGATCCGCCGGTGCTGGTCGCCGACGCGAGCCGCGCCGGTGAGCTGCTCGGTTGGCGTCCCCAGCTTTCCGATCTCGACACAATTCTGAAGACCGCCTGGGCCTGGCACAGCCGGGAAACCCAAGTGCGGCAGTCGGCGGCGGGTAACTAAAGCTCGCCGTCACGGAGGCACAGTGCATGAACGAGGCCGCAGTTCTGCTGCCGCTGTTGCCGTGCGCGAGCGCGGAGACCCTGGCGCCCATCCGCGTCCGCGGCAAATTCTTCTTCGCGGGCGATCGGAAGTTCTTCGTCAAGGGCGTGACCTACGGTCCGTTCCCGGTGGGCTCCCACGGCAGGCAGTTCCCCGAGTGCGACATGGTCGTGCGCGACTTCCGGCTCATGGCGGAAATGGGCGCCACGGTCGTGCGCGTCTTCACGGTCCCGCCGGTGTGGCTGCTCGACCGTGCGGCGGAAGCGGGGCTCAGAGTACTGGTGGGCATACCCTGGTCGCAGCACATCGCCTTCCTCGACAGTCGCAAGACCCAATCCGAGATCCTGCGCAACGTGACTGAGGCCGTTCAGGGCCTCGGCCGTCACCCCGCGATCTTCGCGTATCTCATCGGGAACGAGATTCCGCCCGACATGGTGCGCTGGCACGGCGCTGAGCGCGTGCGCGCGTTCCTCATCCGCCTGATGAAGGCCGTGAAAGCCGTCGATCCCACGGGCCTCGTGAGCTACGCCAATTTCCCCTCGACCGAATACCTGGCGGTCGACTTCACGGACTTCGTCTGCTTCAACGTCTACCTGCACGACGAGAGCGCGTTCCGCCGCTATCTCTCGAGGCTGCAGAACCTCGCGGTCGACCGTCCGCTGGTGCTGACCGAGTTCGGCATCGATTCCTTCCGCGAGGGCGAGGAGGCGCAGGCGAATATTCTGTCCTGGCAGATCCGCGCCGCTTTCGACATGGGCACCGCCGGCACCTTCGTCTTCGCATGGACCGACGAGTGGTTCACCGGAGGTCACCTGATCCAGGATTGGGCCTTCGGACTGGTCGATCGCGACCGCGTGCCGAAGCCGGCGTTCCGCGCGGTGGCGCGGCGCTTCCAGGAACCGATTCCGCCGGGGCTCGCGCACGGTCCGCGCGTCTCGGTGGTGGTGTGCGCCTACAACGCCGAGCGCACCATGGAGCCCTGCCTCGCCTCGCTCGAGCAGCTCAACTATCCCGACTACGAGGTGATCGTCGTCAACGACGGCTCGACCGACCGCACCCTCGCGATCGCGGAGCGCTTTCCCTATGCGCGCATCATCAGCCAGCCGAACAAGGGCCTGAGCGTCGCGCGAAACGTCGGCGCCGAGGCGGCGACCGGCGAGATCGTCGCCTATACCGACAGCGACTGCGTCGCCGACCCCGATTGGCTGACCTATCTCGTCTCCACCATGGAGCGCAAGCAGCTGGTGGCGTGCGGCGGCCCGAATTTTCCGCCGCCCGAGGACGGCCTGGTGCCCTCGGCGGTGGCGGTGTCGCCGGGCGGGCCGACGCATGTGCTGCTGACCGACGAGACCGCCGAGCACATCGCCGGCTGCAATATGGCGTTCCGGCGCGACACGCTGCTGGCGCTGGGCGGGTTCGACCCGACCTACCGCGCGGCCGGCGACGACGTCGACATGTGCTGGCGCTTCCAGGATGCGGGCCACACCATCGGCTTCAGCCCGGCCGCGATCGTCTGGCATTTCCGCCGCAACACCGTCGGCGCCTATCTCGGCCAGCAGCGTGGCTACGGCAAGGCGGAGGCGCTGGTCTATGCCAAGCATCCGCTCCGCTTCAACCTGTTCGGCCAGGCGAAGTGGCTGGGCCGCATCTACGGCGATCTCTCGGCCTCGCTGCTGGTCTCGCGCAAGCCGCTGGTCTACTCGGGCGTGTTCGGCCGCGGCTTGTTCCAGACCATGTACGAGCCGCCCTCTTCGCTGACGGCGGTGCTGCCGCTGAGCTTCGAGTGGAACGTGGCGGCCTTGGCGCTTGCGGCGGCGGGTGCGCTCGCCGGCGGCTGGTTCTGGCTCCTGGGCTTGCCGCTGCTCACGACCTGGGTGCTGGCGATCAACACCGCGCTCAGGGCACCGATCGATCCGCGCTTCCGCGGCGTCAAGGCGCGCGCGCTGGTGGCGCTGCTCGTCTATCTGGGCCCCATCCTGCGCGGCTGGGAGCGCCTCAAGTGGCGCTTCAAGGCGGCGCATCCGGAGGAGCTCGAGGGCGCGCTCGGCGCCGTCGAGCAGAAGGCGCGGGTTTCCTGGCTTGGCCGCGCGCTCTATCTCTCCTATTGGAGCGAGCGCGGCGACGAGAAGGAGGCCGTCCTCGGCGGTCTCATGCGCGTGCTGACGCCGCTCAAGTACTTCGTCGTGATGGACAGCGGATGGAGCGATTGGGACATCAAGGTATCGCGCGGGGTCTGGACGCGCGCCCTGGTGCTGTGCTGCGCCGAGAACCACGGCGGCAACAAGCGCTTCCTGCGCGTGCGCTGCATGTTGACGCTGTCGCGCTTCGCCAAGCTGATCCTCCGCAGCTATCTCGCGGCCTCGGTGCTCGCGCTGGCGCTGGGCGCGCCCATGGTGGCGCTCGCGATCGCGGTGGCCGGTCTCGCTCATGGCGTGGTGATCCTGCGGCACACCTTCGAGTTCGGTCAGGTCATGCACGGTTTCATCGATTCGGTGGCGATCGAGGCGGGGCTGCTGCCGGTAACGCCGATCAACAAGGCTCCCGCGCAATCCTCGCTCGCGCCCAGCGCCGCCTGAGACCGGAGGCCCTCCGGTGCTGCGCCGGCTGATCCCGTTTCTGGCGCCTTATCGCTGGCGCTTTCTCTTCGCTCTGGCCCAGGTCTTCCTGATCTCTGGCTTCGAGCTGCTGAAGCCGTGGCCGCTGCAGGTGGTGATCGACGACGTCCTCGGCGGCAAGCCCCCGGGCATCGCCTGGCTCGAGGGCTGGTCGGCGGGCGCGCTCCTCGCCGGCGCCTGCGTCGCCCTCGTGCTCATCAATCTCGGCAGCGGGCTTCTGACGCTGCTCCACAACATCACCACGATCGGCGTCGGCCAGCGGATGGTCAACGATCTCCGCGGCGCGCTCATGGGCCACCTTCAGCGCCTGTCGCTCGCCTTCCACAGCCGGCAGAAGGTCGGCGACCTCATGTACCGCGTGACCGCCGACAGCTTCGCGGTCCAGACCCTGATCATGAACGGGATCCTGCCGATCGTGTCGGCCCTGATCCTGCTGGCCGGGATGCTCGTGGTTCTGACCCGGCTCGACTGGCTGCTGACGCTGATCGCGCTCATCGTGGTGCCCGCGCTCTTCGTGCTGATCGCGCTCTTCAACCGCAAGATCACCACGCTCGCGACCGAGGTGCGCGAGCGCGAGAGCCTGGTCTACAGCCTCGTGCAGTGGGCGATGACCTCGATCAAGGTGGTGCAGGCCTTCACCAAGGAGGAGGAAGAGCACCGCCGCTTCATGGGTGCGAGCCGCGCGAGCCTGGTGGCGACGCTCCGGCTCTACGGCTGGCAGACGCTCTATTCCGCCGTGGTGAACGCGGTGATCGCGGCCGGTACCGCGCTGGTCGTCTATGTCGGCGCCAGCGCGGTCTTGAGCGGGCGGCTCAGCCTCGGGCAGCTCATCGTGTTCATCTCGTACCTCGCGCAGCTCTATCAGCCCGTCAACCAGATCACCCAGAGCTGGGGCCTGATCGCGGGCGCGCGGGTGGGCGCGCGGCGCTGCTTCGAGGTGCTCGACATCGAGGCCGACCTCAAGGACGGCACGCGCGGATTTCCAGCCGGCGGCGCGCGGGGGGCGGTGGAGTGGCGCGGCGTCTCCTTCGGCTACCGACCGGACTTGGCGGTGCTCAACGGCATCGACGTCAAGATCGAGCCCGGCACCAAGGTCGCCATCGTCGGCCCGACCGGCGCCGGCAAATCGACGCTGCTGGGGCTGCTGCCGCGGTTCTTCGATCCGAGCGCCGGCTCGGTGCTGATCGACGGCGTGCCGCTCGGGGAGTACCGCATCGCCGAGCTCCGGCGGCAGATCTCCATGGTGCTGCAGCCGCCGCTGGTGTTCCCGCTCTCGGTCAAGGACAACATCGCCTATGGCCGGCCGGGCGCCGGCGACGCCGAGATCGAGCAGGCGGCGCGGCTCGCGCGCATCCACGACCTCGTGCGCTCGCTGCCGCAGGGCTACGACACCGTGATCGGCGAGGGCGCGGGCACGCTCTCCGAGGGCGAGAAGCAACGCCTCACCATCGCGCGCGCGATCCTGCGCGATGCGCCGATCCTGATCTTGGACGAGCCGACCTCGGCGCTCGACGTCGAGACCGAGGCCATGGTGATGGCCGCGATCCGCCGGCTCACCGAGGGGCGCACGACCTTCATCATCGCGCATCGGCTCTCGACCGTGCGCGACGCCGACGTGATCCTGGTGCTGCGCGACGGCACCATCGTCGAGCACGGCAGTTTCGCCGAGCTGATGCGCCGCGGCGGTCCCTTCGCCGATCTCTACAACACGCAGTTCAAGGGCGCTGCCTAGACGCGCCGCTGCCCGTCCGGTATCAGCTGTCGTTCGATACCGCGCGGAAGGGGGCAACTCGTCCATGACCGATCATCTCAATCACCTGGGGCAACCCATCGGATTTCCGCTGCCCGGCTGGAGCGCGCGCCCGCGGCCGCCGCGCACGGCGATGGAAGGCCGGCTGTGCCGCGTCGAGCCCATCGACGCGGACCGTCACGCCACCGACCTCCATGCGGCCAACCTCGAGGACAAGGAAGGCCGGAACTGGACGTATCTGCCCTACGGCCCGTTCGAGCGGCTGGATGATTATCGAGATTGGATGCGCAAGGCCTGCCTGGGCGACGATCCGCTCTTTCATACGGTCGTCGACCAGAAGACCGGCCGCGCCGTGGGCGTGGCGAGCTATCTGCGCATCGATCCCGCGCCGGGCGTGATCGAGGTCGGGCACATCAACTACGCGCCGCCGCTCCAGCGCACCGTGGCGGCCACCGAGACGATGTTCCTGATGATGCGTCGCGTGTTCGACGAGCTGGGCTACCGCCGCTACGAATGGAAATGCGACGCCCTTAATGCGCCCTCGCGCGCCGCGGCGCTGCGGCTCGGTTTTCAGTTCGAGGGTATTTTCCGGCAGGCCACCGTCTATAAGTCGCGCAACCGCGACACCGCCTGGTACGCGATCATCGACCGCGATTGGCCCGCTCTGAAGGCGCGCTACGAGCGCTGGCTGGATCCTACGAATTTCGACGCGTCCGGGCGGCAGCGCCAAAGCCTGTCGGCAGCGACGCGGTAAGCCGGCCGCTCAAACCTTGAGATAGGGAGCGATCCGCCGGCAGATCTCGGCAGTCGATATGCCCGCGTTGCTTTGGATTACCGTGAAGAATCCCGGCGCTTCCGGATCGAAGCACTCCGCGACGTTCCAGCGCTCGAAGTCGGATCTCTGCCAGACGGATGTTGGGCACCAAAGGCGCTGGGGCGTGTCGGTGCCTGCGATCGCGTGGAACTCCGGTATCATTCCCGCCGATTCCGCCGCGAGGTAATAGAGCGCATACTCGCTCCACGACGGCGCCCTGAGCCGGCTCGTTTGTCGCAGCAGCGCCGCGGCCCAATCGGCGCCGTGGCAGCGCTCGAGATCCTCGAAGAGCCGCAGGCAGATCGGCCGCGCGAGGATCGCGGGGGTGACGAACATTCCGGGAGCGGACAGGTCGATCGGCCGCTTGAGCAAGCGCGCCGATCCCGCCCACCACTCCACGTGAGCGGTGCGCGGATTGGGCTCGAGCAGTGCCTTCGCCCCGACGAACAGATCCGACCGCCGCAGCGTCTTGCACAGGATGACGTCGTCATCGAGGGTCATGTAGAACGGCGCGTCCAGGCGACGCGCGCCCTGCAGCTTGATCACCTGTTGGCGAAACCAGCCGGGGGCGAGGCGATGTTGGCGCAAGGCGGGAAGGTATTCTTCCTCGTCGACGACGACCAAGGGCAGCGGGTTCCATTCATGGCAAAGGCGCTCGACGTCTTGTCGATCCCGCCCGGGAACCACGACGGTGATTTCCTCGAACAGGCCAGGCTCCGCGAAGGCGGCCAGCGACGCGAAGAGGATCCGGCAGCGCGGGATGATCTCGGCGCCCCGGCGCCGACTCACGCGCAGCGGAAGAACGGCGCCGATCGCCTCGGCGCCCGCTTGGCTCACGCGCGCCAACCTAAGCCGCTAGATCGCGTCCAGCTGCCAGGCGAGGTCGTTGTGGATGTTCCAGAGATAGCCGAGGTTGGCGGTGCCGACGACGGCATACTCGTGCCCGTGGTGCCGCCACCACAGCATGTTGATGTCGCCGCGCTGCTCGGGCGTGGGCGCCTTGTCGGGCAACGAGGTGTTCCCCACCACCACCGTCACCGGGCCCAGGGCCTTGTTGTCGGTGGTGTAGAAGAGCTGCGTCGCGGGCCGGCCCTCGATGAACAGCACCCGGCCGCCCTGATAGGCGAGGCCCCAGGGCTTCAGATCGGGGAGACGGAAATCCTGCGGCAGCGCCAGCTTGCGCTCGCCGCTGCTCTGGGGGTCCGCGGGAATGTCGACGAGCGCCGCATCGTTCGGGCCGGCGGTCACGAACATCTTGTGATAGCCGGCGACGTTGTCGAGCCAGTTCGCGCTGGCCGCGACAGCCTGCTCCTGCGGCGGCACGGCGAGCCCGATCGGCGATTGCGTCGCCACGAGATAGCCCAATCCGCCGCCGGCGATCAGCCCCGCCACCGAGGCCGCGAGGGGCAGTGCCGCCCAGCGCCGCCAACCCGACGCCGTCTGGCCGGCTGGCTGCTTTCGCGGCTCCGGAAATCGCACGACCTTGGCGTCGCCGAGCTCGCCGCGCGCTGCCGCAAGCAGGCGCTCGGGCACCGGCTCGCGCAGTACGTCGTCGAACGCCACGCGCAACGCGGCCGAGGTCGCGGCCAGCATCTGCGCCTCGCGGGCGAGCGCCGGGTCGCGCGCGATCGCCGCCGCCACCTCGTCGGACGTCTCGACATCGAGCTCGCCATCGAGATAGGCGATCAAAAGCTCATCGCTTGGCTTCTGCATCGTCCTTGCTCCCGCGACCGCCGCCGACTTTGGCTTGGAGCGCCACTCGCGCCCGCGCCAAACGACTCATGATGGTGCCTACAGGCACCTCCGCGACTGCAGCCGCTTCCTTGTAACTCAGCCCATCCACCGTCACGAGGAGCAGCGCCGCCCTTTGCTCGGGCGGCAGCTCCTTCAGTGCCAGCCGTACCTCGGCCAGCGCCAATCTCGCTTCGACTTGACGCATCGACTCGTCGGTGCCGATACGCTCTGCCTCCGCCTCCGGCTCCTCCTTGCGGACGTCCCGCGCGCGGATCTGGTCGATCCAGATCGTCTGCACGATGCGGAACATCCAGCTGTCGAAGCGGGTGCCTTCCTGGAACTGGTGCTCGCGGGTCAATGCCCGCTCGCAAGCCGCCTGAACCAAGTCGTCCGCCTCGACCGCGGAACCGGTCAAGCCGCGCGCGAAACGCCGAAGTCGGGGGAGCACTGCCACGAGCTGGTCGCTGAAGCGAGCGCTCACTGGGCGGAACCCCGACGCCGCCGGGTCGCTCGAACCGGCTTGACCAGGTGACAACGGGTCCTGATTGGCTTTATTCCCTTGGGGCAAGCGGCCTGGGCCTCTGAGACATCTGGAAAATGGGTTCCCAAGGCATTGAAGACCCTTGGAAAATTCCGCGAATCGCGCTAGTCCACAGAATTAGGGGCATTCTATGCAAGGGGCGGGGCCGATGAAAGGGGTAGGGGTAGCGCTCGTCATAGGCGCCGCGCTGGCGACCGCGGGGGCGGCGCACGGAGAGTGCACCGCGGATCTTGCGGCGCTGCAGGCCAAGCTGCCCCAGGTGCAGGATGCAAAGCGCCGGGAGGAGGCGCGGCTGTTGATCGAGAAGGCCAGCATCGACCAGCAGCACGGCCGGCCGGCCCTCTGCGACGCGGCACTCGCGCGCGCGAGCAATTTGATGAAATAGGTCGCGCAACCATACGCCGCACCTGCGAAGGCTTCACAAACCTGGCGTCGCGCGTCATTGTGTCGGCCCTCCCCGGGGGCCATGCCCGTCGCCACCTCGTGTCCGGTTCCGGGCCTCTCACACGACCACACAGAGACGCCGAATGAAGATCAGCATCCCGAAGGAGCGCCGGCCGCACGAACGCCGAGTCGCGGCAACGCCCGACACCGTGAAGCGTCTAGTCGGCCAAGGCTTCGAGGTCGTGGTGGAAACCGGTGCGGGCGACGGCGCGGCGTTTCCGGACGACGCCTTTCGGGCCGCCGGCGCGTCGATTGCTCCGGATGCGGCCGAGGCGCTCGGCGCGGGGGATATCGTCTTCAAGGTCGAGCGGCCGTTGCGCGCCGGCGAGGGCGAGCTCGACGAGCTCGCGGCGATGCGGCGTGGCGCGGTGCTGATCGGTCTCTTGCATCCGCTGCAGCACTTGGAGGACGTGAAGGCTTATGCCGAGGCAGGGATCGCCGCCTTCGCCATGGAGCTGGTGCCGCGCATCACGCGGGCGCAATCGATGGACGTCCTGTCCTCCCAGTCCAATCTTGCGGGCTACAAGGCAGTGTTGGATGCCACCGCGGAGTTCGGCCGCGCCTTTCCCATGATGATGACCGCCGCCGGCACCATTCCGCCGGCGCGGGTGCTGGTGATGGGGGCGGGTGTCGCGGGCTTGCAGGCGATCGCGACGGCGCGGCGGCTCGGCGCCATCGTGTCGGCGACCGACGTGCGCTTCGCCGCCAAGGAGCAGGTGGAAAGCCTGGGTGCCACCTTCCTCGCGGTCGATCTGGAGGCGATGAAGGCGATGGAGACCGCGGGCGGCTACGCGAAGGAAATGGGCGAGGATTTCGCCCGGCGGCAGCGCGAGCACGTGACCGAGGCGCTCAAGAAGATCGACATCGTCATTTGCACCGCGCTGGTGCCTGGCCGCAAGGCGCCGGTGTTGATCACCGCGGCGATGGTCGGCGTGATGAAGCCGGGCTCGGTGATCGTCGACCTTGCCGTGGAGCAGGGCGGCAACTGCGAGGGTAGTCGCCTCGGCGAGGTCGCGGTGAGCGCGAACGGCGTCCGTATCGTGGGCCACGCCAACGTGCCCTCGCGCATCGCGGTCGATGCGAGTCAGCTCTACGCCAAGAACCTGCTCAATTTCCTTGCCGTCCTGATCGACAAGGACAAGGCGCTCAAGATCGATACCGCCGACGAGATCGTGAAGGCGACTCTGCTCACGAAGGACGGCGCCGTCGTGCACCCCCAACTGGCCGGAGCGGCACCCGCCGCGGCAGGAGCCTGACGCCATGGATACTTCGCCGGTCGCCGGCCAAGCTCAGGACCTCGCGGGCCAAGCCCATCACCTCGCCAATCAGCTCGACGGGCTGGCGCAGCAGGTGGGCACGCTATCCGCCCAGGCGGCGCAAGCCGGCGGGCACGGCGATGTCTTCGTGTTCTTCCTCACCGTGTTCGTGCTCGCGGTGTTCGTCGGTTACTACGTTGTTTGGCGCGTCACGCCCGCGCTGCATTCGCCCCTGATGAGCGTCACGAACGCGATCTCCAGCGTGATCGTGGTGGGCGCGCTGATCGCGTCGGCGGGGCGCAGCTTCTCGGAGGCGATGGGCTTGATCGCGGTGACGCTGGCGTCCGTCAACATCTTCGGCGGCTTCATCGTGACCCAGCGCATGCTGCAGATGTTCAAGAAGAAGACCAAGTAGCGGAGCCGCGGACATGACCGAGAATCTCGCAGCCCTGCTCTACCTCGTCGCCTCCGTCTGCTTCATCATGGCGCTGAAGGGCCTGTCGTCGCCCGAGACCGCGCGCCACGGCAATTTCTACGGCATCGCCGGCATGGTGATCGCCATCGGCACGACCTTGGCGCTGCCGATCATGAGCGGCTACATCGGCATCGTGATCGCGATCGTCATCGGCGGCGCCGCCGGTGCCTTCATCGCGCTGCGCATCCAGATGACCGCGTTGCCGCAGCTGGTGGCGGCGTTCCACAGCCTGGTGGGTCTTGCCGCGGTCTGCGTCGCCGCCGCCGCCTTCTATGCGCCCGATGCCTATGGCATCGGCAATGTCGGCGCGATTGAGCGACAGAGCCTGATCGAGATGAGCCTCGGCACGGCGATCGGCGCGATCACGTTCACGGGCTCGGTGGTGGCGTTCGCGAAGCTGCAGGCACTGATCACCGGCACGCCCCTGGTGTTCCCGGGCCAGCATCCGCTGAATGCCGTGCTGGGCATCGCGCTCGCGGTATTGATCGTCTACTTCGTGCTGGACCAGTCGGCGCTGCTGTTCTGGCTCATTGTATTGCTGTCGCTGGCGCTCGGGCTGTTGCTGATCCTGCCGATCGGCGGCGCCGACATGCCCGTCGTAATATCCATGCTCAATTCCTACTCGGGTTGGGCCGCCTGCGGTATCGGGTTCACGCTCGCCAACAGCCTCCTGATCGTCACGGGCGCGCTGGTGGGCTCCTCGGGCGCGATCCTGAGTTACATCATGTGCAAGGGCATGAACCGCTCGATCTTCAACGTGATCCTCGGCGGCTTCGGCACCGAGGGCGGCACGGTGGCGGCGGGGGTGGGTCACGGCGACAAGAGCGTGAAGTCCGGCAGCGCGGACGACGCCGCGTTCATCCTGAAGAACGCCAGCTCCGTGATCATCGTGCCGGGCTACGGCATGGCGGTGGCGCAGGCGCAGCATGCGCTGCGCGAGATGGCGGACCTCCTCAAGAAGGAAGGCGTCACGGTGCGCTACGCGATCCACCCCGTGGCGGGCCGCATGCCCGGGCACATGAACGTGCTGCTCGCCGAGGCGAATGTGCCCTACGACGAGGTGCTGGAGCTCGAGGAGATCAACCGCGATTTCGCCACCACGGACGTGGCCTTCGTGATCGGCGCCAACGACGTCACCAATCCGGCCGCCAAGACCGACCCGAAATCGCCGATCTACGGCATGCCTATCCTCGACGTGGAGAAAGCGAAGACCGTGCTGTTCGTGAAGCGCTCCATGGCGTCCGGCTATGCCGGTGTCGAGAACGAGCTCTTCTATCGCGACAACACGATGATGCTGTTCGGCGACGCCAAAAAGATGTGCGAGGAGATCGTCAAGGCGATGGGCGCCTGAGGTAACCCTTGCTCGCGCCTTGGCGCGCGCTCGCGGTCTGTCTCGGCGTCTTGATGGCGTTCGCCTCACCCGTGACGGTCTTTGGCCGACGATCCCTATCGCGCGGGCTACATGAGCCTGACCGCGCCCGGCGATCCGCCGATCCCGGTATCGGTGTGGTACCCGACCGAAGCCCCGGCGGCCAGCTTCGAGGCCGGCCGCTATACGATCGCCGCCGCACCCAATGCGCCGCCGGTACCCGGCCGGCATCGACTGATCGTGATCTCTCACGGCAGCGGCGGGGGCGACCTCGGGCACCATGACCTCGCCGAGTCCCTTGCGCGCAACGGCATGGTCGTGGCGGCACCTCGTCATCTCGGCGACAGCTTCGATCAGCCCAGGGTCTCCGGCGGCAAGCAAGCGGGATGGCGTGAGACTAGAAGACCTGTAAGATTGCCATAAACCAGTGTGCGGGGCTGGTATGAGGCGTCTTGTTTTCGTATTGCTGTTCGCGATTCTTTTTAGTTTCCCGACAGCAGCACAACTACAGCAACCAGCCCCAAGTTTGGGGCAAGGCAAGGGTCGCCCACAGCAGCAAAAACCCGCACCCCCCAGCAGCAATCCGCTCCCGACCAACGCGGCACCGAGCAGTCGCCGTTTTTCGTCAAGATAGTCCCCACCCCAAATGGCGAGCAGCAGCCCGATCAAGGCAAACCCACAAGAAAAGATGAAGCGCCGGGCCAGGGGGGTGGCGGCCTTGCACCGTGGGTCGAGAGCCTGTCTACCGGGGATAAGATTGCAGCCATTACGGCTCTGGTCGGCTTTCTGCAATTCGCAGCCTTGTACCTCACCGTTAGAGTTATGAGGCGTTCCGCTCACCAACAGACCCGTGCCTACATCTCCGCCCAACCGAATTTCATAACCAGCTTCGATGAGACGCACTGGCCGACTGCGAGATATGAACTTCGTAATTTGGGCGACACACCGGCTTACCGTCTGACTCATCGGGCAATGATCGGTGTTTTCCCGAAACAATTGACAAAACGATTCGCGTTGCCGCCCGTTACCAGTGAATGGAGCCCGCCTGTAGTCCTTTTCCCGGACGTTCCGATGATGGGGGCCCACGAAAGACAAACCAATTTTTCGGCAACCGAGCTTGCTGGAATCAGAGACCGCAGCATGGATATCTATATATTCGGCGAGGTCAAATACCGAGACGCATTCCGTAAACGCCGCTGGCTCAAGTTCTGCTCGCGAATTCATGTCAACCGCGACGCAGACCTCATCGCTCTTTCCTCGAATAGCACCAATATTTTTGAGATCGCCTACCACACTGCCCCAATAGGGAACGATGCCAATTAAAGCGAACCCTATAGCCAATCTCCACTGGGTCATTCATCTCCGATCCCCGGTATTTCGGAGGCAAACCGCTATTTGTGGCGGTTGCTACCTAATACCGGAGATGTCCCGAAGGAGACCCGCATCAAGGCCGCGGTCGTGATGGCGCCGATCGGGGTGGTGTTCGACGCGGAAGGGCTTGCGGGAATCGGTGTTCCGATCCGCCTCTATCAAGCCGCCGACGACCACGTGCTGGTCAACCGGTGGAACGCCGAGCGGGTGCGGAGCCTGCTGCCTCGGCCGCCGGAGCCTGCGACGGTTCCGGGCGGTCATTATGTATTCCTGGCGCCTTGCTCGCCCGCGCAAGCGGCGGCTCTACCGAGCCTGTGCGTCGACGCACCCGGCGTCGACCGCGCCGAAGTTCACCGCAAGATCAACGCCGAGATCGTGGACATCTTCAACCGCACCCTTGGCCCCGATTGAGCAAGGCCGAGGTTGGGTCGGGCCGGCTAGTAGCCCTCGCGCTCGAGCCGCTTGCGCAGGAGCTTGCGGTGGCGCCGGACGGCCTCTGCCTTCTCGCGGGCGCGCCGCTCGGAGGGTTTCTCGTAATTTCGGCGAATCTTCATCTCGCGAAAGACGCCTTCCCGCTGCAGCTTCTTCTTGAGCGCCCGCAGCGCCTGGTCGACGTTGTTGTCACGCACGAGGACTTGCACGAGCCGCACTCTCCTTATGGTCTGCCGGCGCCGCCGGTTGTAACGCAAAACGGGCCGCACAAAGCATTGCGGCCCACCGAAATCGGGCGCCTCTATAGCATAGCCGCCAGGGAAAGAGAAGCCGGGGGCCAAGGGTGCCGAGGCGGGGGCCGCGGCCTGGGCTGCGCTTGGGCCACAGCCGCTTTACCCGGCCCGCCTGGGCGGACATAGTAGGCGCCATGGCCATTCTGAAGATCGCCCGCATGGGCCACCCGGTGCTGCGCCAGGTCGCGGCAGGGGTCACCGACCCCACGGCGCCCCGGATCAAGGCGCTGGTTGCCGATATGATCGAGACCCTCGAGGACATCGGCGGCGCCGGGCTCGCGGCGCCACAGGTGCATGTCTCCGAGCGCGTCGTCATCTTCCGGGTACCGGCGGACCGCGTCACGGGCCGGTCGCTCGACACGCCCAGCGAATTGCTCGCGATCGTCAATCCCATCATCGAGCCTTTGGGCGCGGATCGCGAGATCGGCTGGGAAGGCTGTCTCTCGGTGCCGGGCCTGCGCGGCGCGGTGCCGCGCTTCTCGCGCATCCGCTATCGCGGCCTCACCCCCGAGGGCGGCGTCATCGACCGCGAGGTCGAGGGCTTCCACGCCCGCGTGATGCAGCACGAATGCGATCACCTCGATGGCATTCTCTATCCTCAGCGCATGACCGACCACCGGTTGCTCGCTTTCGTCGAGGAGTGGCAGCGCTTTCCCATCGATCTCGCGGCGGCGGTCGCGCAAGCGGCGGAGTAAGGCATGGACTCAGGGCAAGCCAAGGACGCGCTCCTCGCGGCGATCTTGCCGGACGTGCCGTTCGACGGCTGGTCCGACGCAGTGCTCACCCGCGCCGCGGAGCGCGTGGGTCTGGAAAGAGCGGAGCTGCGCAGCCTCTGTCCCGGCGGCATCCGCGACCTCGTCGCCTGGTTCAGCCATTGGGCCGATCGCGAGACCATGAGAGCGCTCGAGGCGCGCGACCTCAGCGCGCTCAAAGTGCGCGAGCGCATCGCCACGGGCGTGCAGACCCGCCTCGGCGTGCTGGCGCCGCATCGAGAGGCGGTGCGCCGCGCGCTGGCGCTGCTGAGCGCGCCGCAGAACCTGGCGCTCGGCGCGCGGCTCCTCTACGACGCCGTCGATGCCATCTGGTACGCCGCCGGCGACACCGCGACAGATTTCAATTTCTATACCAAACGCGCCCTGCTCGCCGGCGTCTATGGCGCCACGACGCTCTATTGGCTCGACGACCGCTCGCCCGAGAGCGCCGACACGCTCGCTTTCCTGGATCGGCGGCTCGGCGACATCATGGCGATCCCGAAAGCGACGGAACGCATGCGAGCCTGGGCGTCCCGGCTTCCCAACCCCTTCCTGCTGGTCCGCCTGGCGCGGCGGCGCTGACGCGGACATCGTTGGCGATGCCGCCGCCCTCGGGACGGGCCGATCCCGGCGCAGGTGGGTTGCCGTACCTGCAGCAGCAGGCGCTCGCGGCCTATCGGGCGGGCCGACTCCCGGATGCCCTGCAATTCTGCCGTCAGATCTTGAAGCAGCTGCCCGATCGTCCGGACGTCCTGAGTTTCGCCGGCATGATCGCGCTGGAGATGGGTGACGCGGCGGAGGCGGCTGAGCTTTATGGCCGTGCGGTGCGGCGCCGGCCCGACTTCGTCGAGGCGCACTACAATCTCGGCAACGCGCTGATGAAGCTCGGCCGCAACGAGGCGGCGGCCGAGGCGTACGGCCGCGCGGCCGAGCTCAGGCCAGATCTGGTGGCCGCGCACAACAATCTCGGCAACGCCTTGCACGCGCTCGGCCGCAACAAGGAAGCCGCGGAGGCCTATCGCCGCGTGCTCCGCCTGGCGCCGGACTCGCCGGAGGTGCAGCGCAATCTTGGGATCGCGCTTGAGCGCGCGGGCGAGCGGGGTCCGGCGATCGACGCCTATCGCGCGGTGATCGCGCGGCGGCCGACCTGGCTGCTCGCGCACAGCAACCTCGCTAATGCCCTGTTGACCGCGGGCGAGTCGCGCGCGGCGGTCGAGGCCTGCGATCGCTGGCTCGAGTTGGCGCCGGGTAACATCGAGGCGCTCTCGATCAAGACATTGGCGCTCTACGAGGCGGGCGAGCGCGATGCCGCGGCTTATCTCCTCGATTTCGATCTGGTGCGGCGGCTCAAGATCGAGCCGCCCGCGGGCTACGGCAGTCTCCGGGAGTTCAATCAGGCGCTGGTGGAGTTTACCCTGGCGCATCCGACCCTGCACGTTCCGGAGGAGGCGGATCCGCACTACCATCACCCCGCGCTCGCCATCACCAAGACGTTCTTCGGGCCGAGCGAGGGCCCGGTCGCGGCCTTTGAAGCGATCGTGCGGCAGGCCGTCTCTGACTACATCGCCGCGATCCCGCCGAATGCGGCGCATCCGTTCCTGGCTCGTCCGCCGAAGCGCTGGGAGTTCGCGTCCTGGGCCGCGGTCCTGCATTTCCAGGGCAACCTCACGCCGCATATCCATCTCGACGGCTATTTGAGCGGCGTCTACTACCCGCAATTGCCCGCGCTCGTGGGCGCACCGGAGCAAGGCCGGGCAGGCTTCTTCGAACTGGGCCCGCCGCCCGATCAGTTCCCGCTCACGGCCGCGACGGATTCCATGCCGATCAGGCCGGAGGAGGGGCTGATGATCCTATTCCCCTCCTATTTCTACCACCGCACCATTCCCTTCGAGGCGAGCCAGCGCCGGATCTCGATCGCGTTCGACGCGGTGCCGCGGGAATGACGGCGGGTCAGCGCGCCGCGCTTGGCCGTGGACTCGAGTGTGGCTTTCGGGTGCTCCGGGCACGAGGTCTCGCCCGCTCCCCAGCGACGAGACGCTCGCCCCAGCGGCCGAGCGCTCGGTGGACGTCGCCGAAGCCGAGGCCGAGCCCGGAGAGGGCATAGGTGACCTTGACCGGCGGGCCGGGCGCCACCGTGCGCTCGACCAGGCCGCGGGCCTCCAGCTCCTTGAGGCGGGCCGAGAGCATGCGGTCGCCCATGGCGTCGAGCCGCTCCCGCAGCTCGCTGAAGCGGAGCGGACCGGATTCCTCGAGCAAGGCCATGACGAGGCCGTTCCAGGGCCGGGCGAGGACGTCCATCGCGGCCTGGAAGAGAGGGCAGAGCTCGGCACAGTAGCGTTGCTTCACGGCGAGTCCGATCTATCTCACGGACCAGAGTATGGTTGGTCGCGCCCGCGAAGGAAAGCGGGCGCACTTGCCATAATTCCGAAACACATGTAGCTATACTTTCGGAAGCGACAAGAGCGGCCGAGCGGATTCCTCCGGAACGCCCGAGCGGCCATTCCTCGCGATCCCTATTTTCTCTAACCAGGAGCCCAAGATGAAGCTCTACTATTTCCCCGGCGCTTGCTCGCTCTCTCCGCACATCGCGCTCCGCGAGAGCGGTCTCTCCTTCGAGCTCGAAGAGATGGATCCCAAGACGAAGAAGACCAAATCGGGCGCCGACTTCCTGAAGATTAATCCCAAGGGCTACGTGCCCGTGCTGCAGCTCGATGACAGTCAGACCCTGACCGAGGCCGCCGTGATCGTGCAGTACATCGCCGACAAGAAGCCGGAGGCAAAGCTGCTGCCGCCCGCCGGCAGCTTCGCCCGCTACCAAGCCCAGGAGTGGCTCAACTACGTCGCGACCGAGCTCCACAAGGGCATCGGCGCCTTGTTCAACCCGAAGCTCACCGATCCCTGGAAAGAGATATTGAGGGAAGGTATCGCCCCCAAGTTCGATTTCCTCACCAAGCGGCTCGAGGGCAAGCCCTTCGCGTTCGGCGACGGCTTTAGCGTTGTCGACGGATATCTCTACACTGTCCTGGGCTGGCCCCAATACGTCGGCATCGACCTCGCAAAATGGCCAGTGCTCAAATCTTACTGTGACCGGATCGCGCAGAGACCCGCGGTGCAGGCTGCGCTCAAGGCGGAAGGCCTGGTGAAGTAGCCTCCGATCTCAGCGGTGTGGAGCGAGGCGCGTGACGTGGCCCATCTTGCGGCCCGGCAGCGCCTTCTCCTTGCCGTAGAGGTGCAGCTTGGCATTGGGCTCGGCCAAGACCTCGCGCCATTTCTCGACGTCCGAGCCGATCAAATTCTTCATCACCGCGTCGGAGTGCCGCTCGGGCGAGCCGAGCGGCAGGCCGCAGATTGCGCGCACGAGTTGCTCGAACTGACTGGTGATCGCGCCGTCGAGCGTCCAGTGCCCTGAATTGTGCGGCCGCGGCGCCAGCTCGTTCACGAGCACCTGGTCATCCGGCCTCACGAACATTTCCACGGTCACGAGCCCGATCACGTCCAAGCGCTCGGCGATGTGGCGCGCGATCGCCTCGGCGCGCATCGTGACTTCGGGCCGCACGCGCGCCGGCACGATGGTGGTGTCGAGGATATGATTCTGGTGCTGGTTCTCGGCGGGCACGTACGTGGCAAGCACGCCCGGGCCGCTGCGCGCCACGATGACTGAGAGCTCGCAGGCGAAATCGACGAAGCCCTCGAGAATGCCGACCGGGCCACCCATTTCCCTCCAGCACGCCTCGATGTCGGGGTCGCCGGCGATCTTGACTTGGCCCTTGCCGTCATATCCGTAGCGGACCGATTTGAGCACCGCTGGAAGTCCCAAGTCCCGAACGGCGCGCGCGAGCGAAGCCGCGCCGGTGACTTCGCGGTACTCCGTGGTCGCGACGTCGATCGAGCGCAGGAAATCTTTCTCGCGCAACCGATCCTGCGAGATGCGCAGCACCGTCGGGCTCGGCCGTACAGGCTTCAGCTCAGCAAGGAATTCCGCCGTGTCCGCCGGCACGTTCTCGAACTCGAAGGTGACGATGTCCACCACATCGGCAAAGCGCTCAAGCGACGCCCGATCCTCGTAGGCCGCGGTCGTCGAGAAGGCGGTGACGTGTTTCGCGGGGCCGTAGGGGTCGGGGCAGTAGACGTGGGTCTTGTAACCGAGCGCTGCCGCGGCGAGCGCCGTCATGCGGCCGAGCTGGCCGCCGCCGAGGATCCCGATGGTGGATCCGGGAGGGATCATCCCTTGGGCGCTGCCGCGTCGCTCGGCCGCTCCGCGACGGCTGCCGTCTGCTCGGCTCTGTACCGATCGAGCGCCGCCGCCACTTTGGAGTCGCTGTTGGCGAGGATCGCGGCGGCGAGGAGCGCCGAGTTGATGGCGCCGGGCTTGCCGATCGCGAGCGTGCCCACGGGAACGCCGCCGGGCATCTGGACGATGGAGAGCAAACTATCCATGCCCTTTAGGGTCTGGGTCTCGATCGGCACGCCCAGCACCGGGAGTGGCGTCATCGACGCTGCCATGCCCGGCAGGTGGGCGGCGCCGCCGGCCCCCGCGATGATCACCTTGAGTCCCCGCCCGCGCGCCTCCCGCGCATAGGCATAGAGCCGCTCCGGCGTCCGGTGTGCCGAGACGATGCGGGTTTCATGGGGGATTTGCAGCCGCTCCAAGGTCGCGGCAGCGTGTCGGAGGGTATCCCAATCGGATTGGCTTCCCATGATGATGCCGACCGTCGGCCGTTCTCCCGCCATGCGCGTTAAGCCTCGGTGCAGCCTTGGGGAAACAGCACATTATTGTGGATGCCGCTCGCGAGGGCAAGCAAGCCCTGACCCATTTCTTAGCCACTTGTTAAGGCAAATCGGTGTTTCCTTCGTAGTGGCGCCGGGGGTGGCGCCCTTCGTCACGGCAGTACTTCCCGCACATGGAAATCCGCGAAAGCAAGCCGTCCTCCCGTATTTCTACCCTTCGCCGGACGGAGTCGTCCGCCCTGGCGACGGCGACTGCTGACGGCGGCGGCACGGCGAGGCCTCTCGATCCGGTCCATCTTTCCGGCGTGCCCGAGGCGGAGCTCACGCCCAGGGTGCGTCAGGCAATGATGGCGCTGCTGGCCGAGATCGATCAGCTGCGGCGCGATTTGACCGATGCCCGCGGGCGCATCGATTTCCTCGAGCGGCTTGCCGACGAGGATCCGCTGATCCCGATCGCCAACCGACGCGCGTTCCTGCGCGAGGTCACCCGCATGATCGGCTTCGGCCAACGTTACGGCACGCCCGCCAGCATCGTCTACGTCGACGTCAATCACCTGAAGGTCGTCAATGATTCCTACGGCCACGCCGCTGGCGACGCTGCGCTCTTGCAGGTCGCCCGCACTCTCGTGGAGCAGGTCCGCAACACCGACGTAGTAGCGCGCCTGGGCGGCGACGAGTTCGGCGTGCTCTTGGTGCAAGCCGACCGTCCGCTCGCGGAGGCCAAGGCGGCTCAGCTGGCGGAAGCCGTGCGGCTGCGCCCGCTGTCGTGGCAGGGACGCAACTTGCCTCTCGAGATCGCCTTTGGCGTTCACTGTTTCGCCGGCAACGACAATGCCGGCGACGCTCTCGAGGCCGCGGATCAGGCGATGTACGCGCGAAAGCGCGAGCGCACGCCGACCGCCCCTGGGTCTGTCTGATCCAAGCCTGACCTGAACCGGCCGCGCCGTCTGCGCGATGCACCGCCCGATCGCGCTCGAGCGGTAGGCTCCTTAGGACCGCTTAAACTCGATCCTCGCCAAGAAGTTCCGCAGCCGCTCGTGCGTCTGCGCCGCGAACACCTCGGTGGGCGGGCCCTCGACGACGACGCGTCCGGCATCCATGAAGACCACTCGTGAAGAAACGTCGCGCGCAAACGACATCTCATGGGTGACCAGGATCATCGTCATCCCATCATTCGCAAGCTCTTGCACCACCGTCAGCACTTCACCCACCAGTTCGGGATCGAGTGCCGAGGTGATCTCGTCCAGCAGCAGCACCTTGGGGTTCATCGCCACTGCGCGCGCAATTCCCACACGCTGCTGCTGGCCGCCGGAGAGCTCGATCGGCAGGCTGTCCATCTTATCGGCCAGTCCCACTCG